>JAISMU010000002.1 GCA_031276635.1 Deltaproteobacteria bacterium | reverse complement strand
GGGGTTCCGATTCAGGCTCTTAAGTTATTTGGTGATTATGGAATTGCGGCTAAGTCTGCGGAAAAACTATCTTCTCGAGGCGGGCGAGAATCCCTGTTGGTGTTGGAGAAATTGACCGCTTTAGCTCGTGAGAACCCTAAAAATACTTTAGCAGAGCTTAATTTAGCCTGGTACTTAGCCGACCCTGATAGTTACTCGAAATCGACGGCCAGATTAACTGAGGTTTCTAAGCCATCTATTTTGTTTGAGCCTAAGAATGATGAAACCAATTTAGTATCAAATGATTATTATAATATAATTATATTAATTATTGTATTTTTATTGGTTATTATTTTATTTAGAAAATATATATATAGTTTATTTTGTAGATATAGAAATTCTTTTTTAAAAAATAAATTTATTTTAAAAGAAGATTATAATTATAAGTCAAGTTCTAATATTATAATAAAAAAAAATAAATTATTAGATAAAGATAAAAAGAAAAATATAATAATTAATAGACAAAATTTTAATAAAATCAAAGCCGGAATCCAGGGAGAAAAAAAATGACCAACGATTTGAGCATAGTTTTAATCGGCTCTAAGCACACGGGCAAAACAGTTTATCTCACCGCGCTTTCAAATTGCCCGGCTATCACTTTAAATGGCTCTGAAGTCATTGAGATAATTAAAAATTACTGGGACTCCCTCAAATCTGGAAACACTCTTCCGGCTACTTCCAAGACCATTATGGACCTATCCATGTGCTATAGTAGTGGCCAATTCAACGTTAATTTGGAAACCTTTGATTATGATGGGCATTACGCCGAAACCCTAAGTGAGGCTGAGACTGACCGGGACAAGTTACGCGAACGAGTTGAGGGAGCTGACGGTTTTATTCTTTTCCTTCCCGCTGATGAGAAAGATCAGGAGGCTATCTCTGCGTTACAGACAGAAATTGGCACTTTTATCAATGTTATTAGAGATATTTATGGTGAATCATCAAGAATACCCGCTCAAATGGTTGTTGCAGTAAATAAATGGGATAAATCTCAATATTTTAAACTTGATACAGAAGATCAATCAGCTATTGATTATATTAAAAAAGATAATACTTATAATATAATTTTTGAAAAACTAAATAATTATTTTGAATCTGTTAAAGTAATACCTCTTTCCGCCTATGGGCATATCTGTGATAATGATCAACCAACAGCTGGAAAAATTTCACCTTATCGCGTAGAAGAACCAGTAAGTATTATTATTGAGACTTTTTTCAAAAATTATAACTATAAAATTACTAAATTAAGAGATGAAAATAAAGTCAAAGAACTATTTCTTAACCTATATCTTTTCCAAAATATTTGGGGCCGTTGCGAGGGCCATAAATATGATTCTTGGTTAGCTGAAGCCGCTGAGGCTTATAAACATGAGTTGCTTTCAGAGTTATCTAAAGTCACGTCAATTAATAGCTTTATATCAATTATTAGCGATAATTTGCCAAAAATGTTGCGCCAATACTTGGGTTCAAAAGATTGGGCTGAGATTGAGGCCATTGGTTTAAAGCTGCGTCGGACCAGAAACATTCGCAGAATCGCCGCAGGGTTTGTAGCGATTTTAATCTTGGTTATAGCTATTTTATCGGTATTTAATTGGAATCGAATCCATGATGCGGAACTAGTTTTAGAAGATCGAGCTGTCCCTAAAGAGCTCCAAATTAAAAGGGTAAATGATTATTTAGATAAATATGCTAATACTATTCTTACTTTAGGCCTTAATAGTGATGAAATAAAAGAAGTTTTAGCTGTAAAAAATGAATTATTGGCAGAAACTGAAGACTATGAGGCTCTTTATTTAAAAACCAAAAATATAGATAAAGCCTGCTTACGCGCAACTGAGGCCGAGCGTCTGACTAATTCTTTAGCTCCAGTTGCGAGCCTGTTTTCACCAAATTTACTTTCTCAATACCAAGAATTAAGACAAAATAGCTCTGAAATTTGCTCTATTTTAACAAAAGCACAATCTTTAACTAATCAACCAAATCCAAATTATGATAATGCTATAGAATTACTAAAACCATATTTAATCGATCCTGAAGTGGAATCATTAAGCTCATTTTTATTATCTAAATGGAATGATCAATTAAATTTACAAAGACAAGAAGAAATTAAAATAGCGGAATCTGAAAGAATTAGGCAAATAATATCTAATGGAAATTCCTTAATTGTAGATTATTCAGATATAAATAGTAGATATAATGATATAAAAACTTTTTTAATAGAAATAAGAGACGAAAATAATGATAATATAGTTGAATTAAGACAAAAATTACTTAATGAACTGCCTTATAGGCTTTATCTAGAATTGTTACAGCTTAAAGATAATATTAATAATATTAATGAATTATATTCGTCATTTAATAAACTTAAAGAATTTGTAAATAAAGAAAATGCATCTGAAATACTGTCTTATGATCAAAAAAATGCTTTATCAAATCAATTATCTAAAAATATAGATAAAATTCTTTATGATTCATTGTCTAACATTCCTCTTTCCGTAGATAGTATGGATCAAATTAATTCTATAACCGATAATTTAAATGAGATTAAAAAATTATATTCGAGTTTAAGTTTAGATAATGATTTATTTATATATCAACCGTCTGAGCCGATTAAGACTTTTATTGATACTGTTACTACAAATGTAAATGATTTAATAAATACTGTTAATAATGGAATAGATGTAAATATATCTTTATCTTTTAATAATAATAATGTTCTTAATATTAGTTGTACTAATTTTGTTGGAAATCAAGAAATATTTTTTTCTGGTTTAAATTTAAATCTTTCATATAAAGATCCTGGCATTTATTGTGATCAAATAGGAGACGATTATAAAATAACTTTTTATAGAAGTCATAAAATAACTCCTTTCAAAGGTAATATTAATCTTTTAGAAGAAAACAGATTAATTGTTATGGATTCAGACTACAAATCTTGTTCTGATAGTATAATTATTTCAGAAGACAAAATTCTTAATTTATATATTAAAGGTGGAGAATTATCTATTCCTCTTGGTAATTGTAACGCTAGATTAAATTTAAGTTATATAAGATGATAATTAATATAGCTCATCATTATTGGGTTGATTTTAAAACTGCAACTTGGGTCCCAGCTCAGTTAAAAGATTCGTTTGTTCATAATGAGCTAAAAAATCAATATCAATATTTAGAAATTCAAAGGCCTGATTGGATTTTTATTGATAAAATATGTGTTTTTTTAGTATATTTTAATGAAAAAGATATTTTTGGCCGTCCTATAACAAGCATTTCTTTCGGTTTTTTAAAAAATTGTGTTGATCCTGATCGTTCAGCGAGAGTTATTAGGCCAGCTCTCTTAAATTGTTCTCGTTCTACTACTCAAATAGATTTAAATCTACCTTGGGAAAATACTTTAAAGACACAAATTAAATATTTTAAAAATATTCTGTTATTATTTTTTACTGTATTTATTTTTGTTATATTATATAAATCATTATATAAACCTATAAATAATATTAATAGATCATCGAATTCTGCTTACCACGAGCAAATTAATCATGATAGGATTAATAATTTTAATAATTATGAGAATAATCAATCAAATAACAATGAAGATAAGTTGGTAACTGATATAAAAGAGAATAATAAAGAAAAAATAGATCATATTTGCTTTAAAATTGATCCTAATTTATTATTTCCATGCCCAAGAAAATATTTTAATTTGTTTTGCGACAGTAATATAAAGTATATAGAGCCTTTTAATGATTGGAGAAAGGAAGAAAAAGAATGTAATACGTACAATCGTCTGAGTTCTGATAAAAATCAATCTTATTTAAGAGATAATAATAGTATCAATAAAACTGAATTAGTTAATATATTTATAAAAGGGAGAAAAAATGAAAACATATAAAAATTTTAAAAACAATCTAAGTAATTCTAAAATTAAGATCTTAATTCCTTTATTATGTCTAATTATTTTCGGATTTTTAATCTATTCTTGCATTCCAACGAAAACGACGCCGAGACCAGGTCAAACTCAGCCTCAACCTCCCAAGGTTGATGAATTTAAAACTGTGATCGATAATTGGAACCAGTATTCACAGAAATTTTCCGCTGAGTATACTTTAAGCGGCCTGAAAATATCCTCTCCTCAAGCTGTCATTGACTCCTTTATAAAATATACCAGCAAGCTGAAAGAGCCTTGGCCAACACCTGAGGCTAAGGAAGAGCTTAAACTGTTGAGTGAAGAAGTTCCCAACAGCGTTTTTCACGAATACGCCAAATTTTGCCAAGAAATACCTGTGGTTAGTCAATTGAGGCTATCCTCTGGCATGGAAGGTTCTGCTTTAGCTCAAGCTTTAAATAAGGCAGCGAATGTTAATAGGAATGGTTCATTTCCTAATTATTTACTACCAGATACAGTTAAACGTATTATTAATCGATATGATTTTTGTACTTGGTTATATTCCGAGAAAGACAACCTCCAAAGAAAAGATCTGGTGGTCTTAGCTTGCTCTAAAATGCAATTAACTGATTCAGATAAATATAAAAATTTAAATTCTTTAATAAATATTAATAGTCCCAATTATAATAGATAAAGTATTTAAACATTATCACTTAATTTTTGTATTTATTTATTTTTGATTCTGTTCGTTATTATATCAAATTTTGTTTTAGGAACTAGAAAATATTTTAAAAAATTTTTTAAACCGAATTAAGAGTTGGTGCCCTGACTTCTTACTTAAAGATTGCTTGACCCAGATGACCTGTTAGCTTTTTCCACAAGCTTAATCAGATATTATTGGTTAAAAATAACAATAAATACAAATTATTATATTGTTAACTAATATTTTTTTGGTTTTATAGTCTGTTTATAGTCATGTTAATAGTTGCCAGTGCCCTAAAATTACAATTTTTTTGGTTCCGTGAAGGCGGGTCCCTCCGCCAGGCTAGGTGCGTTAATTCCGCGGGGGTAGCGATTTTCTCCCAGGCTGGCCTTTTTTCAGGCGCACCCCTCGGGTTTGGGCAGCCCGGCCATCTTACAGGCCCCCTTGCCCGGGCCAGAGGGGAAAAGCTCATAGATCTGCTTGAGCTTGAAGCCGGTTACCAGAGTCATGTCCCGGACTCGGGGCGGCTGGCCCTTTTCCTGAAAGTAGTCTCTTAGCAGGCGCATCACCTCCTGGTGCTCTTCCGTGATCTCGTCAATATCCTCAAGCTCCCGGATCATCTCCACCCAGCCCGGGTCCCACTGGCTTGAGTCCAGCAGGAACCCCTCATCGTCCACCGAGTAAGTCGCGCCTTTATATTCCGTGGTTTTCACAATGAGCCTCTAGTGACCCTGGTCAAGGGCCCTTTTTTCCGGCCAGGGCCGCCCCGGGCCGGGAGAGGGCGGCCACTGTCTCCTCCAGGAGCTCAGGCCGCGACCACAGGTCCGGTCGGGAATCCTTGGTTTTGGCCAGGGCCTCGGCCAGGCGATAGGCGGCTATCTGGGCGTGGTGGCCAGATAAGAGGATTTTCGGGACCGCCCGACCCCGGAAGACCGGCGGTCGAGTGTAGTGGGGGTGCTCCAAAAGGCCATGACTGTGACTCTCCTCCACCAGGGACTCGTTCTGCCCCAGAAATCCTGGCAGCAGTCGGGCCACAGCCTCAATGACCACCATGGCCGGGACCTCCCCGCCGTTGACAACGTAATCGCCAATGGAGATTTCCTGGTCCACGAAGAGGTCAATGAATCGCTGGTCCAAGCCCTCGTAGCGACCGCAGACCAGGGCCAGGCGAGGCAGCTCGCTGAGCTCCCGGGCCATTTTCTGGTTAAACAGAGTCCCCGAGGGGGTTAGGTAAATGACGCGAGGCGGCTCCTCCCCAGGCATGAGGAGGGATTCCAGGGCCAGGGTCACGGGCTCAGGCTTTAAGACCATGCCCGGTCCCCCGCCATAGGGGCGGTCGTCCACAGTGCGGTGGGGATCGCTAGTGAAGTCGCGAATATCAATGAGGTTGACGGTCAGCAGACCCTTAGCCTGGGCTTTGGCCAGGAGCGACTCGGCCAGGAACGAGGCGAACAGGCCCGGGAAAATGCTCAGAACCTCAAAGATCATGATTTTTCAGGCAACTCAAGGAGGCCGGGGCGGTTGGTCACCCACAGCCGCCCGGCTGCCAGCTCGACCTTGGGGACCATTTCCTCGCAGAAGGGCACGAGGCTCTCTTGGCCCCGTTCGTTTTTAATGACCAAAACCAAGCCACCCCCTGTGGCGATGAAGTCGACCACCTGGCCCAAGGCCTGGCCGTCCTCCAAACAGGCCGTCAGCCCCAGGAGGTCGGCCTGGTAATACTCTTCTTCTTCCAGCTCTGGCAGGTCTCGCCGGAACACGGCCAGTTCCAGGTTTTTTAGGGTTTCCGCGGCGTTCCGGGTGGTAAAGCCCTTGATTTTGACAATCAACCCAGACGAGACCGCCCGCCCGTTTAAGGTAACCGGTCGGGGTGGCTCGGACGGGGTGAGGAGAAAGACTTGGGGGGCGGTCAAGAGGCCCTGGGGGTTTTCCGGATTATACAAGCTCACCGCCACCGCCCCCTGGACGCCGTGGGCGCGGGCGATCCGGCCCAAAGGGATCAGCCGGTCGCCCGGATCGCCCAGCTCAGAGCCGCTCAAGGTCTGTGTCCACTTTGAGGAGTTGGCCCGTCTCGCCCTTTTTGGCGGCCGCCACCGCCATCAGGACCCGGATGGCCCTGATGGTTCGGCCATTTTTGCCGATGACCGCGCAGAGATCCTCGGGGTTGACTTTCAGGCGGATCTCTTTCTGGCCTGGTTGGGGGGTGACCTCAGTAACCTCCACATCCTCGGGGTGGGAGCTGAGGTTGGTGGCCAGAAAACGGACTAGCTCCAGCATGAGGGCGAAAAAGCCTAAGCTTTGGCCTTGATGAGACTGGCCACCGTCTCAGAGGGTTTGGCTCCCTTGGCCAGCCAGGAATCCAAAAGCTCCTTCTTGATTTCCAGATAAGCGGGATTGCGATTAGGGTCATAAAACCCCACGATATCCAGAAACCGACCGTCGCGCTTGGCCGAGCTGTCGGCCACCACCAGGCGGTAGTAGGGTTTTTTCTTAGCGCCCAAGCGGGCCAGTCGGACTTTCAAAGCCATTATGGTTGTCTCCTTGGGGGAATGAGAACCCCCTGATGTTCGGGCCGGGAAAGTTAAGGTCCCGGAAGAGGTCCCAGACCCTGGGCGGGGCTGGTAAGAAATCAACGAAAAACTGAAAAAAAATCCTGGTCCGGCGGGGATCGTGGGAAGGGCCGGGTTAAGAGAGTTTTTTCAGCAACTCCGACACGCCCGCCATCACGTTATCGCGTTTGCCGAAACGGGTCAGGAGTTTGCGCATTTCGGAGAAGTTGCGAATCAACTGGTTGACGTCGGAGACGCTCGTGCCGCTGCCCATGGCGATGCGGCGGCGGCGACTGGCGTCGATGATCAGGTGGTTGAAGCGCTCCTCGGTGGTCATGGAATCGATGATGGCCTCAATGCGGCCCATCTCCTTGGGGTTGGGCTGAGCGTCCCGGAGTTTTTTGAGTTTGCCCAGGCCCGGGATCATGCCCAAAATTGTTTCCAGGGTGCCAATTTTTTTCAGGCTGGCCATCTGTTTGCGAAAGTCATCCAGGGTGTACTCGCCTTTGCGCAGCGTGTTTAAGAGTCGCTCGGACTCTTTCTGGTCCATGACTTCCTGGGCCTTCTCAATCAAACTCAGGACATCGCCCATGCCCAGAATGAGCGAGGCCACGCGCTCGGGATGGAAAGGCTCGAATTCCGGGATTTTCTCGCCCACGCCGATGAATTTCAAGGGTTTTTTGGTGACCGCCCGGATGGACATGGCCGCCCCGCCCCGGGCGTCTCCCTCCATCTTGCTGAGGATCACACCTGAGAGATTGAGGGCCAGGTCAAAGTCCGAGGCGATCTTGACCGCCTCCTGCCCAGTCATGCCATCGGCCACCAGGAGGATCTCATTGGGGCTGGTGGCGTCGCGGATGGCGATGAGCTCGTCCATCAAATCCTGATCAATGGAGAGGCGCCCGGCGGTGTCAATGATGACGACTTCCGCGCCGACCGACCCAGCGGCGGCCAAACTTTTGAAGGCGATTTCCGTGGGTTTTTGGCCCGGCTCGGTCGGGAAGGCTGGAATGGAAATTTCCTCAGCCAGGCGGAGCAATTGGGTGATGGCCGCGGGGCGGGTCACGTCAGCCGGGACCAGATAGGGACGACGGCCTTGTTTTTTCAGGTAATTGGCCAGCTTGGCGGCGGTGGTGGTTTTGCCCGAGCCCTGCAAGCCCACAAGCATGATGGGGTGGGGCGGGCGACCGGTGAGGTCCAAGGCTTGGAATGAGCCGCCGATGAGCTCGGTGAGCTCCTCGTAGACTATTTTGATGACCTGCTGGCCCGGGGTCAGGCTCTTTAGGATCTCCTGGCCGGTCGCCTTGTGGCTGACGGCCATGATAAATTCCTTAACCACCTTGTAATTGACATCAGCCTCCAGCAGGGCCAGGCGGACTTCTTTCATGGCGGCGGCGATGTCTTTTTCGGAGAGCTTGCCGAAGCCGGTGATTTTATTAAAGACCTGGGAAAACTTTTCCGTCAAGCGCTCAAACATTATCTGATCCTCGGGGCGTGGGTCGACCGAAAAAAACAATTAACAAAAGGGGCCGGTTCCTCTCAGTTGGCGGTATCCTTACCGGCCATCAAGGACTGGAGCTCTTCAGGCACCCGCAGCTCCACCTCTCGGTTGGCCTTTTGCAGCCAAAGGTTGTAAGTGGTGTTCCGGAGACGCTCCCTGATGGGCTCAGCCGAAAAACCTCCGGGTTGGTCGAGATCCTTGTCGTCGGCTCGCTCGACCTGAGCCAAGCTCAAGGCCAAAAAGCCCTCGGCGTTGGGATTGCCGTAGGTGATGGGGTCATTGATCAGCTGACCGATCCGGGTCAGCAGAGGATAACTTTTCTGGAGAGCGGTCAGGTCGGCGTAAATCAAGGGCGTTCCGGCCTCAAAAAGGCTCAGGCGCCGGAAGAGGGGGGTCTGACCCTTCTCCACCGTCTCTGGGAGGGCTCCGGCGGTTTTTTCCCAGCCCTCGGTCTGAGCTTGGGCCAAAAATTGGCTGGCCGCCGCCTTGGCCAGACCCAGGGCCTGGAGATTCAGCCAGTCCTTTTCCACCTGGGCCCGGGTGTCTGGGTCAGTCAGGGGCGGGATAAAGGTAGCTTTTTTCTCGGCGACCGTGTAGAGGGAATAGCCGTTTTCCGTGGTCACCGGGTAACCTAATTGCCCGATCTCCAGCCGAAAAGCCCGAGCCGTCTCCCCCTCCAGGGAACTGAGCCAAGCCGGGGCTCCGTCGGCCTCGGAAAAGAAGTCGGTCTCTTGAGTTTCCAGGCCCATGGTCTTGGCCGCCTCGGCCAGGTTGGAGGGGGCCTTGGCCGACCGTTCCAGTTTTTCCGTGAGATCCGCGGCTAGGGTCCGAGCCTGGCGGTTCTTAACCCGCTCCTCCATCTCGGGGCGGACTTCCTCCAGGGTTTTGGTCGAGGCCGGGGTCAGGGAGCGGACCAGGAAAATATGGTAGCCCATGGGCGACTGGACCGGGCCCACAGGTTTTTGGAGGTTTTTGGCCCCCTCCTCAAAGATGACCTGGTCAAAAAATTGAATGTTTTCTCCACGGGGGATGGGGCCCAGGTCCCCGCCGTTTTCAGCCGTGGCCGAGTCTTGGCTCACTTCCTTGGCCAGGGTGGCGAAGTCCTCGGTTTTGGCTCGCTCGAAAATAGCCTGGGCTTTTTTGAGAGTCTCGGCCTGGTCAGCCGGGGTCGGGCGCTGGGCGTTATTGAACATCACCAGGATGTGGCTAACCTCAGCTGTTTCCGGGGTGGTCAGCTCGGGCAGGGCAAAGGCGTAGGTCTCCTCGATCTCGGTCGGGGTGGCCTCGACCTGGCTCAAAAACTGGTCAGCCGGGATCTCGACATACTGGAGCTTGATTTCCTCGGGGTGGCGGTAATTTTCCTTATTGGCCTCATAATAAGAAGTGAGGAGTTCCTCGGTCGGGGTGAGGCCGGCGAGGTAATTTTCGGATTTGAACTGGGCGTAATTGAGGGCTATTTTGTCCTGGGCGAAATGGAACTCTTCCAGGATCTGGTCCTGGGGGACGTGGGCCAGGCTCCGGACAAAGCCGGTCATCATCTCAATGAGCATATCCTCGCGCAGGGAGTTCTCATAGGTGGCTAGGGACTGGCCCATCCTTTTGACGCGGTCTTTGTAGAGGGTCAGGCTGAACCGACCGTTTTCCTGAAAATCGGGAAAGCTTTGCAGGCGGGCGGCTAATTGAGCGTCTGAAATTCGCAGGTTGTAGCGTCGGGCCAGTTTCAGAAGATTGTGCCGCTCCATCAGCACGCCCAGGGCCTGGCGGTAGGAGACGGTTTCCATTTCCCGAGTTAGGGTCGGGTTCTGGGCTCGCAGACGCTCCAAGACATTGCGTTGGACATCCCGGAAGGTGGCTAGGCTCACCTCAGTGTCATCCAGGCCGATGGAGGTCAGATTGGAGCTGTCCTGACCGCCGACGCCCCAGAAAATGAAGACTATGGCGATGGCTCCGATGATGAAGACGCTGATGGCCCCACCGGAGCGTTGTCTGATGAATTTGAGCATGGCTGTCCCGAGGGTCTTGGCCCTGAAATAGATTCGCGAGGGGTCGGGTCGGAAAAAACCGCCCTGAGTCTTCGCCCTGAGCTGGAAAAATCAGGGCGGGAATCCGGCCCACCAAGAGCGGATCCTCGCGGGAAACCGGCGTATTCGCCCTAAACCCTAGCCTCGGACCGTTAAAATAATATAAATGAGCCTTAAAATCAAGGTTTAAAACCCCGGCCACAGCCAGCCGCCCCGCGCTAACGATTCTAATTTGGCCCCCAAGATCTCGGGCCTCCACGGGTCAGCCGAGAGCCAGCTCCAGATTCTGGATCGCCGAGCTGGAATCCTTTAGCTGAGAATAAAACCATTATTTTTGTTCTCAAAATGGCCGACTAATCTTTGAGAATATCCAGTCCTCAGGCCGCGGTTCCCGCCAACTCCCGGTGAGCCGCGGGGCCGGGCCGCTGGGGAGAGAGGGGAAGCTTGAGGTTGTTTTGACGGGCAAGGTCAGAATCTTCAAGAACAGGAACTTGGCCTGGGCGAAAAATACCGGCTCAGAGGCCGGCCCTGGCGCGAGTTTTAGACTGAGGGGCGGGCAAAGCTAGCCTTGAGCGAAAAGCTAAAGCCTCATCCGACCGCCTACTGGATTTAACGGACCGAAGAACACAGAATAATAATAGTGGTGGTGAAAATCTTAACATCTTCGCGAAAATAGAGGTTTTTAAAAGCAGGCCCTAAGTAAAGTTCGCGATTTCAAGATGTTACCAACGTTGTTTCAGAAATAATGAATTTTTGCGAGCGAGGCAATCTTGTAATTTTCGAAAGTGTCCAGAAATTTTCGGAACACCGCCAGGGGAGTTTTGGATAGAGGACAAATGTTCCAGAATTTTACACTTTGGCCAGGAAATACTACCCAGATGAAAAATATTTTTATTGGTTCCTGGAATCGACCAAATTTTAATGTCTCTTGAAATATGTTGTATTTATAAATAATTAATCGTATTAAAGCTATATTTTTATTATTAATATTAAAAAAATACAATTGGAGTAAATAAGCCCCTCTGGCCTAAAACTTTAATCTCAGGTAAAATGTTTAAATTAGTCCAGTTAACCCCTCACCGCTTTTGGAGTTTGGCGTGCGAAAAGAAATTACAAAAATTAACCAAACTTTTTCTGAAATTATCAGCGAAAACATGCTTTACGCTGATAAAACCGAATATATATATAATATGGTTAAAAAGTGTAAAGTTTGTTTTCTTTGTCGTCCCCGTCGTTTTGGGAAATCCCTCCTTCTCAGCACTATTGAAGCCCTATTTCTTGGCCAACGGGAGCTTTTTAAAGGGTTGTGGATTGATTCCTCAGGCTTCGCGTTTGAAACCCATCCTGTCATCTATCTCAGCATGGATTATGATAAAACCTCCCAACCAGACCTTTTAGAAAAGCTTATCATGCTAGATCTTAATGAATTAGGGACTTCTGAAGGTCTTTCAATTACAGATTTGTCTCTTGGCGCCGCGCTTAAACAGCTTGTTACGGGCCTTTACATTAAATATAATAAATCGCAGTCAACTCTCGCGGAAAGCTCCCCTAACCTTGGAACGGCTCGCAAAGTGGTCGTTTTGATTGACGAGTATGACGCCCCTATTATTGATAACCTTGACCAGCCCGCGATAGCCGAAGCCAACTTGGCGACGCTCCACGATTTTTATCGTGGTTTTAAAAAACTTGACAAATTCATTCGTTTTGTCTTTGTAACCGGCATCTCGCAAGCGGCTAGAGTCGCTCTGGGTCAAAGTTCCAACAATATTGTTGACATATCCCTTATGTCGGAGTTCGCTGGAATCTGTGGTTTCACTCTCCAGGACCTGGACGCTCTTTTCGCGGATCGTTATGAGGATACTCTGAGTGTCCTCATTGAGAAAGATATGATGCCGCCAAACTCCACTGTCGCCGATCTGAAGGCGGAAATATTAAAATGGTATGATGGTTACGTTTTTGACGGGCAGACCCAATTTGATGAAACTTCTCTAGATATGGCGACCAGAGTGCTGAATCCCTTTTCCATCGTTAATTTTTTCTTTTATAAATCTTTTTCCGAATACTGGCTCCAATCCGGCCCACCAACTTTTCTGTCCAAGCTTATCGCCAATGACCCAGACGCTTTTATTTTCGAAGAGCCCCTCAGAGACTCCGAGGAAAGCCTGAGATCATTTATTCCCGGCAGCGTTTCACCAGTTCCTATATTATTTCAAACCGGCTATCTGACCCTAAATGGCGTTTCCTGGAAAGACAGGAAGACTCCTTACTCCCTCAAAATCCCGAATAT
>JAISMU010000161.1 GCA_031276635.1 Deltaproteobacteria bacterium | reverse complement strand
AAAGTTTTCTTTTTTTTGGCCGATATTTCCGTTTGACCATTGTTTTTTCGCTCATCGCTGAGGCCAGCCCAGAGGTTTTCGCCGTTGTCTGGGGTTCTCAGGCGCGGCGTCGGGCTTGGCGGCAATTGGTCATTAATTGAGATTTCGCCTGGTTATGGGGTTTATGTCTCGCGCTAAAGGGTAAATATTATGGGCCACTTGAAGCCAGTCATCAAGACCATTGAGGAAAAATGCGTTAATTGCCACCGCTGCATCGCTTCCTGCCCGGTCAAATTCGCCAATGACGCCACCGATGGCAAGATTGTCCGAGTGGTGGACGACCTGTGCGTGGGCTGTGGCCATTGCGTTTACGCCTGCCAGCATGGGGCCAGGGTGGGGGTGGACGATTTTTCCCTCTTCATGAGGGATATCGGCAATTCCGTCAAAATGATCGCCATTGTGGCCCCGGCGGTGGCCTCCACTTTTCCCGACCAGTACCTGAACTTCAATGGTTGGCTCAAATCCCTGGGCGTGGAGGCCGTCTTTGACGTCAGCTTCGGAGCGGAGCTGACCATTAAAAGTTACTATGAGCACATCCGCCAGGAGATGCCGGTCACGGTCCTGGCTCAACCCTGCCCGGCTATTGTGACTTACTGCGAGATCTATCAGCCGGAGCTGTTGCGGCACCTGTCCCCTTGTGACAGCCCCATGCTGCACAGCATGAAAATGATTCGGCATTTTTACCCCCAGTACAGGGCCCACCAGATCGCGGTCATGTCGCCCTGTTACGCCAAAAAGCGGGAGTTTGAGGAGACTGGCTACGGCGATTACAACGTGACCTTCACCAGTCTGCTGGCCCATATTCAGAGTGAGGGCATTGATCTTTCCGCCTATCCCCAAGTCCCCTACGAGGGCCCTTTAGCCGAGCGGGCCGTGCTGTTTCCCACCCCGGGGGGCCTGATGAAGACTCTGGAGCGCTATAACGCCAACGCCACCAACTTCACCCGCAAGATTGAGGGCCCTAACGCCATTTACCCCTACCTGGAAACCTTGAGCCAGTCCATCCAGTCTGGGGTGGCCCCATTGCTCATTGACGCCCTCAATTGCGAGTCAGGCTGCGCGGGAGGGACCGGGGTGCCCGGGATTCACGAGAAGACTTTCGATGAGCTGGAGTTCAAGGTCAAGGAGCGCGACCAGAAGCTGCGCCAGCGCTATCAGGCCAAAGTCAGGAAAGGCCTCTTCCGGCGGGGCGCCAAAGCCGTGGACATCAACTCCCTGGTGGCCAGCTACTGGATTCCGGGGTTGTACAACCGGACCTATGTGGACCATTCGGCCAACTTCCGTGTCTCCAAGGTTTCGCCCCTAGAAAGAACGGATATTGTCAAGAGCCTCGGCAAGGCCGGGGACGAGGACTTCTTCAACTGCTCCGGCTGTGGTTACAACTCCTGTGAAAAAATGATCTCCGCCATTCATATGGGCGTCAATACCCCCGAGAATTGCCATCACTACCTTTTAAAGCGCTTAAGCTTGGGCCGCGAGCATATGAGCCGGATCAGCTCCATCTCGGCTCTCAATCACCAGTCCGTGGTCGAGGCCGAGGACACCATCACCCGCATGTCCGAGGCTATGAGCGAGATTGATGGGCTCACGAACAAGATCGTCTCCATCCTCAAATCCATTGAGGACCTCTCCTTCCAGACTAACATCCTGGCTTTGAACGCGGCGGTGGAGGCGGCCCGGGCCGGGGAGTACGGCTCTGGGTTCGCCGTGGTGGCTGATGAGGTGCGTAACCTGGCCGTCAAGAGCGCCAACTCCGTTTTAGACACCCGCAAGATGATCGACGTCACCTTGCAAAATGTCAGACGAGGCGTGGCCAACTCCAAGGACGTTCAGGAAAAGTTTTACCAGATCCAGTCCAACTCCACTTCGATTCTGGATATTGTCCGGGAAATCACCTCCTCTTAAATCGCTCGGGTCGGCCGGGTCACGCAGGTGGAAAAAAATACAGTTGGGGCTTGAGGGCTCTTAACCGTTTCAGCTGAGAAGTTTTACAACCGAGTTGGGCCAGGTTTTGGGGCTATTTCTTTTTGTGGTCAAGAACCCGCCGGTTATTCTCAACTATTGCTGATCCATTTTGGCCTACATTTCTCAGTCAAAAGTAGGCCACCAGCCAAGGGCGGTAAATTCCTTTTAAGAATGTGTAAAATTCACTCGAAATGACAGTTTTTCCGATTTTTGTTGATCAGGTAGCCGATTTTGGCGGCGCCATTCCGAAAAAAATGAGCGCCCCAACTTGGGCCTGACGCAAAAATTTTAAAAAAAATTATATTTTTAAATATAAATTAACTATCTAATTGCAAATTTTGCTAATATTTTAATATATTTTTATAATAATATATGAATTAATGTTTTTATAATTGTTATTTAGATGTAAGTGACAGCATTTCTAAGGAAGTTGAACGAACGAGGCCAGGTAAAATCTGAAACATAAAAATATTTGATTTTTCGGCTGGGTTAATTTTTTTTATAAGTAATGTGAAAAATTCAACATAAAAAGCTGTTTTAAATAAAAAATAGTATAACGTAGTTTAATGCTAATATCTAATGATAAAGTAAAAAATTAAATATTTATGTATGATATTCTTATTAAGAAAATACTAAAATAGATAAAATTTATTTTTAAGGAAAAATTTTTGAATTAAAGGAATTAAATCAAGGGGCGTAATATCTTGTGGTGTTTAAAATATAACATTTTTTGTAAGATTGGCCGAAATTTTCAGAACGCTGCCAGGTAAAACTGGAACAGGGTCAACTATTGCCGGATTTTACCCTCAGAGGGCTAGCTCAAAAAGTTTTTGGGTCGGGAGGGGAGTGACGCGGGGGTTTTGAGCCAGGCTCTCGGCCAGCCAGAAGCGTGGCTGGCTCCCCTGGGCCACGCAGATGGCCACGTGGTGGTTTAAAGCTAGGCGGTGGCCCAGGAGCCAGACCTGGCCCTGGATGGTGACTCGCCCGAAGGTCTCTAGGGGCTCCACTGACCACAGTTCTTCAGTCAGACCTCGACCAGTGGCCTTGGCCAGGCTTTCCTTCAAGGTCCAGGCGGCTAGGGTAAACTCCCGAGGGTTGGGCCACTGGCTTAACCGCTCCCGTTCCCTGGGAGTGAGGATCCGTTGAGCCAGGCGGGCCCAGTTCAGCTCGGGCTGGTCCCTTTCCAGGTCCAGGCCCAAGGGCTCCGGGCTCACCGCCAGGCCCGCCAGCCCACCCGAGTGGCTCAGGCTCAGGCAGGGGCCCCCTTTGGTCAGCCTGGGCTGGCCAAAGGGGCCCACAGTCAGGTCCCCATCCGCTCTGACCCCTAAAAATCGCCACAACAAGAGACCGGCGGCCAGCGACCGGGCCTGATCCGCCGGTCGCCGGTAGCGGGCGATTTTTTTTTGTCGGCTGGGCGGGAGGAGGGACTGGGCCGCCCAGAATCGCTCTTTTAAAGCTGGGTCTGGGGCGGGAGTCAGGTAGATATCAATTTTGTCCAAGCTCGCGGACTGGAAGGGAAATTCGCTCATTCCTCCCTCCCAGAAAAAAAAGCTGAAATTAACTATATTTAGATTAGAAAATTATAAATTAATGCTATATATTGAATGTCGATTAATATAATTTGTTAAAAACAAAAATAATAAATAAAATATATTAATCTAGGAGCTTATTTGGTTAAAAAATTAGTGTATTGATTTTAATATATTTATAGTAATAGCCTAAGTTGATAAAAAAATGTAGTTAGAGTTTTTCACTGCGTATAATCCAACAGGCTCCTAGCTAAACTAGCTTATAGTTCAGAGATTTCACCTCAATTTTTTGACAACTTCCTCAGCCAGACCAGTCGTCTCAACAACAAAACTTACTGAAGACCCTTTTTTAAGAAGATTAAGGGCCACTTTTTTCACGCCTTCCTCACGGCCTTCCTCAAACCTCACCGCCAAGTGAGTGTTAAAATCATATTCAGTTTCTAACCACATTGTTAGTTCATCCGCCGGATGAGATAAAAAAAATCCTTCATAATATTCTTTTTAATACATTCAGTGATAGTCGTTGAAATAGCCTCTTCAAAAGTATTTTTTAACTTTATACCTATTTTTTAATAAAGATATAAATTCAACGTATTTTCTTAAATTATTATTGTTGAAAAAAATATAAATTATATCATTTTTATAGTATAAATTATTACATGTACATTAAATAAAAAAATAAATATCTATAAGAGCAGATTAAATAAAAGTATTTAATTTTTTGTTATTAGTAACTATAAATTAAGGATATCAACAGATAAAAATATCATAAAGTCTAAGTTAGTATATATTGTCTATATAATCGTCACCATGTCACTATTATAAAATAATAATTGTAATGTAGATCATTTAATTATTTTAAATTTAAAATTGTGACAATATTATGTTTAATTATAAATATTTCATATACTTTATAATATCTAATAAAATTTAAGATAAATAATATAATTTATTTTTTCTGATGTTTAATTAAAACAACAACTTTATTACCAGCTATAAAAGAAATATATTCAGATCCTAGCTAAAATGGGCCTATATCTCCGAGATTTTCCTTCATTTTTTTGACAACTTCCTCAGCTAGACCAGTAGTCTCAACAACAAAACTTACCGAAGACCCTTTTTTAAGAAGATTAAGGGCCACTTTTTTCACGCCTTCCTCGCGGCCTTCCTCAAACCTCACCGCCAAGTGAGTGTTAAAATCATATTCAGTTTCTAACCACATTGTTAGTTCCTCCGCCGGATGAGATAAAAAGAACTCCTTCATAATATTCTTTTTAATACATTCAGTGATAGTCGTTGAAATAGCCTCTTCAAGAGTATTTTTTAACTTTATATTTATTTTTAATAAAGCAATAAATTCAACATATTCTCTTAAAGAATTAGATTTGTTAACAAAATCAAGATTATATCCTTTATTTATATTATAAACTTTTACCACTACATCAAGTGGAAAATAAGGATCTTTAAATGTAGATTCAATAACAGTATTTAACTCTTTATTATTAGTAACTAAAAACGAAGAATCACGACAGATAAAAGCATCAGAAAGCCTAAGTTCACTTATATTATCTATATCCTCGTCACCATTATAAAAAACAGCTAATTGTGGAGTAGGAAGGTTAATTATTTTAGATTTATAAATAGTACCAGCAGTAAGCTTACTTATAAATATTTCATATATTCTTGTTAGATACAATAAAAATCTTAAAGGAATATTTTTATTTATTATTGACTGATGTTCAATTAAAACAACAACTTTATTATCAGCTATAAAAGAAATATCATTAAAACGATTTTTGAGAACTGTATCATCTAAAATATTAAAATTAATTATAGATTTGTCAGAATATGAAGTATTGTTTAAAGCGTTAAAGATTTCAAGGGCCCGCTGTTCAACTCTAAAAAAATTCCTAAATACAGAATCTTTAATATTTTTATTAAATTTTAATTCCATAAATTAACACCAGTAAAAAAATAGTTAGATAATTTATACAATATATAAATCAAGTATTTGTAGCCATCGCGCTAACGCTCCCAACCATAACGTATATTATTTTATCAGGCGTGAGAGCTCTGTCAAGATTAAATATTAAGTGGTTGGAAAATCAGGAATTTTTATTTAGTCTATAGAAGAAAACCTGCCAAGTTCAACTGGACAGCCTGAAAAAGCCCGTTAGCGGGCGCGTAAGGCCAGAGTCAGAAGGCGGCCAAGATGACGATTTTTATTGGTTAGATAATAGTGAGACTTCTTTAATTTAGTTCAAAAGTTAGTAAAAACGCTATATTAATTTATTGAATATTATAATAAAAAAAATACCATAAAATAGCTTAGATTGAAGATACATTGTCAAAGTTGAAATGGCTAAAGCTCCCGTAGCCGTTATAACCGCCGCCAAAGCTCAACTCCTGACTGAACTAAGTGAGTTATTTTCAGAGCGGACGAATTAGGCCCCAGTCCGCTAGACCACTAACTGGCGTTGGAGGTAGTTGTCAATATATGGATCGCCCCGAGCTCGGAGCTCAGTCAAGGAACCCGTGGCGTAGGCTTG
This sequence comes from Deltaproteobacteria bacterium, assembly GCA_031276635.1. Lineage (GTDB taxonomy): Bacteria > Desulfobacterota > Desulfarculia > Adiutricales > Adiutricaceae > JAIROO01. Next base: position 12,396 of record JAISMU010000161.1, on the reverse strand, counting down.
GCCGGCTCGGATCAGGATGACCTGGTCGGTGAACCTTCTGGCCACGTCCGGGTCGGTCGTGGCCAGAATCATGGCCGCCTGGCTATTCTGGGCTAGATTGTTAAGCAGGTTGATGATGAGGCTGGAGGTCTGGGGATCGAGCCCGGCGGTGGGCTCGTCAAAGATGGCCAACTCTGGGTCGCCGATGAGAGCCCGGGCCAGGGCGGCTCGTTTGCGCATGCCTCCAGACAGGCTGGCCGGCAGGCGATCGGCGGCCTCGCGCAAACCCACCTGGCCCAGCAGGTCTAAAATGTCCGCCTCGGTGACCGGATTCTGAAGTTTGGAGCCCCGGGAGCTCTCCTGACTGGCTAACCAAAGGTTCAGCTGGACCGGGATTGAGTCAAACAGGGCCCCGGCCTGAAACTGCATGCCGATCCGGCGGCGCAGGGTTGCCAGCTCCCGAGGGCTGGCCTGAGCCAGATCCCGCCCAAAGAGTAGAGCCCGCCCTCGCTGGGGCCGGAAGAGACCGACTAGGGTTTTGAGGAGAACGCTCTTGCCACAACTGGACTCCCCCAAGAGGGCCGTCTTGGTCCCGGGCTGGAGAGTCAGGCTCAGGCCATCAAGGATGACGCGCCCACCCAGGCTCAACTGGACGTCCTGGAGGGCGGCCACGGCCTGGGTTGGCGCGCGGGAAGGGGAGGGGGAGGGAACCATAGCGCTCACCAAAATTACTCACCAGAATGTCGCGCCTGAAAAATTTGTCTCAGAAAAAGTCAGGCGCTCGAAGGCTCTGAGCCCTAAATCCGAAGGCCGCCCACGAGATTTGGCTTGCCGGGCCGATCTATTTTTGACTCAAAAGCGTTCAGAGCGGAAATAGCCGGGCCGAAAAAGTCCAGGCTCTGGAAAAACTGGCTTAGAAACAGCCCGCCCAGCCGGGGTTTACTTAAAAAGATGGCGCATCAGCTCATCAACCTCGGCCTGGGTCAGGGAGTCCTCGGTCGGCCCGACTAGAGACTGGTCCCGGTTTTTGGCTTTGGCGGCCAAACCTCGGGGCGAGGGGCTGACCGGGCCTTTGGCCCGGTCAGCCGGTGGGCGCTTATCGCGGGCGGCGGCGTAGTCCTTGGTCGCCGGCCCCTGTTTGGCCCATTTTTTGGGTTTTGGCTCGCCCTGACCGCGTTCACTTTGGCCGCGTTCAGCCTGATCCGGCTGCCCCTTGGCCCAGTGGTTGGCCCGGGCGGGTCGGCCCTCCTCATTCTCCCGGTCGGGGCGGGGCCGCGGTTTAAAGCCATCGCCGGTCCCAGGCCGGGGCCGTGGTTTAAAGCCATCGTCGGTTCCAGGCCGAGGGCGCGGTTTATAGCCCTCGCCCTGGCCTGGTCGCGGGCCAGGCTTGGGGCTGGCTAGCCCGGTCAGGGCGGTTTCCAGGGCGGTCAGACAGTCGTGGACCCGGATGAGCCGCTGGCCTATCTGGTCATGAAAACCGGCCAGGTTGACGATAAGGCTTGACGATTCCCCAAATCGGGGGAGGGTTTCCGTCAGGGCCTGAAAGATCTGGGTGGGCACCTGGATAAACCCGGTGGTCGAGTCGGGCTCCTGGCCCAGTTTGGCCATCTGGACGGCGGCTTGCAAAGAGGTGATGTAGACCGACAGGGCTTCGGAGACATTGAGCAGGTCGGTGGCCGTCCGTTCAGCGATCTCCTCAACCTCGTCGAGTCGCTGGAGAGCTAGCGGCAGCTCCCGGGCCGAGGCCGCCAGCAGGGCCTGGGGCAGGGGAGAGCGGCTGGGGTGGTCCGAGCGACTGGGCCGGTCCCAGGAGCCGCGGTTCTCCCGAGGCCTGCGGGGGCCGGCGAAGGAGTTCTGCCCCGGTCGTCTCTTGGGGGGGCGATCTGGGAAACCAGGCTGGTCGCGGTTGAAGCGCTCCCGACCGGGCCGGGGAGGGTATTTCGCTCCAGTCCCCTCGTCCTCTCCTTCGCCCCAGGCCCCGCCATTTTGGGGGGGGCGGCGGTCTGGCCCGGGTTTGGGCCCGAAGCGACGGTCGGTTTTAGGGCGCCGGAAGAGGACTGGGCCCTGGGGTCCCTCCGCCTTCTCATACTCGTGGAGCTTGCCCCGGTTAACTGGGCGGAAAGGTTTTTTATAGGCCACGGCCGGTTTCGGTTTCGGCCGTCTTTTAAACTGGGTCATAGCGTTCCTCGTGGGGGCGGCTGGCGGCCGGGGAGCCGGGCGCGGGGCCGGCTCCCTGGGGGTCGGCCCCTACTATATTAAAGGGAAAAAACCCGCCCAGGGGCGGGGAAAACTGGGTCGGCCCTGGCCAGGCCGGGACAGGGCCGCTGGGACCGGCGGGTCGCCTGATTCGGGCCGGGTTTTTTCAGGCCAGCAGCAGGCCTTTTTTGACTGTCTGGGCCGCCTCAAGGGAGACGATGAGGCTGACGATTTCCAGGGCGAAGTCCAGAGCCAGCCCCGGACCCCGACCAGTGGTTATGAGCCCATCAGTCACCACCGGGACATTCAGAATCTGGGCCTCGGTCAGCTCTTTCTCAAACCCGGGGTAGCAGACCGCTTTAAGGCCCTTTAAAAGCCCCAGTCGCCCGAAAACCGTGGGGGCGGCGCAAATGGCGGCCAGTCTCTGGCTTTTTTTGGCCGCCTGAGCCGCGATGAGGCTCATGAACTCGGGGCGCTCCACGTAAGCGATGGTCCCGCCCGGGATGATCAGAATGTCATAGGCGTCCGGGTTCAGGCCAGCCAGGGGTCGGTCGGCGGTCAAGACGAGCTGGTGGGAGCCGGTAACCTGTAAGGTAGGTTCTAGGGAGACCACTTCGGTCTTGACCCCGGCTCGCCGTAAAATGTCAATAGTGGCGACGGCCTCGATCTCCTCAAAGCCATTTATGATGAATACCGCGGCTTGAGCCATGATCTTCCTTCCTCTCGCGCGTCTTTGGCCCCGCTCTCCCCACCCGGGGGCGGGGGGAGAGCGGGCCGGGTTTTGTTTTTTGGCCAGGGCGGGGCTCAACAAGCTTCAGGCTTCCGCGGGCTCAGGTTAGGGCTGCCAGCCAGAAGGCCTGAAGGCAGAAATTTTTAAGCCAGAGGCCCTGAAGCCAGGAGTCTTTAAGCCAGAAGCCTTGCGGCCAGAATTTGGGGAGCCGGAAGTCGCCAAGTTTGAGGCTCAACCTGGCCTCTGGAGAAAGTTGGCTCCCGTAAAACGGGAAAGGCCAGCGACGGAGCGGCTCTCTCTCGCCAGTTTGGCTTTCTTTCAGGAGCCGGTTTTTTTTAATAAGAGGATCCGGTCTTCCCCACCTTCCCCCGCGAAACAGACCTCTACCACCTCATCACCCTGGGCCGCGACCTTAAAGGCCAGGTAGTCGGCCTGGATGGGCATCTCGCGTTGACCGCGATCCACCAGAACCGCCAATTCCACCCGGGCTGGTCGACCAAAGTTGGTTAGCTCCTCCAGGGCCGCCCGGATCGTGCGCCCGGTGTAAAGAACATCGTCCACCAGGATGACCCGGCGGTGGTCCAGGGACAGCCGAATCTCGGTCCGGCCGACTTTGGGGAGAGCCCGGGCCCGGGTCCAGTCGTCCCGGTAGAGGTTGATGTCCAGAATCCCGGAAGGTGGGGGGGCTCCCAGGGAGGCGGTCATCAGGCTGGCCAAGCGAGCGGCCATGGTGGCCCCGCCCCGCCGGACGCCCACCACCACTGGAGTCTCCGGGCGGCGCGAGAGGATCTCGGCGGCCAGGTTAGCCAAGGCTTTGGCCACTTCCTGAGGCCCATAGATGAGGGTTGAGTCAGTCATAAAAAGTTTTCCAGAAAATCCCGTCAGCGGTTTTACCGGCTCGGCTCCCGGCCAGCCTATTATAGAGGCGAATAGCTCAAAGCCTTTGGTTTTTTTTGTAGGCGAGACCCAATAAGCCAAGGGGGGCCGCCGCGACTCCAGTCAGCGGCTTCCCCCAGCGGGCGCCGCCGAAAAACCCCCTCAACGGGCCTGGCCAGGGAATGGGGGTAAGAAAATCTTCTCAGCCCGGGCTGCCTGGGTCATTGGGGGCAGTTTGGCCGTTAGGGTCAGCCGGGCCAGGGGGGCTGGCGTGGCTATGAAGGCTAAATCCTCTAGTGGGGTCGCTTTCTGGCTGGCCGGGCCGGTTTTCCGTCATCCGGCCAGGGGCGAGGGCGGACCCCCAGGCGAAAAGGGCCCCATTGGGCACCCCGGGTAGGGTTCGCGAGCCGTAGACTAGGGCTTGGCTCTCCAGGGTCATGGCCGGCCAAGGCCCAAACTCGGCCCCGAAGGTCTTGAGCAGGGCCAGGGCGGTGGGGGTGACTGTCTCGCCCTGGCTCTCCAGTCCTTTAACCATGGTCCCCTGGAGGAGATAGGCCACGGCCGGGGCCGGGGAACTCAAGAGCCCGTGGGCGGACTTGATAACCCCGTCGCACAGCGGCAGGGGCCCACAGACAAAGCGCGCCGGGCTCAACCGGTCATACATCAGGGCGGCCAAACCCATGTCCAGGAGACTATCCAGGGCCCCGACCTCGTGAAAGTGGACCTCCTCCGGGTCCAGGCCATGAACCGAGCCCTCGGCCTCAGCCAGGAGCGAAAAGGCCGCCAGGGCCAGCTCTCGGGCCCGCTCAGGCAGATCCGCGGCCGCGAAAAACTCGCGGATCTGGGCCAGGTGGCGGTGGTCGGTCTCGGGTGGCAAATCCATGGCCAGGCCATGGCCCACCAGGGAGTCGCGCCGGGGCCGGGTCAGGTGGACCCGACCCCGCAAATTCGGGAGGTTGAGGCGGCTGAGGAACTCGTCCAGGTCGGCTTGGCTCAGATCGAGCAAACGAGACAAGCCCGCCACCAGCATGTCGCCGGAAACGCCAGAGTTGGGGCGCAGAACCAGAATTTTGGCCCCAGGTGGGGCGATGGTTAGCGGCATGGGTTTGGGCTTTTGGCTCCTTAGGCAGGATCAGAGGGTTGGCGGGTGGTCAGCCTGGGCCAGCCGGATCTCCACCTGCTCGACCTTGCGACTGTCCGCGGCCCGGATATAGAAGACGTAGTCCTCAAAGTGAATCTGCTCGTTTTTGAGGGGCACCCGGCTGACCTGGTCCGTCAGAAATCCGCCCAGGGTCTCGTAGTCGCCCTCCGGCAGGGGCCGGTTGAGCTTATCATTGAGCTCCGAGATGCTGGTCTGGCCTGTGGCTAAAAGAACCCCCGGCGCGAGCTCTTTGATGTTGTCTTCTTCCTCCTGGTCGTACTCATCGTGGATGTCGCCGATGATCTCCTCAATGATGTCTTCCATGGTCACCAGGCCCGCTGTCCCCCCGTATTCGTCCAGGACAATGGCCAGGTGATTCTTGCGGTGTCGCAGCTCGGTCAGGAGGTCAACGATTTTGCGGTTGCCATGGGCCAAGGTGATGGGCCGAATCAGCTCTAGCGGGAGCGGCGAGCTCAGATCCTCGCCCCAGTGGCCGAGGAGGTCTTTAACCATGAGAAAGCCAAGAATGTGGTCCAGGTCCCCCTGATAGACCGGCAAGCGCGAGTAACCCTCCGCCCGGGCCAGTGCGATGACCTGACCAATGGTCCAGGCCCGGTCCACCCCGACCACGGCCACCCGAGGAGTCATTATCTGGCGGGCCACCGTCTCGTTAAATTCGAAAATGCTCTGAATCATCTCGCCGGAGAGCTTGTTGATGACTCCGGTCTCCGCCCCCTGATCCAGCAGATCGGTGATTTCCTCTTCTATCTTTGCCGGGGAAAGGGAATTCTTGCGAAATGGCTTAGAAAGCCAGGCCAGAATTCCCTGTTTCGACGATCCATCGTCCAATGGTGGCCAACTCCTTTTGTATGGTGAAAGCGCGCGGCCCCGGGCGGTTTAGTTTCCCAGTTAGGCCTGGCCCCGCAGCTCATCCAGCGGCGGTGGGGAGCCTCCAGGCAGGGCCAGGTGGTTGGCCGCGCCCGATTGATAGTCCATGGGATCCAGACCGTAAGCCCGGGATTTGAGGATGACATCCTCCGGGCTGATGTTGAGGGTTTCGGCCACCAGCTCCACGTCCCCGGCTTGGCTGGCCAAGGCCTTGACCAGGAGATAGCGCTCGGCCTCGCCCAAGGGCGTGTCCAGGGGGAGCTCGTCCCCTTGGCTAAAGACCTCCCCGGCTAGGCGCAGGTGGTTGGGCAGAGCGTCCATGACCACGTAGCCACCCCGGGTCAGGTGGGCGAGCAGAGCGCACTCGTGCCGCAGCTCGGCGATGTTGCCGGGCCAGGGATAGGCCCGCAGACACTCCAGGGCCGAGTTGTCAATGGCGAGATAGCTCTTGCCCAGATGCTGGGCGGCCTTGGCCAGGAAGTTATTGACCAGCCCCTCAATATCGCCTTTGGTCTCCCGAAGAGGCGGCAGCGAGAGGTTGACTCGGGTCAGTCGGGTGTAGAGGTCCTCCCGAAACAACCCGCTCTCCACCCTATCGTGGAGCTTGGTGGAGGAGGAGGTGACGAACCGCAGCGAAAGACTCCGGGCCACCCTTGAGCCCACCGGGTAGATCAGGCCCTCCTCCAGGGCCATGAGGATGCTTCTTTGGGCGTTGACGGTCAGGTGCTCTATGTGCCTTAAAAAGATGGTTCCGTTGTCCGCCAGGGTCAGCAGGCCCAGGTGGCTGTCATTGGCGTCGTCCTGGCCAAAAAGCAGGCGGTCCATCTGGGCCGGCGGCATCTCGGAGAGAGTGACTATTATAAAACGTCCCTTCTTGCGGGGGCTCTGTTGATGGATGTGCCGGGCCAGGCTGGTTTTGTCCGTGCCCGACTCCCCGGTCAGGAAGATGGGGTCGTCGCCCTGGGCCACGTGGGCGGCGGTGGAGAAGACGATTTTGACCTGGTTGTCGCGGCTGGCGATGTCGGCCACCTGTTCATCGTCGGAGAAGACGGATTGGAATTTTTCCTTTTCGACTTCGGCCTGGGCCAGGGCTTTCACCACAAAGGGACTGAAGATCTGGGCGGCCAGGGTGGCCAGGTGGAGCTCAGCCTCGCCCAGGGGTTTTAGGTGATTTTCCAGGTACAGAAGGCCTAGGAAATTGGGGTCAGGCCCGTAGACCGGGGTCAGCAGGCAGTTCTGGTCCAGTTGGCCCACGTGGCGGTTGCCGGCGTTAAAATCCAGCTCGGTGATGATCCGGGGCCAGATGAGAGCCTGGCCGATCTCGGTAACCCTTTTGTAAGGCACGTGGCTCAATAAAAGCCTTTTGTCCTCAGGGTGGGAAAGGTAGGAGACCATCCGGCGGTTGTTGGGGCCGGGCCAGATGATGGTGATGGAAGTGGCCCCAACCTTGTCCACCAGAAAATTGATAATGGCCTGGTTGATCTCGCTGACCGGGGTCCGGCACAGAGCGTGGGAAAAGGCGGCCACCTCGGCGGCCTGCTCTTGGGTGACGGCTCCGGCGGCCTCCTCAGCGGGTTTGCTGATCAGGTTCTGGTGGCTTTCGTTGACGGAGTTCAAGATCAGAGCGGCGGGGGCTGAACCGGTGATAATGTCCAGATAGGGATCGAAGATGAATATTTCCTGACCGATCTTGACGCAATCAAAGCTGTTGAGCTTGGTTTGGACGGAGATCGGCTGATCGTTGACTAAAGTTCCATTGGTGCTGTTAAGATCAACTATATAAAAACTATCGTCAATTTTAGTGATCTCGGCGTGGTTTCGGGAGGCGCTCCGATCAAAGAGGATCAGGTCGCAGTCTGAGGAACGGCCCAAAACCGTCCGATCCTTGAGAGTAACCCGAAAACCCAGTCTGTCCTCGCGAAAGGCAACTAGTTCAGACATGACCTTTAATCCTTATTCGCTCTTTGGCACCAAAAACGCTCTCGGAACCAGGCGGGTAAGGGTTGACCCTGGCCAGGAAAACTTGAGCTGATGGAGAGTCCACCCAGGAAAGCCGAAAATGCCCTGGGTAGCGCTAAAAATATTACTTCTATTTTTTCATAAGCTTGAAATAAAGTCAATCATTTTAGATAAGGAGATAAGGCGATAGGGCGAGGCCATTTTATATTGGCCCTAGGAACCTGACGGATTATTCCTGCAACGCATTGATTTTACTTTTATTAAAAGCTTCATCGCAAATAAATCTAATAAAATCAGCAGTTATATGTTTCCAAGAACTATAATCCGACAGGCTCCTAGGATGACGTAGACGGATTGGCCCAGATCTCAGATCTCTTCCTGGAAAGAAAAAAACTGTCCTCAGGCAGGTTTTAGGGAAATCCTGAACAGAAGAAGATATCTTAACAATACAATCTTTAGGCAGGAGATAACGGGTCCGTGTACCCTTCTGGCCACATAATTTAAAGAAATTTCGGTCCTTTTGCGAGGGCATTAAAGTTGAAAAAAAAATTCTTGACCTGGAAAGATTAAAATGATAAAATCATCTCGCGTAAAAGTTTATAGTAGAGGCGCGTCCCACTTCAGTCTCTCAAAAGTTTTGACTGGACCTCCTTGCTGTTTGGTCTAGATTTTTTGGAAAAAATATTTTGGTTTGAGGAAAATAATTTTTTAGGATTCTGTATTCTGGAAACAAATTTGTTATTATTTAAGTTCGGGCGGGTATTAAAAAAATCTGGCCTATTGACTATCTTAATGCGCAACTTAATTTGGAAAATTATAAATATTATTAACAAATTTCTATTTTTATTATTAAATATTTTAGGCCAAAAACATACTCAAATATTTTTTTTATTGTGAGCAGATATGTGTGAAAAAAAAGATATAATAAATCAATTGGAAATAGATTCAGACATAAAAATTTCTGAAGAACAAAAAATATCTATACGAGAAAAAATTAATAACATTTTAACTTATGTACCAAAAATTGGTGTTCTTGGGAAAACTGGAGTTGGAAAATCAAGTTTATGTAATGCTTTATTTGGAAAAGATGTATGTGAAATTGATGATATTCAATCTTGCACCAGAAATCCACAAGAAGTATTTCTTAGCATTGGAGATAAAGGTTTAAAATTATTTGATTTGCCTGGTTTAGGTGAAAATCAAGAACGAGATGAAGAATATTTAAAATTATATAATAAAATACTTCCTGATTTAGATGTAATTTTATGGCTATTAAAGGGTGATGACAGAGCTTTCACAAACGATATTGATTTTTATAAACGATTGTCTAATTATTTTTCAGAAGATATTAAAAAATCATTTTATTTAGTAGTTAATCAGATAGATAAGATTGAACCTTGTAGAGAATGGAATGATATTGATCATAAACCGGGAGATAAACAACTTTTTAACATAGGACTTAAAATTGAATCTATATCTGAAAATTTTCCATTTCCTAAATCTAAGATAATAGCTATTTCTGCTAAGGAAAAATATAATTTAATTGAATTAATAGATCAAATTATTACTGATTTACCAAAAGAAAGCTCTGTTTCTTTGGGACGTCAAATTAATATGGACCATATATCTTCTGATTCATATAATAAAATAGTAGAAGATTTTGGAAATAATGTATATGATATTGTTTACAATGACACAAATAATTTAATATTGGCCCGAATTGTAAAAAAAGCCATTAAAATGGCAGTAGGAGCTTTTAATTTTATCACTGCTCCAATAGGAAAAATTTTGGATTTTATAGGGAAATTGTTTCATTAAAAATGTTTAATATTGTCTTTTGATATTTATTATGAATTATTTTAAATTTTAGCTGCTCTGCAAGTAAATCATTTTATTAATTACAGTATAAAGTTTTTTATAAACATTTTTTTTATTTTTTAAAGGACATATTATGACAGATATACTAAGTGAATTGGAAAAAAATTCAAATATTAAATTATCAGATGCTCAAAAAAAAGCTATACGTGAAAAAATTTGTAATGTTTTAATGTACACTCCTAAAATTGGAATTCTTGGTAAAACTGGTGTCGGAAAATCAAGTCTTTGTAATGCTTTGTTTGGAAAAGATGTATGTAAGATAAGTGACATTCAATCTTGCACGAGAGATCCACAAGAAATCTTTCTACAGATTGGTCTTCAAAACAAAGGGCTAAATTTACTGGACCTCCCTGGAGTGGGTGAAAGTCAAGAGCGGGACGAAGAGTATTCAAAACTTTATAAAAAGTTACTTCCTGAGTTAGATTTAATTTTGTGGGTATTAAAGGGGGACGATAGGGCTTTTTCTAATGACGAGAACTTTTATAACCTAATATCCAGTTATTTTACTGAAGATACTAAAAAACCATTTTATTTTGTTATTAATCAGGTTGATAAAATTGAGCCATTTAGAGAATGGAATGAACATGAGCATAGACCTGGAGACAAGCAATTTATAAATATTAACCGTAAAGTAGAAGCTGTTTCAAAAATATTTGGCTTTCCTAAGTCTAAAATAATTCCTGTTTCTGCAAATGAAAAATTTAATTTAGTTGAATTAATTGATAATATAATTAGAGACCTACCAAATAAGCAAATAGTTTCTATGGCACCTCATATTGATAAAAATAATATTTCTTCTGAATCGCGTGGTAAGATTAAAATAGCATTTGAAGACACTGTTTATGACGTTGTTTATGATGTGACCTCAAATAAAGGATTAGCTCAAATGGCAAGAGGGGCAGTCAAAGTTGCAAAAGGAGTTATTGATATTATTACCGCTCCTGTCTCAAAAGTTCTAGATTTTTTTTCTTCATTGTTCTGATCTTGTGTAAAAATTATTATATTATAAATATCAAGGTCATAAATGTTAAATGCTACAATTATTGAAAAATTATCTATTCAGGATTTGATAAGAAATAATAGTGAGTTTAAGCCACTTAATTATTTAACTTATAAGTCAACTAATAAAGATAAATTTTTTCAATGGACAATATCTGATAAACCTGTAAATTGTTTACAAGTTTTATTTATTGGTAAAACTGGTTATGGAAAGTCAACGACGTTAAATAAAATTACTAAAACTACTAATTTTGCAACATCAGATATTGATAGTTGTACTAAAAAAATTGAAACAATAGAATATCGCTTAAATAATTCAGATAATATTTATCCTTGTTACTTATCTTTTTGTGATATGCCAGGTATTGGGGAATCACTTTCAACAAATAATGATTATATTAAATTATACATTGATATGATTGAATATTGTACTTCTGTAATATATATTTTAAGAGCAGATACCAGAGATTTTAACCTTGATTTAGATTTTTTCGAAAAGTTAAGAAATTATAATTTTAATATAAATTTAATTATTGGATTAAATTATGCAGATAAAATCGAACCAATAAATCGAAATTCTTTATATAGTATTAATAGTCAACAGGCAAGAAATTTAGATATTAAAAAAGATGAAATCTCTAAATTGTTTAAAATTTCAACTAATAATATTGTATACTATAGCGCAGCAAATAACTTCAACCTTAATAATTTGGTAAAAAAAATAGTAGATAGCATTCCTATATAATCAAAAGAGACTATTTATTAATATAAATTTTAGTTATTTATATTATGTACATTTCTGAAATTAACCTTTCATATAATAAATGCGGAGCCTATCCCTCTAAACCAATACCAAATAGGTTACTTCTTTTATGTAAAATATAAAAGAGCGAAAGGTTATCTGAAAAAGGTGTTGAAGCAAATGAGATGGCAGCAAATTTTTTATTGTCGTAGATTTGGTTGATTAAAACCACCAGCTTTAGCATTATTTTTGAACATATTAACTTAAAGTTTATTTAAATAAGTAAAAATTATTGTAATTTAAAATTTTTCAATTGAAAATATTTAGATATTATATTGACTTATATAGTGGTCTTTAATTTTATTTATATATAGAGATCTGGCTTTAGCCAAAGCCATACCATCTAAACTATTGATTTGGGTTAAAAATTTTAAACTCATCATTGTTAAGACTTTTTTTATCTGTTGGCCAATGAAAATAGGTAATAGGAATACCGAACTTAGATCTAATGTAAGAAAGATATTTTTGATCAGTTTCTTCCAACTTCATATCGCTTACAATAATTAGACGATGAGCCCTTTCGGAATCCGGGTAATAAGAGTATTCCATCAATTGCCCTAAAGCCTCACGAATTGACTGTCTGGCTGAAGACGCGGGCTTAATCTCAATGAAAGATTTCTTTCCATCAGGCGCGGTAACAGTAATATCAACCCTTCCTTCTTCAGTAGTCACTTGAAATTGTTGCGGTTTAAAGAAGTCTAACAATTGGGTGCTAAGAGCGTTTTGAATTGGCGTTTGTCTTGGTTTAACAGGCTTGCCAGCATAGTCACGGCGTTGTTGTATTTCCTCAGAATAATGTTTTAATTTTTTTTGATTTCTATTATTAATGTCAGGGACTTGGACTCCTGAAAACCTATAAGTATTATTAGGAATTATTCCATTCCAATCTAAAGCATTATAATAATAACTAGAAACTAAATTGCTAATATCAATTCTTTCATCAAAAAA
>JAISMU010000069.1 GCA_031276635.1 Deltaproteobacteria bacterium | reverse complement strand
ACCTCTTAACCCATAACCGGTCCTAAGTTGGGCCAAAAAGGATAACAGATGACGCTCCTGGAGGGTGTCGACCTCATCGAAGAAAACGACCAAGTCTTTGTCCAGCCTCGCGCTTAGGGTCCTTAGAGTGACTTCAACTGGGAATTTAGCGAAACCTGGCCTGGCTCGCAAATCAGTCCAAAAACTTCCGCTCGCGGCGTTTTTCAGGGCGTTGACCTTAGAAATATCTAAAACCATCTCCAGACTGGCCACAAATTTACGGGTAAAGAGGTCTACCTCGGAAAGATCGCGAAGCTTTTCCAGAGCGCAATAAAGGGCGAGATATGAGCCCTTTTCATTTATACTGTCCACCATGGACAAAATAGTGGTTGTTTTGCCCGATTGGCGGGGAGCGTGGAGGACAAAATATTGCTCATTGTCGATCAGGCCAGTGGCGTCAGGCAATCGAGGCAGAGCCGGCAACATGTAGCGCTTAGACGGGTGACAAGGTCCGGCGATGTTAAACAGCTTGGGTGAGGTTGGGGTCATAGGAACCTTATTTTTTAGTGGCTCAAAGGTCGGGCCTCAAGACGCCTTCTTTCACCTATCTCAGGCCAGGAGGTTGACTGAAATAATGACTATTTATTATACCCAAAAATGATGGATTCAGGGAACTCTTCAAAAGGGCTCATCTGGAGCCTGGCTCGCGCCACCAGCCAGGCTCCCAGCGGTCAGCTCCTCCCTCGGGCCTTAAAGGCCATGAGAAATGAGGCTCAACAGCCGCTTTTGCTCTTCTTCCTGGGCCGCCTCCTGCTCGGGCCCCAAGCTGTGGTCATAACCGACCAGATGCAAGGCCCCGTGGACCAGGTAAAAGTAGAAGATTTCCCCCACTAGCCGGTCCGCCGCCCGAGCCTCTCGCCGCACCGTTTCCATCGACAGGGCCAGATCGCCCAAGTGGTGGTCCTTTTCCCCGGGAAAGGCCGGGCCGTTGTTGAAAGCCAGGACATTGGTCGGCTGGTCCACGCCCCGAAACTCGCGATTGAGTTTCTGAATGCCAGCGTCATCAGTCAAAAGAACGCTCACGTCCCAGTCCCCGCGGCCCAGGGCGGTCAGCACGACCTTCAGGCGCCTTTTGATGGACACGGGCCTAATGGGCAAGACGCTTTGGTTGTTCACCAGAAATATGGCCATAGATTACTTTGCTTTTAGCCGCCTGGGCCCCGTGGGCGGCCTTGGAAATGACCGGGTAGGCGATGCGATGATGATAGATGCCCACCAGGATGTTGGTAAAAACCCGAATAGTCTCGGTTACGTCCTTTAAAACCAGGTCGCTGGAGTCCAGTTGCCCGTCGTCAAAGATCCGGTTAATCAGAGCCCGAACCAGTTCCCGGATCTTGGTGGGCGTGGGTTCGGTCAGAGTTCGAGTGGCCGCCTCACAGATGTCGGCCAGCATCACCAGGCCCGCTTCCTTGCTGGCTGGTTTCGGGCCTGGGTAACGGAAGTCGCCCTCATTGATGTCGGGGGCGTTGGGGGCCCTTCTCTCCTGGGCCTTGTGATAGAAGAAGGACATCAGGGAGGTCCCGTGGTGTTGCTCAATGATGTCAATAACCGCTGGCGGGAGACCATAGCTCCGGGCCATTTCCACCCCGTCCTTGACGTGCCCGACCAGGACCAGGGCCGACATGGTTGGGGTCAGGGACTCGTGCTTATTTTCGCCCATCTGGTTTTCGATGAAGTATAACGGTTTTTTGACTTTGCCGATGTCATGGTAGTAAGCCCCGACCCGCGCCAGGTGGTTGTTGGCCCCAATGGCCTCAGCCGCCGCCTCGACCATGCTGCCGACCACCACCGAGTGGTGATAGGTCCCGGGGGCGGCCAGCATCAGTTCCCGCAGGATGGGCCGGTTGAGGTTCCCCAGCTCCATGAGCTTCAAGTTAGTGGTGAACCCCAGAGCCATCTCGATGAGCGGGACCAGCCCGCTGGCCACAATGCCCGACAAGAGCCCCGAGAGGAGGGCCGCGTCCAGATCAAAGAGAAACTCCGAGGAAAAGGAGCTACCCGAGTACAAGGTGATGCCCACCACGGTGAGGCTGTTGACCAGGGCGGCCAGACCAGCGGCCGGGATGAGCCGACCGCGCTCGGAGATGTGCCTCAGGCGCCAGTTGGCGATCATGGAGCCGTTGCAAATATAGGCGAAGGCGGTCAGGGAATCGATGGGAGCCACGGCCGCCACCGGCAGCGAGGCCAGAAAGGTCAGAAATAGAGTGCGTCGCAGGCCCAGAAAGATGGAGCCGATGATGGACATGGTGGCGTAGGGCATGGCCAGAAAGACAGTGTGCACCCCAATGTTGTCAAAGCTGCGGGCCAGGTTTCGCCCCAGGCTATTGGCGGTCCAGGCCATCAATAGAACCATGATCATCAGCGAGGTGACCAGGATGAGCTCGCGGTTGGTGAAGAGGTATTTTTTCTCCAGGGCCGAAACGGTCTGGGAGACGATGAGAAACACCACAAAGATGGCCAAAAGCCCCAAGGATTTCCGGATGTGGTGGTTTTTGCCCGAGCTGTTCCGCAGGGTGGCCATTTTGAGGCTGACCAGGGGCGTGACCTTTTCGCCCTCCCGGACCAGGATTTCGCCCTGAAAAACCGGATGACGGATTTCCTTGACCGCGGCCACGGCCTGAAGGCGCCGGGCGTCGAACTTTTTCTGGTCCAGGGTGAGATTGGTGGGGAGAGCGGCCAGGACCAGGCGCCCAACCAGGCGACCGTGGGTGGAGTTGGTTTCCAGGTCCATGAGCCGGGTCCGGGATTCCACTATGGTCTGAGCCCGGGCCCGGGTTAAGAGCGAGTCAAACGGGACCAGGTTGACGCCCCCCAGGCCCAGGCGGTCCACCTCGACGTTGCGGCCCGCCAGGTCCAGAGTTTCCAGATTGTCCAGGTTGTCGTCCAGCACCCCCTGGGTGAGGAGCTCCAGGGTTAGCCAGGCCACCGACCGCTCCAGGCTCTGGTTGAAGCCAGCCTGGGTCGTCTCCCGCAGCAGCTCCTCGCGGTCCGGGCCCTGAAAAAACTCCATAAACTCGTTCTTGACCTCATCGGTGAGCGAGCCGGAGTAGATCTGATGGTCCCGGGCTTGCCGAAAAAGCTGGCGGATCCGGCCAATGGTCAGATCCGTCACCCGCTCGTCAAAAATGAAAATGGGGGGGGTCTGTTGGTAGGCGGCCTCGCGGGCCGCCGCCGTGGCCGCCGGGTCGGGAACCAGGATATCCGCGCCCGCTCGCACCGTCCGTTCGGCCACTTCCCCGACCAGGTAGCTCTCTGGGGTCGGGTTGGCCAGGAGCATGGTCGTGGCCGAGACCAGGATCACAAAGGCGATTCGCGAGCCCAGGCTGGCCGGCTCGTTGAGTTTACGCTCGAACCGCCAGGAGCGGCCGGGTAGGCGACCTGGGCCAGGCAGGAGCCCGGCCAGGCGCTTAAGCCAAGTCATAAGTAAACCCCCAAAAAAACCCCCGAAAAAGGCCTGGCTCAAAATAGCCGCCAGGGGGGCGCGAGACGCGACCCGCCGCTATTCCGGCGGGCTAATCAGACCCGCTAGTCCCCGCGGCCTTGACGCTCATAAGCCTGGAGGATGGCCCGCACCAGGGGGTGCCGGACCACGTCGCTCTCGGTCAGAAAACAGAAGCTGATCCCCGCCAGACCCGGCAGGATGGCCATCGCCTCGGCCAGACCCCGGGGTTGGCCGGGCGGTAGATCACTCTGGCCGGGGTCGCCGGTGACCACCGCTTTGGAGCCCGGGCCCAGGCGGGTCAGAAACATTTTCATCTGGCCCGGGGTGGTGTTCTGGGCCTCATCCAGGATCACAAAGGCCCCCGAGAGAGTCCGACCGCGCATGAACGCCAGCGGCGCCACCTCCAGGAGCCTTTTCTCCCAGAGTCGGTTGAGCTTGTCCGCCGGGACCAGCTCGGTTAAGGCGTCGAACAGGGGCCTCAGGTAAGGGTCGATCTTCTCGGCCAGATCCCCGGGCAAAAACCCCAGCTTCTCCCCGGCCTCGACCGCCGGTCGGGTCAGGATCAGCCGGCTCACCTCGCCCTTGGCCAGGGCGTCGGCGGCCATGGCCACCGCCAGAAAGGTCTTGCCAGTGCCGGCGGGGCCCAGCCCGAAAACCAGATCGTGGCGGGCGATGGCCTCTACGTAAGCTTTCTGGCCCAGGGTGCGGGGGACGACCAGGCCAGCGTCCAGCCGGGGGCGGGGGGCCTGAAAAAAAACCTCCAGGTCCAGTTCTGGATCCTGAATCAGTAACGTCGCCAGGCATTCCACCTCCCAGGGGCTGGGAGTCGGGCCGGCGATGGGGAAGCGACTCAGGGCGGTCAGGGCTTTCTGACCCAGGGCCTTTTTGGCGGGGTCCAGGTCGCTGAAGATAATTTCCTCGCCCCGCTGGCCCGCCTGAAATCCCAGGCGGTCGGCCAGGATTTTCAAGTTCCGGGAACCGGGCCCCAGGCGGGACCGCAGGGAACCCGGCTCCTGGCCATTGGGGTTGGCCCAGACTTTAGTCGCCACTCGCGCCCCCACCTAAGCCACGGAGGAGCCGATGGCCGCGTAGATCAGGAGCGAGGCCACGTCATTGGCGCTCGTCACCACCGGCCCGGAGGCCAAGGCCGGGTCCACGCTCACGGCTCGGAAAAATAGGGGCGTTACCGCGCCCAGAAAGGCCGAGACCAGGACCGCCGCCCCAATGGAGAGACCCACGGCCAAGCCCAGGCGGGGAGCCTCGTGCAGGGTTCCGGCGATGAGGGTGACCGCCAGGCCAAAGACCAGGGCCATGATGGTGGCCACCTTCTGCTCCATGCCCAGGGAGCGGAAGATGAGGCCGGAGGCGATGCGACCCGTGGCTAGGCCCCGCACGGTGATGGTGGCTGACTGGGAGCCGACCGCTCCGGACAGACTCATGACCATGGGCACAAAGGCCACCAGGGCCATGGTTTTCTGAAATGAGCTCTCAAAATAGTCAATGATCAGGCTGGTTAAGAGACCGCCCCCCAGGTTGAACAGGAGCCAAGGGAGTCGGAGCCCGGCCCGCCGCCAAGCCCCGGAGGTATAAACCTCCTCCTCCGAGGAGCCGGCCAGGCGGTAAAAGTCCTTGTCAGTCTCCTCATCGACCACGTCAATGATGTCATCCACGGTGATCCGCCCCAGCAGCCGGTTCTGGCTGTCCACCACCGGAGCCGAGCGCACGTCGTACTTGCGAAACTTCTGGGCCACGGCTTTCTGGTCCTCGTCGACCCGCACCACCAGGCCCGGGGCCTTCTGGATGAGCTGGCCCAGGGTCTGGCCCGGATAAGCCAGCAACAGGTCTTTGAGGCTGATCTCCCCCTGGAGGGCCCGGGCCTGGTCAACCACGTAGACGCAACCCAGGTCGCCCAGATCTTCCGAGACAGCTCGGATGTCGTTGATGACCTTGGCCACCGTGTCCGAGCCCGAGGCGGCCACCAGCTCCAGCTGCATCAGGCCCCCGGCCGTCTCCTCGTCGTACATCAGCAGGCGCCGGACGTCCTCGGACTCCTCGTCGCCAATGGCTTTTAAGACTTCCTCCGCCGCGTCCTCATTGAGGTCGCCCACGATGTCGGCCGCGTCGTCGGAGTCCATCTCGGCCACCATCTGGGTGAGTTTATCGCGGGGGAGGCCCAGGGTCACCTGGTCGCGGCTGGACTCCGAGAGCTCCACCAGGACCTCGGCCGCCTGGGCCACGTCCAGCAGGGAAACCACCTTAATGGTGTCTTCCATGTCCAGAGGGCTCAAAGCCTCAGCCACGTCCGCCGGGTGGAGGGTGTCCAGGAGGCTGGCCAGCTCGTTTTCCCGGCCTTCCTCCAGGAGGGGCTGAATGTTGAGCGGCTGGGCGGTCATGGGCGACCAGCTGGGGCCAGGGCTAGAGTCAGGGATGGCGCGCGCAAAAAATTCACCTGGCCGGCGGGAAAGCCAGTTCCCGCGGGCCCTGGGGGCCGAGGAAGCCCAGGTCCTGACCATTCCACTCGGCGGTCAGGGCCTGGCCATCGCCGACGATGACCTTGATGGACCGGTCGCTGTCAAAGGACTGACTCTGACCGGGTTGGAAATAGACGAAGCGCAGGCCGCCCTCGTCCACCTGGACTTGGGTCCAGGTGGCCTTGACCGCCCGCAACACCAGCCGTCCCCCGGGCCGCGGGGCGGGGGCGGGCGACGGGGCGGCCACCACTGGGGTGGTGGGGGGGGCGACCGGCGTGGCCGGGACGCTCTCTTCGCTTAAAAAAGGGAGGCGCTGGGCTATAAAACGATGAAAGGTGGGGTTGAGGAAAAAGAGGGCCACAACCACGCCCAAGACAATAATGATGATTAAAATGGACAGGCCCAACCCGGAGCCGCTTTCGTCAAAGATGTCTGTTTCCACGTAATTGTTGCGCAGAGGGCGACTGGGGAACTCCTCCTTGTGACCCGAGAGGCGCCGGTACTCCCCCAGAAAAACCTCCTGGTCCAGGCCCATGGCTCCGGCCAGGGTTTTGAGGAAACCTCGGGCGTAGACTGGCGGCAGGTGGGAAAACTGGCCTTCCTCCATTTTGGCGATCTGGTCTATGGCGATTCGGGTCGTGGAGGCCAGGTCGTTTCTCGTCAGGCCAGCTTTTTCCCTTTCCCTGGCTAAAATCTGCCCCAAGCTTTCCAGCGAGGGGCTTTCCGCGTGAGTTTTCTCGGCCACAAAAGCTCCAAACTTTCTATTTATTTAAGGTGATTACAAGGTGACGCGGATGACGGCCTTTTTTTTCAGCTCGGCCATCCAGGCCTCAAATTTCTGGCGCAGCTTGATCTGCTCCAACTGCCGACGGGCGTTGGCTCGCTCGCTTTCGGAGAATTCCCGCTGGTCCTGCCCTTTGCCGCTCCCTTTGGTGGCCGGGGCCTTGGGTTGGGGCTTGGTGGCCACGGTGGTCAAGAGAAGAACCGCCTGGCCCCCGTTCAAAGGCTCGCTGACCTGGCCCGGGGAGAGCTGCCGGGCCACGGCCTGGAGCTGCGGCTGGAGGTCGCCCACCGTGAGATCGTTGCCGGTGTCGCCCCCATTATCCTTGCCCGGGCCCTCGGAGTAACGGTTGGCCGCCTCGGCGAAAGAGAGCCCGGCCTCGATTTCGGTCTTGATCTGGCGGGCCTTGGCGATGACTTTGTTGGCCTGAGCCGGGGAGGAGGCCAGGAAGATCATGAGGACCCGGTCACTGTCCGAGGAGCCCATACCCGGCAGCGGCTGGCCTTCGGGTTTGGGGCCCTCGCCGCGCAGAAAGGCGGTGATCTCGGCCTCGGTGACCACGATTTTGCTCATCAGCCTGAGCCCGAGGATCTTGTTTTTCAAGATCTCCATCCGCAACCCCTGGCGGAAGGCCACAAGGTTGGTGCCGCTTTTAGCCAGCGAGGCCTTGAACTGCTCTGGGTTCAGATTGTTCTCGGCCATGATGGATTTGATGGCCTCATCTATTTCCTGCTCCGTCACTATGATGCCCTGGCGTTTGGCGTCCTGGTTGACCAGCTCCTGCTCAATCAAAAGGTTCAGCATTTCTCGCTGAATATCGCCGCCCTGTTGGACGATGGCGTCCCGCTGGGCCTGGGGCACGGTCTTGATTTGGGCTTCCAGCTCGCTGAGAGTGATGATCTCCCGATTGACCTGGGCCACGATTCGATCGGTCATGGTGGCGGCCGGGGCCGGGGCGCTCGGGGCTAGGGCCAGGAGGGTTCCCAGGGCCAACCCGAGGGCGACGGTCAAAAATGCCGGACAAGGTCGGCTGTCGCGCATGGCAAAAAACCTCAACAGACAGAATGGGTGGGTCAGGTGGCTGGGCCCAAACCCTGGAGTCCCGCCCTGGAAATGGGGCCGCGAGCGGGGTTTTTAATAATATTATATAAGATCTATTTAAATTTAGAATACAAAAAAATAATTTTATGTTAAACAATAAAAAAAAATAAGGTTTAATAATCAGGCAAAAGGATAAAAACCGACCCCTAGCCTTTTCCCTAGCCTTTTTCAAATAATATTAAAGTTTAGGGGCCTTAAAATCAAGTTTTTTAACCAGCTGGCCCAACCAGCCCGGCTCGGGGGCGGCTCGACCGAAAAGGGCCAGGCCGGGAAAAAGCCCGACTCAATGGAATAAAAATTGACTTGATTATTGGTCAGAAAAATCGTAATATATCTGGTAAATAGGAGTTAAAATTTTATGCCCAGAAAGATCATAATTACGCCTGAAGAGTATGAAAAAGCTCTGAAAATGAGGGATGAAGCCAAAGATGACCCGTTGACCATGCGGATGGCCCTGGCCGTGATCTGGTTTTATAACCACCCTGACTCCACCACCGTGGACGCCTCCGAGGTCTTTGGAGTCACCCGGGGCGTCCTTTTCAAGGATATCCAGTATTTCCGCAAACCCGCCGCCCGACCCAAGAGCCGCCGAAAAAGGCGCCTGTCGACTTAGGGAGTCGGAGGCGGCTCGTCCGGGAGTCAGGCCAGGATTCAGGCGCCTCAGAAGGCTCAAAAGGACTCAAATCATTTGGCTCGTCAGGGTCAGGGGTGGGCCTTAAAGAGAAGCCCCTAAAAGCTTTTGGTTCATATTTATAGCTTTGTCAAGATAAGTGGGTGGCCCGTCGGCCATAAACCAGAAACTTTTAAGTTCTTTAGTTCTAAAAAAAGAGTTAATGGAATAGGGATTGAGGACCCTGGTCCGACCATCCCAACTGTAACCGTCGGACATATCGAAGATCTCCAGAATTAACCCCCTCCTCGGTGTGATTTTCCAGAATTTCGTCATTATCGGCCAGGATTTCCAAGGTTGAGTTAAAATAAGGCGAAAAGGCCGCGAAGAACTCTTCCTTAGGGTAGCCGCGAAATTCCAGCTGTAATTTCGCTGGGTTAAAAGTCATTTTATTGAAAAGAAGCGAAATCGCAACTAATGGGAACTTCGATTTTTAGACCGCGAAGCCTGAGAAAATTATTCACTTTTGTAATCATACCATAAATCGCCGCCAAAATTTAATATTGTTGTTATTTTTTAAGGGAGGTTGAGACAAAATTTTGTCTTAACCCTCCCCAGGCGGTCGGACTCTAGCCACCTACTCCCTTGGTAATCGGTGGATCAGATGGGTTGATCTGGATTTTCCGGGCAAAAAAAGAGTTCTTTTTTAGAGAAAACTTAGCTATTATATCAGTTATAAAATATTATAGTAAAATTAAACAATAATAAAAATCAATAATATATGTCAAAGTCGCAAATTATTAATCTATAGAGATCAATATCCTCAGACGTTTTCCACTCCAGAGGCGAGGCCACGCCTCATGGGCGTTTACCGGAGTTGACCTCCAAGTTCGGGGAGTTGACTGATGGTCTGAGATTTATTTACAAATAGTCGGCGGGCCAAACTGAAGTTGGACTCCGAGATTTTGGCGGCCAACTCAAGGAGCCTGGCGGATTAAAGGTCTGGGAAACCTATAAATGGTTGATTTTATTAGATTTATTTGCGATGAAGTTTTTAATAAAAATATAGTGAAATCAATGTGTTCCAAGAATAATCCGACAGGATCCTAGATTTACTATGAACAAAATTGATAGTTAATAGATTTATAATAACCTTTTTTGAGAGCTAAATCTGGCCGAAGCTCTGGGCTGGGCGAGGCCCTGAGTCTGGAGCCAAGCTCCGGGAGGAAAAGTTGAGATCCATAGTGGTCGGCCAATTCTTTTGGCTAGGCTCCAGGGTGGTGGGGCTCTGCCAGCCTGTTCCCGCTTATTTCTGGGCCTTGTTCCCTTGTTCCATAGTTTTTGAAAAGAACCTCATTTTATGATAGGATCAATTAGGCCTTCCAAATTTATCTGGGGTCACGCTAATTTTTGTTTAAGTTGGGCAGTTTTTATGAAATATATAGTCCATAAAATAGTTCTTTTTCTGGCTGTCGGAGTTTTTTTCGGCTTGACCGGGGGTAGCGTGGGTTGGGCCCAGAACTCCTTGGGCCCGCCGTTGGAGTCTCCCGGGGCCGCCGGTCGGGAATCTCTGCACTTAAACACCATCGGCACCTATAGCGCGGGCTTTGTTCTCCAGTCCTATGGCTATATCGGGGTCTTGGCCGATGTCATGAGCCAGGGCGTTTACGAGCCGGAGATGGTCAGAGGCATGCTTAAAGAGACCATCACCTTTCTGCGAAACGCCAACCAGCAGCTGAGCCTTTACCAGGACAAGACTTTGAGGTTCTCGCAGGCTGACCAGCGGTTTATTGACGGCATCAACTCCATCATTAATGATTTGATTAACGAGGCCGAGGCCCTGTCCGCTTTCGCCGAAAGTCGCAAGGAAGAGGATTTGCAGCGTTTTGAGACCTCCCGCAAGAAGGCTTGGTCTGGCATTAAAAAGACCCTGGGCGTTAACTGACTTTTTTCCCTGGGGTTAGCCGTCAGCCTTTCTTCCCTTGGGCCCCGACTCGGGGCTATTTTGTCGCTGGCGAAAGCGCTTTGCCTGGAGCTAAGATCGACTTTTAGCCAATTTAAAACCACAATAATCTTTGAGCTGGGCTTTTTGGCTTCAGGGGCCAAGGGCTTTTGGGCTGTTTCGCCCGTCGGGCCAGCGGTTTTCCCGCGAAGGTCGTTTTCAGGAGAAGATCATGGAATATTCCTCTCAACCCCAAGGCGTTTGCCCAAAAAACATGAGCTTTGAGATCAATGAGGGAATCATCAGCGACATAAAGTTTGTCGGCGGTTGCCCTGGCAACCTGATGGGCATTTCTCTCTTGGCCGAGGGGCGCCCAGCTTTGGAAGTGGCCAAGACCCTCAAGGGAGTTAAATGTGGTCAGCGCAAGTCCTCCTGCCCAAATGAGCTGGCCAAGGCCATCACGCGGGCTATGAAAGAGGCCAAGGGCCCGGCGGCGCCCAAAACCGCCAAGTCGGCCAAAGCCCCCAAATCTTCCCAAGCCCCAGAGCCCAAGCTGGCCAAAGAGGCTAAAAGCCCCAAAGGAGCCAAGACTCCCAAAGCCAAGGCCAAAAGCCAGATCGCTGGACAGGGCTCAGGAAAATGAATTTTAGGCTCCTGAGGGCGACCCTATGGGCGCTAACTAAGCTGTGAAAGTCATCTCCAGACTTGGCAGTGGGAACTTTAGCCAATGGCAAGGGTGTCCTCGCGAGGGGAATCTGAGGGAAGCCGGAGGCAGCCCCTCGGCCCGATGAGCAAGAGCCGCCTAGTAGGCGGGACGGAGCGGACGAGCTGGCGAAACACAGCGAAGCCCAACACCGCCCGAACTCTGGGGCGTAAACGCGGCGGGTAGGCGAGGGAAAAGTGAGCGTCCTTACCCAGGGAGATCTCAAGGGGGCCGCGAAAGCGGCAGGGGGTCTGGAAACAGGCCTCTGAGCCTTGAGAAGTCAGCCGAGACTTACGAGACTTAGTGGACTGCCTAGGGTTGACGAACCGGGGTATACCGAACGGTACGCGCGTTGTGGCGTGGAAGGACGGTGGGGGAGACCCCGCCTCCTACCCGATTATTTGGGCGGGAAAATTGATTTTTTCCGGACCCTCTGATTGTCCTGATTGTCGGCCCTCGGATTATCTTGGAGGCCCCAAGAAAAAATTCGCCAGGCCAGAGCCTGGCGAGCTTTGAAAATAATCTTAAAACGGAAAAGCCTCTTCCAGGGTCGCGTCCTCGGTCACAACCTTGACCGGTTTCTCAGCGGTCTGCTGGATTAAGAGCCCCCGCACCAGTATGGCGCTGATTGGTCGGACCGGGCAGACTTTTTGGCAGGCCCCGCAGCCAACGCAGAGTTTATCGTTAATGACAGGCGCGTCCGGCCCCGAGGGCTGGGGGGCCATGCTGACCGCCCCGGTTGGACACAGTTCGGCGCAGGCCCCACAGCTGGTGTGGTTGCGGAAAATCACGCACTCCAACTTGTTAAAAACCACCACCCCCAGGCGAGCCACGCGCTTGCGCTCCACAGTCAGCTTAATCAAGGCCCCGGTTGGGCAGACTTGGCCGCATAACACGCAATCATACTGGCAAAAGCCCTCATAGGCGTCCAGCACTGGGCGCTGCCACAGAGCCGGGTGAGGGGAGGGGCTGGGGATCAGGGCGTCGTTGGGGCAGACCCGGACGCAGCTGTGGCAGAGGCTGCAATGGGCGTTCAGGCGAGCCAGCGATAAAGCCCCCGGGGGCAGAACTGGCTCGGTCTGAGGCTCCCCTAAAATGGTGGCCCGAAGGTTTACCGGAGTCAGGCCCGCCCCCACGCCCAGGGCTCCCAGGGCGGCCCGTTGGAGGAAAAAGCGGCGACCCTGGGCCTCCCGCGGTTTGATAGCCCCCCACTGGAGGGAGCCGTTCGGGCAGACGGCCCAACAGTCCAGGCACCGGACGCAACGGCTCTGGTCCAGGGTTTGGGCTAGGCCATCGACGCAGTTGACCCGGCAGACCCGCGAGCAGGAGCCGCAGCCCAGGCAGCGGTTGTGGAATTCTAAACCCCACCGCGAGCCCTGGGCCAGAAATCGCAAAATAAGGCCAGTCGGGCACAAAAGGTCGCAGAAAACCCGGCCTTTCCAAATGGCCAGAAGGATGACCGCGCAGAAGACCAAGCTGGGCCCGTCGTAGAGGGAGCTTTCCGAGACGGTCAGGCTATACGGCTCCAGCAGCCCATAGGGGACGGTTATCCCCAGCCAGAAAAGGATCAAGGTGGCTCCAGGGACCAGGAGCCATCTGGGCCGGCTGGGCTGGGGGGCGAACCTTTGCTTGGAGAAAAGACCGCGCAAGCGGCTGGCCAGATCCATCAGGGCTCCCAGCGGGCAGATCAAGCCGCAGAACCAGCGACCCAGCAGCCAGGTTAGGAGGATGGTCAGGAGTAATGGCCCTAAGGGGACCCAAGCCAGGCCCGAGGTCAGAGCGGCCAGGAGCTGGCCGAACTGGAGTTTGGGTAAGGTGGTGGCGACTGGCTCCAGGGAGCGGGGCCAGAGAAGAGCCGCGAGCAATAGGGCCAATAAGCCATAGGCGATTAAGCGCCTGACCCAAGCCAGGGCCAGGCGCGAGGCGCGTTTTCTAGACACTTTTCAAAGTCAATCAGGCGCTCAGCCTCTGAATTTTGACCTGGTTAAGGTCGGCTATTCCCAAGCCCAGCTTGGCGGCGTTATGGATGTATTCTGGCGGCGAGATGCCCTTGGCCTCAAGGAGCCGGGCGCAGGCGGCGTCGGTGGCCACAGGGTCAGCCGAGACAATAAGCATCTGGCTGGCCAGGTAGCGGGAATCGCTGTGGCCCCGGGGCCCACCGCTGAGCATGACCCGGGCCGCGTCCACGATGTTGAGGGTGGGCTTTTTGTACAGACAGAGCTCCGGAATCGTCTCGTCCAGGCCGAAGCGGTGCAAGGGGCGGCGGTTATAGATGGCCCCCATGAGGTTTTTCATGGCCGCGGTCATTCTGGCCCCGCCGTGATGCTTCAAGACCGGGACGTTAAGGATGACGTCCGCCTCCAGATACAGCTCGTGGAATTGGGTGTCTTTGAGGACCTCGGCCCCGGGGATCTCCACCTTCTGAAAATAGCCCTCCGAGTGAGCCGGAGCCACAGTGGCCCCGGCCTCGGTGGCCGCTTTTTCCAGGCCCGAGACCCGATAGGCGTCGTTCCAGTTGTCGCAGGTGTTGTCGAAGACGTACACCTTTTTGGCCCCCACGTTTAAAAGGTTTTTGACAATATGGGCCAAGAGGGCCGGGTTGGTGTTGGCCGCCTCCTCAGGGGGCACGGCCCAGCCCATGTTGGGTTTAACCAGGACGGTTTGGCCTTTTTGGACATACTGGCCCAGCCCTCCCAGAGCGGTGAGGCTGCGGTCGAACATCAAGGGCAGATCGGTTCCTTTGGTGGCTACCAGATCGGGAAACCCCTGGGCTTGGAGACCGCCGCTCAACGGGCCCAGGCCGGCGCCCAAGCCCAGGGCCAGAGCCGAGCCGGAGAGAGTTTTCAAAAAGGATCTTCTGTTCAAGGAAGTCCTCCAGTTTTTATGGCCTAAGCCGAATAAGGGCCAAGAGCCAAGATTCGGACGATCAAGGGTTGGAAAAAGAATTAATATTCTGGGAAAAGGGAAGCCCAGGCAGACCCGGACCTTTGGTGGAAACTATATCACAATATTGGCCAAGTCGCTCAACAACTAGCGATTCAGATTCAAATTTCGCTGGGGCCACCAGTCAGTTTGACCCTGAAGCAATAGTGAAAAGTCAAATTTTAAATTATAGATATGTATAAGTATTCTAATTTAAAAATAATGAAAGATAAATATATTGCAAAACATTATATTTAAAATTATGTTTATTTTAGTTCTAATTTCATAGCCGATAACGGATTAAAGTTACATTAAGGCAAACTAAACCTATCCCTTGGCGGCGGTAACCTTGGTCGCCCGGTCGGCCCAGGCGCGGATCGCCCGCCCGAAGTGGCCCAGGGTCAAACCTTCAATCAGACGCCTGGCTCTCTTGGTCTCGGCCCTCGGGCCCTGACTTCCCCGAGTTGAAAAAGCTTTAACCTGGGAGCGTAGC
This sequence comes from Deltaproteobacteria bacterium, assembly GCA_031276635.1. Lineage (GTDB taxonomy): Bacteria > Desulfobacterota > Desulfarculia > Adiutricales > Adiutricaceae > JAIROO01. Next base: position 8,791 of record JAISMU010000069.1, on the reverse strand, counting down.
CATGGATGCCCAGGGCGAGATCAAGTGATTTTTCCGCCGCAGCCTGAAGAGGCGTGGCGGTTTTTTTTTCAAGCGGGGCGCTCAGGTGGGCCGGTCGCCCGCTTTGGCTCCCATAGTCAGCAAAGGAACAATTATTAAAAAAAGCCGAATGGAGGAGGGGTTGAGGATCCTGGTCTCACCACCATCAGATGAAACAAGCGGTTAAAATCGCCGCGCGTAAATGTTCCAAGTTTCCCTCAAGACGAGCGAGCCGCTGGCGAAAAAAAAACCGCTGACCCTAGGGGTCAGCGGAGGCGACCAAATTTCAGGCTCTCAACTTTTGGCCTGGCTGGCCAGGGGTTTGAAGGGCACGGTCGGGGGCTCGTAGGAACCCAGGACCGAGCATTTGTCCGACTCGCTCGCCAGGGCCGCGATGGCTTTGATGACTTTTTCCTCTTTGAAATGCCCCTCCAGCTCCAGGAAAAACAGGTATTCCCAGGGGGATTGGGGGTTGGGCCGGCTGTGCAGCCTGGTCAGGTTCACCCCGGCGTCGGCCAGAGGTTGCAGGCACTTGTAGAGGCTGCCGGAGTTGTGAGGGGCGGCGAACCACAATAAAGTCCGGTCTTGGCCCGTCTGGGGGCTGTCGTCGCGGCTGAGGATCAGAAAGCAGGTCTGGTTGTGTTGAAAATCCTCCAAGTTGCCGCTGATGACGTTGAGATTATAAAAAGTGGCCAGGGCTGGGTGCCCGATGACGGCGCAAGCGTCATCGCTCAAGGCCAGGGTCGCCCCGGCGGCCGTGGAGACGGTGGGTCGCAGCTCCACCCCGGGCATGTTCAAGGCCAGCCAGTTGCGACACTGGGCCAGGGCCTGGGGATGGGAGGAGATGACTTTCAGGCGGCTCAAGTCCCCGTGGGCGCTCATGAGCGAGAGATTAACCTTGAGGTTGATCATGGCCTGGACCCGCAGGTTAGTCCCGGTCAGCAGATCCAGGGTCTGGCCGACAATGCCCTCGGTGGTGTTCTCAAACGGGACCAGGGCGAAGTCGGCCTCCCCAGACTCGGCGGTTCGGAAAACCTGGGTCAGGTCGTCGGCGGCGATGAAATACGACAGGCGCCCGAACTGTTCCAGGGCGGCCGCGTGGCTGAAGGTGCCGGCCGGCCCCAGGTAGGTGACTTTGGTGGGGGCTTGGGCCTCGCGGCAGGCTTTGATGATTTCCGTGAAAACCGCGGCCACCGCTTCCGGGCCCAGGCCCTGGTCGGGGGTGACGTTTTGGGTCAGGCGGGTCAGAACGGTTCTTTCCCGGCCCAGGTCCATGATGGGCAGGGAATTTTTCTTTTTCAGCTTACCCAGCTCAATGGCGGTCAGGGCTCGTTTTTGGATCAGTTCCAGGATTTTCTCGTCCAGTCGGTCGATCTCTTGGCGCAGGGGGGTGAGGGTCACGCTTGGGTCAGGGGCGGTCATGATTTTTCTCACAAACTCTCGGCCACCAGGGCGGTGGTCGGGGCGATGGTGGAGATCCGCCGCCCGAAGTGGGGGGCCAGCTCCTGGAGGTTTTGCATCAGTTCTTTAAATTGCTCCGAGGTTAGCGACTCGTCGCCATCGCACAGGGCTTTGGTCGGATCGCAGTGGACCTCGATCATGAGGCCATCCGCCCCGGCGGCCAGGGCGGCTCGGGACATGGGGGCCACGTAATGGGCCTTGCCGGTGGCGTGACTAGGATCAACAATGATCGGCAGGTGGCTTTTTTCCTTAATGGTCAAAATGGCCGAAAGATCCAGGGTGTTGCGGGTGGAGGGCTCAAAGGTCCGGATGCCTCGCTCGCAGAGGATGACCTGGGAGTTGCCGCCGGCCAGGATGTACTCGGCGGAGTTGAGAAACTCCTCAATGGTGTTCATGAGGCCCCTTTTTAAAAGGACAGGCTTATTGATCCGCCCAAGGCGCTTTAAGAGGGAATAATTCTGGGCGTTGCGGGCCCCGACCTGGAGGATGTCCGCGTAGGAGGCCACCAGCTCCACGTCAGAGGAGTCCATGACCTCCGTAACGATACCCAGGCCCGTCAGCTCCCGGGCGTTGGCCAGCTTTTTCAGGCCCTCCTCGGCCAGCCCCTGAAAGCTGTAAGGCGAGGAGCGGGGTTTGAAGGCCCCGCCGCGGATGATGTGAGCCCCGGCCAGCTTGACATCCCAGGCCGTGCCCAGCATCTGGGGGTCGGCCTCCACGGAGCAGGGGCCGGCCATGATGATGAACTCCGGGCCGCCGATGGCGTAAGCGCCCAAGGGGATGAGGGAGTCTGCCGGGTGGGTCAGCCGGCTGGTCAGCTTGTAGGACGGCAGCTTCACCGGGGGGGTGGGAGCCTGAGAACAGGACGGGTCCATGGCGCGTTTCCTCCTGAAAAAAAAAGCCGCCAGCGGTTTTTGGTTTCGCTGGCGGCCTGAAATTATATTTCAATATGGCTTACTCAGACGAAACCTCGACTATTAAAGCTAAAAAAGTAAAAATAGGGGAAGAAGGCCGGGCAAAGATCCTCACCCCAAGCCAGCCGCCCATCGCGGGGCCAGGTATTGAAAAGGGTTGAGGAATTAAGAGAGAGCGTCATGACCAAGCCTTTCCAGAATTGGGGGCTCACGACCTCAGGTCGCGGGCGGGCTGGCCAAAACAAGAGTTTTATGAAAAAAACTCTTGGCCAGCGGAAATTTTTCAACTGAAAATCTAAACTCAAATTTTAGCTTTGTCAAGAGTTTTCGGCGAATCTGAACCCGCTCGAAAAAAAAATCTGAGAAAAACAGGTCGGCGCCGAAAAATACCTAAGAAAATATATATAAGTCAAACAATAAATTATATTTTATTAGAGTAAATGCTTATGAGGCCTGGCTTCACTCTTCTTGTATGAAATTTGCAAGTTTTCCACTGTTATTTCGGTTACTTCCGGGTAGTTTTACCGTAACATAGGTAATCCGCACGCTCTGAGGTTTTGCCGCCACCCTGGGTTTTCTCAAGGCTCGGTGACACCCCGGTACGAGCCCACAACGGGCTGGCCGGTCCCCAGGTTAATGATCTCCACCCGGCGGTTGCGACCGTCCTCGGGATCAATATTCGGCAGAGGCCGGGATTCGCCTAGGCCATCGGTGGGCAGGCGGCTGGAGGGAATTTTAAAATTGTCCATCAGGTAGGCCTGGGTGGCTCGGGCGCGCCGGCGGGAGAGATCCATGTTGTATTTGTCCGGGCCCACCGCGTCGGTGTGTCCTTCCAGGCGGAAGGTGTTGCCAGCCAGCTCGGGCGAGGTCAGGGCCTCGCCCAGGGTATCCAGCGTGTTCCGGGCCGCGGAGGTCAGAACATCCTGGTCAAACTCGAAAAGGATGTTCAGGGCCAGCCGGGGCGGCTCGTCTGGCTCGGGGAGGTATTTTTCCGGGGGTGGGGTGCCGCCGCGGGCGATGGTCAGGGCCGCCCGCTGCTCAGGGGTGTAGGCGGAGCGTCTCTCCCGCCCGGCTCCGGTCAGGCCGGCGATCATCTGGCGGGCCGTGGGCGATTTCTCTCTGGTCAGATCCGTGAGGCGCCGGTTATTAATGTAGCGGAAAGGGTAGGAGATGAAGGTCCAGCGTGGCAGGGGAAAGTCGGAAAAGGGCGGCTCCTTGGACTCAAAGGCCCCGCTGCCATCATAATCGACCACTTGATACTCCCAGGGATCGGTCAGATCGCGATCGGCCACATAGCAGAAAACCCGACCATTGTGGCTGAGCCGGAGAACCCGGCCCGCGTTGTCGGCCAGGATGAATTCCTCGCGTCTGGTCTCCTCGCCCTCCACCGAAACGTCGAAGTCAATCATCTGATCGGAGACGCGCAGGGCCCCGAACAGGGCCGGCTTGAGCCAACCATAAGGAAAGTACTCATGGTGGTTGGTCATGGCTTGGGCCGGGCGGGGGAACCCCAGCCCTAACGCCAATCCCAATCCCATAACCCAGAGGGCGGCCCCCCCCAGGACCTGGCCCAGCCTGGGTTTGGTCAGCCTGGGTTTGGTCAGCCTGATTCGGGTCAGTCTGCCCCTCCTCAGCCCAATCTTTTTCCCCATAGTTTTTTTTAACAGCATCCGCCTCTCCGGACCAGGGCAGTCTTGGCGTGGCCCCTAGGGTCTCTTCTCTTATCGGCCTGGGGCGAAAAAAGTTGACTGACCCCTTGATTTTTCCGAGCCAGGGCTTATTGTTAATTATGGCCGGAAGAAGGCCCCGCGGCCAGGCCGCGGGACCAGCGGCCAACCTGGCCCGCCCTTTAACCCCTGTCATGGTGCCTATTTTAATGTATTCCAACGAAAAAATTGACGAGGTTCTCCGGGCTGTGGACATTGTGGCCCTGGTCCGCCAATACGTGGATCTCAAGCGGGTCGGCGAGAGATACCGGGGCCTGTGCCCTTTCCACGTGGAAAAAACCCCTTCCTTTTTCGTTGTCCCCGATCAGGGGCTGTACCACTGCTTTGGCTGCGGGGTGGGCGGCAACGCCATCAATTTTATGATGGCCATCAACAACATGAGATTTCCCGAGGCCCTGGAGGACCTGGCCCAACGGCACGGGGTGAGCCTACCGGCTAAAGGGTCAGCTGGCTCAGCGGATCAGGGGGTGGGCAAATCCACTCTCTACGCGGTCACCCGCAAAGCCTCGGAATACTTTCAAGGCCTCCTGTGGGGCCAGACCGGTTTGGCCGCCCAGGCCTACCTCAAGGAGCGGGGCCTGAGCGTGGAGCTGGCCCGGGCTTACCGTTTGGGCTTGAGCCTGGACAATTGGGATGGCCTGCGCAAATTTCTAAAGAAAGAGGGGTTCAGCGACCAGGCTCAGGCCGAGGCTGGCCTGATCCGACCCAGGCGTGGCGATCCTGAGGCCGGCTTCTACGACGTTTTTCGGAACCGGCTGATGATCTCCATCTGTGACCCCGAGGGCCGGGAAGTGGCCTTCGCCGGCCGGGTTCAGCCAGGGGAGACCGACCCCGAGCTGGCCAAATACATCAATTCCCCGGCCACCCCCATTTATCGCAAGGGTCAGCTTCTTTACGGCTATCATCAGGCTCGGGCTCATCTGCGGGCGGCCGGGCTGGCCTTTTTGGTGGAGGGCTATTTTGATCTTCTGGCTCTGGCTCAAGCCAAGATCCCCAATGTGGTGGCGGCCATGGGCACGGCTCTGACCCAGGGTCAGATCAACCTGCTGCGTGGTCAGGTCAAGGAGGTGTACCTGCTCTTTGACGGGGACGAGGCGGGCCAGCGAGCGGCCAGCCGGGCTTTGCCAGCGTTATTGAACGTGGAGTTGGATGGCAAGGTCATCATCCTGCCCCCGGGCGAGGACCCGGACACCTTCATCCGGACTCGGGGGGCTCCTGGTCTCTTTGAGGCGGCGGAGCGGGCTACCGATATCCTGGATTATTACGCCAACCGCCTGATGGCCGAGCACGGCCAATCCCTCGGCGGCGAGGCCCGGGCTCTCCGGGAGGCCAGAGAGATGCTGGCCCGGGTCCCGGACGCGGCTCGAGGTCAGCTCTTAAGACGCAAACTGGCCGAAAAGCTGAGAATAAACCCAGATCTGCTGAGCCTGGGCCCGAGCGTCGGGCCCAGGCCTCCAGTCGACCAGTCCCCGAGTCCAGGGCGGTCGACCGCGTTGGACCCTCTGACCAAGACCATCCTCGCCCACGTCATCATCCACCCGGAGCTGGCCAAGGAGTTGCCGGGGCTGGAGCGGATCTGGCCCCAGGACGCCAGTCGCCGGGTCTTTGAGGAGTTAAAGGCCCAGTTTGAGAGCTTGGGTCGGCTGGAGCCGGAGAAACTGCGGTTTGAGGAGGATGAGGAGATCGCCGCCCTCATCTCCGGGGCTCTCTTGGCCAAAAGGGTTGACAACGCCGAGCGGGCGGTAGTGGTGTTTCGGGAAATGGGCCAGGCTCTCCTCGCCAAGGCCGCCAAGAGCGAGCGGGCTCGTCTGGCTCAAGCCATCGCCGAGGCCGAGCGGGGCGGGGATCAAGAGACGGTCAGGCGCCTGATGGAGGAACGGACCCGGCTGCCCCATCCCATCCTCTCCAAGATGAAACCCCAATAGGCCGCGGGGGAGCCGCTCTCCGGCCTCCTTTGGCGGGTTTTCTTTTTCCAGGGTTTGGGCTAGAATGCCTTTTCCCAGCTGAGGGCTTTCTTGACGCGCCGCGCCCAACCACGGATTTCCTGAAAAAGCCCGAAGAAAATTTAAGGGCCAGTTGGGTTGGCGGGAATTTTTTTTCCAACCTGTTATCACTATTGATAGTTTGGAAATCACGATTAAAAGAAGTTTATTTTACTAAAGTAATTGAAAATAATCTTTAAAAACAACTTCTTAGTTCTTATTTAACCTTAAGGCCTGTCAACTGAGGATAGTCGTTAGGCTAAAATGAAGTTGATTTTCAGGGTTTTTTGAGCGTTTTTTCCGCCAGCCCCTGACCGACTCCAGTCTGAGTCGAGCTGGTGTTTTAAACTTGATTGGAAAAAAAGTTGTATTTTTGATAATATAAAAAGGATATCCGATTCCCGCTAGGCGGGGGCTCCCAAAGCCCTCTGGGGAATCGGGCCAGGGCGGGAGGTAGGTTTGCCTGGCCGCTGTAATTTTATTGTTCGGGGATGTCATGAGTTTCACAACCAAAGATAACAACATTAACCACTCTTCTGATCCGGGGTTTGAGGAACCCAACGAGTTGTCCCGGCGCGTGGCGGCGGGGGGGGGCGACCAGGACCCGGTTTTTGAGGAGACTAACTTCTCGTCCCAGGAGCCAGCCGAGGACGGGGACAGTTACGGCCCTGAGGGGGATAGCCAGTCGGGCCAGGATTTTCAGATGAACCAGCTCTATGAGGACAGCTTCCGCAGCCTGTCCGAAGGCGAGGTGGTCAAGGGAATCGTGGTTCAGTTCACCAAAGAATACGCCATGCTTGACATCGGGGCCAAGTCCGAGGGGCGGATTCTGCTGCAGGAGTTCTACGACGAGCAGGGGACTCTGACAGCCAACATCGGCGATCAGGTGGAAGCCCTCATCACCCGCATGGACGAGGACGAGTCGGAGATCTTTCTCTCCAAGGAAAAGGCCGCCAAGATCAAGATCTGGGAGGAGATCGCCCGTATTTACAATGAGGACGGGGTCATCTCCGGGCTGATCACCAGTCGGGTCAAGGGGGGCCTGTCGGTGGACATCGGGGTCAACGCCTTCCTTCCTGGCTCGCAGGTCGACACTCGACCCATCAAGAATCTCGAGGCCCTGGTCGGCAAGACCTATGATTTCAAGGTTCTTAAATACAATAAGCGTCGCGGCAACGTGGTTCTGAGCCGGCGGGTCATCCTGGAGTCGGAGCGCGAGAAGATCCGCAGCCAGACCATGGCCTCCCTTGAGGTCGGGGCCATTGTCGAGGGCGCGGTCAAGAATTTGACAGACTACGGGGCTTTTGTGGAATTGGGCGGGCTCGACGGCCTTTTGCACGTGACTGACATGTCCTGGGGCCGCCTGGGTCATCCGTCGGAGCTCTTGACCGTGGGTGAAAAGGTTCGCGTCAAGGTTCTCTCCTTCAACAAGGAAAACGGTCGGGTTTCTTTGGGTTTGAAACAATTGCAGGAGGACCCCTGGGTCACGGCCTCGGCCCGTTACAAAATCGGCGACAAGGTCCAGGGCCGGGTGGTCTCCCTGACGGATTACGGGGCTTTTGTGGAGCTGGAGCGGGGCCTGGAGGGCCTGATCCATGTCTCGGAGATGAGCTGGACCCGCAAGGTGCGCAATCCGGCCACGGTTTTGAAGGTTGGGGATCTGGTTGAGAGCGTCATTCTCAACATGGATCTGACGGGCAAACGTATTTCCCTGGGCATGAAGCAGGTTGAGCCCAACCCCTGGAGCACGGTGGCCGAGCGCTATCCCATCGGAACCATCATTGAGGGCAAGATCAAGAACATCACTGACTTTGGGGCCTTTATCGGGATTGACGAGGGCATTGACGGGCTGGTTCATATCTCTGACATCTCCTGGACCCGCCGCTACAAACACCCCTCGGAGATTTTCAAGAAAGGTGACTCGGTCCGGGCCCTGATCCTGGCCATTGATCGGGAGCAAGAGCGCTTTTCTCTGGGCATCAAACAGCTTGAGGAGGATCCCTGGTCGGCGGCCATGGGCAGTTTTCCGGTGGGCGCCAAGGTTTCCGGCAAGGTCACCAACATCACCGATTTTGGGGTTTTCATTGAGCTGGCCGATGGCATTGAGGGCCTGATCCACGTCTCCGAGTCGGGCATTCCCAAGGGCAAACCCCTGGCCGAGGCTTTCAACCTCGACGACGTGGTCACCGCCAAAGTAGTCACGGTTTCGGCCGGAGACCACAAGATAGGTCTCTCCATCAAGCGCCTCATGAAGGATGAGGATGAGGGCCATTACCAGGAGCGCGGGGCGGAGGGGCGGGCCGCCTCGACTCCCAGTGTCTCCACCTCCAACGCCAGCTCCTCGTTTGGAACCGCCTTCGGCAATCTGGATAAGCTTCTGGCGGAAAAACAACAGTCTTCCGAGCCCGAGTCGGAAACTGAGAAATCCTGAGCCAGGCCCTGGCCATGGACGAGAACACCAAGTTGGAAACAGGTCAGAGCTCCCCGATCGACGACCAGGGGTCCCCGGCGGTCGCGGTCGGCTCGGCCAGTCAACCCGAGCCGACCGCCGCTCCGACCTCAGCTCCTTCCCCCGAGCCATCAACTGTTCGGGCCGCTCCCGAGCGGGCCCCTTTGGAGCGGCCTAGCCCAGTCCGCCCGCCCGGTCGGCGGTCGGTCCCCGCCCCGAGCGGAGCCACCGCCCCGGCCCGCT
>JAISMU010000183.1 GCA_031276635.1 Deltaproteobacteria bacterium | reverse complement strand
ATGACTTCATCCAGCTTCTGGGGCTCAAGAAAATTCCCTCAGCCGTAAACCTCACCATCGAAATATATGAAATAAAATTAAATCTATAAATTAGCTGAATTTAACTTTAATTGAGTAATTTTATAAGATATATCATCAATAAGATCACCTTTATCGTTTAAAATAGAAGTATCAACAATTGATTTAACTAATTGAGCTAATTTAGCTGCTTTAAAAATAGCTTCTTGAGCTTTTATATTGTAAGTATTATAATCTTCACCACATACATCTATAATTGCCTGAATTCCGGCATTAGATTGTTTTGATTTTTCACACACGATAGTTAAAACATCAGAAATAAGACCAACCATTTCTTTAATTTTAGCCATTTTAATGCAAATTAAATCAATTTCAGATTCGTATTGTTTTGATTTAGCGTAGTTAGCCTTAGCTTCCGATAATTTTTTGGCGGCATTTGCGCCCAAAATAGCGCCAAATATAGCTAAAGCCGGCCCAGCGACCATGACACCAAGAACCATCATGCCTCCGGCCATGCCTAAACCTCCAGCCGCCAGCGTGCCCCCACCCAACCAGGCTAGAGTGGCGTTGGTGGCCGCGACTCCAGACAGTGTGGAAATGGCCGTGCCCGTGGAGGCGGACGCCAACAGCATGGTCCCGCCATAAGCTCCCAAAGCAGATAAGGCTCCAGTCGCCGCCCCGGAGCGCAGACCGATAGCAGCCGCCGAAATAAGCTCACAGGTCTTTTTCATCTCATCAAAAGACGAGTGGTCAAAATCGCCCACCAACCGATCTTCAAATCTGCTGTCAGAGAAATCTACCTTTTTTATCCTTTGAAAAATAGAAACAAACTGATGGAGGTTATTTTCCACCGCGTCGCATTTCTGTTGGCCGTAAGCCGTCAGACAGTTGTTAACCTCGCCGCGAGAAATGTCCAATTTGCGCTCAGCGGTCGTGATTTTATCCCGGGCGAAAGAATCCAGACTATTCGCCTCACTACTGTCCACAACTGATTTTATGGTCTTGCCAACGCCAAAAAGGCCAGCCACACCAACGGCAATAGGAATAAGAAGTGGAAAAGGCATCTAAAACCTCATATTTCGCGAATCAGACAAGTAAAGCTAATTATTAATTAATTCTAAACATTGTTTATATAATTCAACAAATTGACGGGTAATATTTTCAAAAGTAGGTACAAAAGACCGATCTATAGCGCAATATTTGCAAAAGTTGTTTAACAATAGTTCTTCTTCTGGGGAGCAATTGCCATCACAGTAGGCCATGGCTGTAGCTTCCAAAAGCATGATTTTTCTACTAATTAAGTCAAGAGAATCGATATTTTTAGGCAAGATAGCTTTAAGAGAAATGTCTAATATAGAATTTTTAGCCTCAGTAATTTTATTAAAATCAGTTATAATGTTATCACCTAAATATTGAGAAGAAATAGTGTCAATTAATTCAACAATATTATTACAATTTAGAGATGCATAATTATTAAAAAGAGGATTTTCACCAATTTTATATGCGCTTATTTTATGATTTTCCGGTTTATTAAAACTGTAATTAATACTATTATAGTTATTTTGAATAAAAGATACTATAGAATCATCTTGTGGAATGTAGACTTCATTGTAGAACTTGTTAATAATTTGAAACTCAATGTCCAACATCTTAAAATGATCATGCGCGTTGGAGGCGGTTAGGCGAGGAGGTAAATTCGACATGTCCGGCTCAGCGACCGCGACGAGATAAGCGAACATTACAAAAAATTGTTGTTCAACTTGACTTTTAAGTAATGATAATAACATGATAATTCCTAATTATAGAACAAAATGTTCATCAGAAGCCATAAAATCATTGAATTCATCTAATGTTTTAAACCGCAAAGAATGACCAAATATTGAGGCTAAATTATTTATAGCTACAGCGTAATCATCTATTTCATAATTTTCGACAGCTAATTGCATCTTATTCAAACAAAATGATATATTATCGCTGACTTCATTAAAGTGTTTGTTAAAGGTGGCTTCAAATTCTTTTTTGCATAATTCTATTTGTTTAATTGCCTCTTCACATTCTCTATTAACTTTTAAATAATAATCATGAGCTAATTTAGCTTGTTTTCTCGCTATAGCCGCTTTCCTGGAAAAAAAATCAAAAATCATCAATCCAGCCATAGGGCCAACAAGGTTTCTTAACCACTTTTGACTTTTAAATATTGAGCTAGATTTAATATAAGTTTTTAAATTATCAACCTTGTCAAATATATAAGTAGGAGTTTTTTTTCCTTTGCCAATTTCTCCAATAACCAGGATTAATTCCCCTATAATACGGGTCAAGTTTAACTTCAAATCAGATTGAGAATTGGCCATCGGTTTCGTAACATATTCCAGGCTCTGACCTCGGTCTCGCAACTTTTGATAAGCTTGGGCCACTACTGGATTGGATTTTATTAGTTCTTGCAGTTTCTCCGGTCCCAAGGAAGGATTTTCCACAAAACGCTGGATAGCCCACTCAAGAGCAGGAGAAAATGAGGCAAAAAAAGTATTTAACTGATCGCTTTTACTGACGCCTTCAACGCACCAATTACAAAAATGTTCACAATTATTAAAAAAAACACTATATTCTTTTTCACATAACCTATAACAAGCCCTTATAACAATCGCCTCGGGAATATACATCTTGTCAGGCTCATGAAAAACTCTTTCCACGCTTGAGTTATCAGAGAATGTGTTGATTTTATCTATTTGAACTCTAGCGTTGCTGGAGTCAAAAATTTCCCCAGTATAATGTATAACCTCGCCTTCACCAAGGTATATGCCATGATGATCGTAAGCGACTCTATTCGCTTTTATATGATCGCCAGGTGAATAATAAAAAAAAGCCATTTATAATCCTAATTACATAGACAGAACATTCTTAAAACGCTGTTTAGAAATGAAAAAAGTTATTACTCTACACGAAATTATTCGGATTTGGCCGAGAATAATATAATAACACAGTCTGTCTCAGCCGAAAAATATTTTTTTCTTTCGCGACTCAACGACCGCGAAACACCAGCATAATAACTCCAAAAAACTCCAAGTCTGTTATACCAAATTACTCTTCCAAAATACAGAATCGTGGTTGAGAAAAGTTAAATCTATCGGCCCCGATTTTCCAAAATCCAGACGCTTGTTAAGGAAAACCAGCTTAAACAAAAAAATTTGCAGGAAAAAAATTGAGCCTCGCGGTCTTTTTGAGTTTATGAGCGAAAATAGCGATTCAAAGCCTTTAAAAATGGAGACTGCACACGGCAAAACGCAAAATTTTCATCTGCCTCATTGAAGGCCAAAATATAACTGATTTTTAATTTTAGACCTAAAAATCTTACCACGTTTTTTCTCCAATCTCAACATTTTATTTGGTTCCGCCAAAAAATTTTTCCCTCTTAAAAACCCTCCTTTAGGTCGTCCTCAGAATTTAATTTTTTTTTAAAATATAATTTCTAAACGCAATTTTGAGCTGTACATAATTTAAAAATTTTTTTATAACCTAAAATGATTTTAAGTGATTTTTTTAGCTCGAAAATATAACGTTACTATAAATTATAATTTTTTTTACTGATTTTAATAACTAAATTAGTTTAATTTTTATATTTATAGAATTTTTAACAGAAGCGTAAATAGGAAGGAATATGATTCTATAAATTATGAAGCAGTCTGGCGATGATTGAGCGAAATTGAGAGAGAGGTTGGCTTGGCTGAATTTGCGCAGGTGAACATATTTAGACAGGACGACAGGAAGATGTGCGTTATCCGATCCTTCAGAGGAGGCGCGAGAGTCTCATTCTGAAGATCGCTGTAAATCTCACTACGGGGGTTAAGGCCAGGAAAAAAAACGCGTTGACTCCACCCTGGGCCGGAAGGCCACTTTCACCAAGGCCCAGATTATGGAATAGAGAGGATCCTTCCAAAATCCGGAGGGCTTACGACCTGGTTTGACTAAAGATTTTGAACCTATCAACTCAGACAAAGATAAGAATTTAGGGTTGGATCAATTCTCTCCATTAATTTCCCACCAAAATTTCTTCCAGACTCACCCTTACAAGCGGGCAAGAGCGGGACTGGCACTCGTACAAAGCCAACCCAGGGGCCAAATTCAATTTTTCAAGCTTGATGGACAATTTTAATAGATCCAGTTTTTAGTATTGCTTTTTTAGGCTAACAACTTGATTTTTATAAATATTTAATGGCGCGCCCAGCAGGACTCGAACCTGCAACCGATAGCTTAGAAGGCTATTGCTCTATCCATTGGGCTATGGGCGCGCGCCGTTTAAACGCGAGGCTATCTCCCGGTTATTTGGGTTGCTTGGTAAAGACCATAACCTCGCGATTGTCGATGGAAAAAAGCCCCTGGAACAAGTTGATGATCCCCTGGGCCGACTTGTACTCGGTGATCACCCCACTGGGGTTGATGGTGACCTGATTTTTTTTAGCCAAGGCCACAATCGCCTCAAATGAGTCAGGAAAACCGTAAAGGGTGATTTTTGGCAGATTAATTTCCGCCACAGTCAAAAAAACCCCGACACTTCCCTCAGGCTGGGCCTGGAGCAGGAAACGCTGACCCTCCAAATTCTGGATAGTTAAGGTCAGAGGATTTTTCTTACTGGGCGGGTAAGCCACAAAACTATTATTGGCCGTGTTGTCCCGGCCCAGAATCCGGATCTCCTGTCCCTTCTCGTCCAGATAGCGGCCCACCAGGTCGGGGACGTTATCCACGCGCCGAGCCGACACCAAAGGCTTGGGCATGGACAGAAGACAACCGGTGAGCGTCAATAAACCCAGGGCCATCGCCAAAATAGCCAGTAACCGCGACGCCACCAATGGTTTTATCTCGGGTTTCAAGTCGGCTCTCATGTCGCGCCCCTCAGGCCTATTGCAAGCCCAGAACATGGTTAATTGAGTACAGGCCCGGTTTTTTGTCCACCAGCCACAGGGCCGCCCGCAGCGCCCCGGCGGCGAAGGTGTCCCGGCTCTGGGCCCGGTGCGTCAGCTCCAGCCGCTCCCCCTGGCCACAAAAGAAAACCGTGTGCTCGCCCACGATATCCCCGCCCCGCAGGGCCAGAACCCCGATCTCCTCCGTCGGGCGGGCCCCAACCAGACCCTCCCGTCCGGCCACCACCGCCTCCTGGGCTGACCAACCCCGGGCCTGAGCCAGGACCTCGGCCAATTTCAAGGCCGTCCCGCTGGGGGCGTCCTTCTTGCGGCTATGGTGGGCCTCAAAAATCTCCAGATCAAAGTCCGGCCCTAGGGCGGCGGCGGCCACCGCCACCAAGCGGTAAAGCAGGTTCACGCCCAAGCTCATGTTGGGGGCCCAGAGAACCGGGACGCTCTGGGCCGCCTCGCTCAAAAGGGCGAAACTGGCCTCGCCTAGGCCGGTGGTCCCGATGACCAAAGCCACCCCGGCGGCCAAGGCCTCCTTTAAATGCCCGGGCAAGGCCTCAGGAGTGGTGAAGTCCACCAGAACCCGAGCCTCCTTGATGGCCGCGGCCAGATCGCTGGTGGCCAGGACACCCAGGGGGCCGACCCCGGCCAGAACCCCGAGGTCCTGGCCCAGACCGGCGTGACCGGGGCGCAGGGTTCCCCCGACCAGGCGAAACTCGGCCCGCTCAACCACCCCGGCCACCAGTCGCCGGCCCATCTGGCCAGAGACCCCAGTGATGGCGATGGGTATCTGGGTCATCTTACTTAGCTAACCCCCATTGTTTGACTAAAACCTCCAGCTTTTCCCGAACCGGGGCCGAGGGCTGACACAGCGGCAAACGCACCTCCGAGGTCATTCGCCCGGTTAGCGACAGGGCGTATTTGATGGGGATGGGGTTGGTTTCCAGGAACAGGGCCTTAAAAAGCGGCAGCTGCTGAAAGAACAGCTCCCGGCTCTTCTGAATATCCCCGGCCTCCCAGGCTTGCCACATGGCCACCATGGGCCCGGGGATGAGGTTGGCGGCCACCGAGATGACCCCGCCCCCACCCACGCCCAGGAGCGGCAGGGTCAGGCCGTCGTCCCCAGAGGTCACCAGAAAGTCCGGCGGGCAGATCTCAATGGTCCGGATCATCTGATTGAGATCCCCGGTGGCCTCCTTGATCCCCACGATCAGGGGATGGGCGGCCAGCCGGGCCGTGGTCTCCGGCAAGATGTTGACCCCGCAGCGACCGGGAATATTATAAAGGATAACCGGCAGCTCCCCCGCCTCAGCCACCTTCAAGAAGTGCTGGTAGAGCCCCTCCTGAGTGGGTTTATTATAGTAGGGCGAGACCAGCAATAACCCGTTGGCCCCGTCCTGTTTGGCCCGTTTAGCCAGATTCACGGCCTCAGAGGTGGAGTTGGAGCCAGCCCCGGCCAGAACTGGGACCCGGCCCCGAGCCGCCTCCACAGTCAGGGCCACCACCCGATTATGTTCCTCGTGCGTAAGGGTGGGGGACTCCCCAGTGGTTCCGCAGGGCAGAACTGACTGGACCCCCGCCTCAATCAGGAAATCAACGTGCTGACGCAGAGCGGCCTCGTCCAGCGCCCCGTTCCGGAACGGGGTAACCATGGCCACCACCACGCCTCTGAATGACACGGACATCATAAGCCCCCTAGAAAAACCACCGGACCTTATTTCTTGAAAATATCCGGCCCAATCTGGCCCGAGAAGACATAGCGCACCGCCCCCTCCAAGAAGACCTTGGTCGGGGCCTCGGGCGGGCCCTCAAAACGAACGATCAAATCTTCACCGCCCCGGGTGTGACAGACCACACTGGTCCCCTTCACCAACCCCTGGCTGGCCGCCAGCAAGGCCGCGGCCGTCACCCCGGTCCCACAGGCCAGGGTCTCAGCCTCCACGCCGCGCTCGTAAGTGCGGACATTTAAGGCATTATCCCCCACAACCTTGACGAAATCCACATTAGCCCCCTCCGGGCTGAAGGAGCTGTGATTGCGCACCGCCCGACCGTACTTGGCCACGTTGAGGTCATCAAGGCTCTCCACAAAGGCCACCGCGTGGCTGACCCCGGTGTTGATGCGGTAATACGTCTGACTGAAACCATCAAAATCGACCAAGGCCGCTCCCTCAGGCCGGGATATTTTCGGGAGCAGCACGCTCACTTGCCTTTCCTTGACCGTGGACTCGACCACCCCGGCCTTGGTCTTGAAGGTCATGGTGGCCGGGGCTATATTCAGAAAATGAGCCAGGTGAGCGGCGCATCGGCTGGCGTTGCCGCACATGTCCGCCTCTGAGCCGTCGGAGTTAAAGAAACGCACCGCGAAATCAACCTCATCCGGCCCAGCCCCGATAAAGACCACGCCGTCGGCCCCCACCCCGAACTTGAGTCGGGACAAGAGGCGGGAAACGCGGGACTGCTCGGCCTCTGGAACCGGGCCGTTCCAGTTGTCAATTATCACGAAATCGTTGCCATGACCGCTATATTTATGAAAACTGAACTTCTCCATCGCTTGAGCCATTTATTGTTCTCCATTCGGCCTAAGAGCCAGGCGTTAAAACCCGGTGAGGAGCCGGAGCCCCCCGGGGTTTCAGATGGTTTCCCCGCGAGTCAGATCCTCCAGGGTTTCCCGGGCCCTGATGACCCGGAAGCGCGCCCCATCAACCAGAGCCTCGGCCGGGCGGGGGCGGGAATTATAGTTAGAGCTCATGGCAAAGCCATAAGCCCCCGCCCCAAAGACAGCCAGAAACTCCCCACTTTCCACCAGAGGGATTTCGCGGTCCTGGGCCAGAAAATCCCCGGACTCGCAAATCGGGCCGACCACGTTAACTTTAGCGGCGGGCCGACCCGCGGCCCGGACCGGCTTAATCTCGTGATAAGAGCCATACAGGCTGGGCCGGATCAGATCGCTCATGGCCCCGTCAGTGATGACGAAGCGCTTGAAGGGGGTTACCTTGTTATAAAGGCACTTAATCAGGAGAACCGCGGCCTGGCCCACAATCGAGCGGCCCGGCTCCAAAATCAGCCGTAGCCCGGGATAGGCGGCCAGGAGCTCCCCAAAAGCCTGGACCAGCTCCTGAGGGCTGGGGATTTCTTCCCCGTGATAATTGATGCCCAGGCCCCCGCCCACGTCCAGCAGCTGGATATTGACTCCCACCGCCGCCAGCCGAGCCAGGAGCGCCCGCAAACGCTCCGCCGCCGCCGCGAAGGGGCTGACCGAGGTCAATTGGGAGCCGATGTGGCAGTCCAGGCCCACCACCTCCAGATAAGGATCAGCGGTCGCCTCCTGATAGAGGGCCAGGGCCTCCTCAATGGGCACGCCAAACTTGGATTCCCGAAAGCCGGTGGCGATGTAGGGGTGGGTCTGGGGATCCACGTCTGGGTTAACTCGCAGGGCCAGGGGGGCCTTTTTTCCCAGCTCACGGGCGGTGGCCGCCAAAAGTCGCATTTCTGGGGCCGACTCCACGTTAAACATGAGGATCCCAGCCTTTAAAGCCTGGATCATTTCCTCGGCGGTCTTACCGACCCCGGAGAAGACAATCTTCTGGGGGTCCACCCCAACCTGAAGGGCCCGCTTGAGCTCCCCCCCAGAGACGATGTCGCTGCCGGCCCCCTCTTCTTTCAAAAGATGGAGAATAGCCAAGTTGGAGGCCGCCTTAACCGAATAGGCGATGAGGCTCGGTTGATTCTTCAGAGCCAACTGGTAAGCCTGGAAATTGGCCTTTAAAGCCTGGGTGGAGTAAACGTACAATGGCGTCCCCAAAGTCGCGCCCAGCTCGGCCAGGCTGACCCCCTCCACCCACAGATCCTCGCCCTGATAATGAAACGCCGCTTGACTCACCGGCGGGCCTCCCTCTTGACATCTTGAAAACTGACTATTTGAGCCAGCCGGGCCAAACTATTCTGAAGGACCCCGCTGATGGGCCCTTCAGGCCAACCTCACAACCAACCTTACAGGCCAGGATCCCTGACCTCAGGTTTGGTCGGCTCCTCTTCCGGCGGGGCCGCCAGAGCCGAGGCCACCGGGGAGGGCCGACTCTCATTAGCCCGGGGGCTACTGTCCACGGCGGTCACCTGATAATAGGCGGTTTGCCCTGGTTGGACCTCGGAGTCCAGATAGGTGTTGCCTTGAGTCAGCCCGCCTAGGGGCCGGAAAGTTGTTTCCCCCTCCAGGCGGCGGTAGACCCGATAACCGGCCAGACCAGTCTCTTCGAGAGCCAGGCTCTCCCAGCGCAGTCGGACCCCGCCCTCAGCCAGGGCCGCGTCCAGAAAGCCCACTGGCCGCGGCGGGGTTGTGTCCTCAACCAGCACCTGGATCTCCGGGCTGAAGGGCCCGGGAGCCGAACCCTCCTCCGCCCCGGCCAAAAGGCGAGCCCTATAAAGATAAGTGGTCCCATAAACCACCTCCAGGTCCGCCCCCGCCGAGCTGGTCCCATCGAGCCCAGCTAGAGTCACCCAGTTCTGACCCGGGGCCCGCCTCTGAACCTCCACCCGCTGGCCCGGCCCGGGTTTGGCCCAGGTGAGCCGCACCGTCAAATCCTCGGCCACGGCCGCGAAACGCGGTAAAGAGCCAGGGTTTTTCTGGCCATAGACCGTAACTTCCCGCCAGCTATCGGGATTGACCGCTCCGCGGGTGGAGTAGCCGGCCACCCGGAAACGATAAGCCCGCTCTGGGTCAATGGTGGTCACCCATTGATAGGGCCCCTCGGCCACCGTCAGCCCTGGCGGGGGAGCCAGAGGATAAACCTCAGCCAATTTCTGGTACTGGACCGGGCAACCCTCGCAAAAGCCCTTTTTCGGGTAATCCGCGCCCCAGACCTCAAAATGGTCCAGAGTCCGAAGCGGTCGATTGGCCATGTTGTATAGAGGAGCCCGCCAGGTCAGCCACAGCTGCCCCGCCTCGCCCAGAGTCGGCTTGAGGTCGCGAACCGGGCCGGGCTGGGAGCTGGACTCTGGGTAAGGATGGGTCTTGACGCCGCAGCCGACCAAGTAAAGCCCCAGGCTCAGAATCAGGCCGGCCAGGCCAAAAAACTGAGCCGCTGAACCCGCTACCCGACGGCTTGTCTCTCGGCGGAATATCGTCTTCATCAGAGCCCCCGCTCCCTTTCCGCGGCCAGCTCGCCCTGGGCCTTCCGCGCTTGGGCCGCCACCATCCGGGGAGCCACGCCGCCCGGTGTCTTATCCCGAGCGGCCAAAAGGTTCGGCAGAGTCAGCCCGGCCAGGGACGCGGGCTCGGCCAGCGGGCACAGTTGAGCCAGAACCGCCGGCGGAGCCTCAATCAGGGGTATTTGACGCTCCAGGCAGTAGGCCACCAGAGCCCCGACCTGGCGGTGAGCCTCCCGAAAGGGGACCCCTCGCTGGGCCAGGTGATCGGCCAAATCCGTGGCCGCCATATAAGGGTCGTCGGCCATGGCCCGCAGCCGCTCGCGATGGAAACTCAACCCTTCCACCAGACGCCTGGCTAAAGGCAGAGCTAAATCCAGAGTGTCCACGGTGTCGAAAAAGGGCTCTTTATCCTCTTGCAGATCCCGGTTGTAGGACATGGGCAGCCCCTTGACAACCGACAAGAGGGCCACGAGGTTGCCGATGGCCCGCCCGGCTTTGCCTCGAATGAGTTCCGCCCCGTCAGGGTTTTTCTTCTGGGGCATCATGGAGCTGCTGGTGGTCAGGGTATCCGGCAGCTCGGCCACCCCGAACTCGGTCGAGCACCACAGAACCATATCTTCGGCCAGGCGGGAGAGGTTAACCATAAGAATAGCCCCACCGGCCAGAAACTCCAGCAAAAGATCCCGGCTGGCCACGGCGTCAAGGCTGTTGGCGGCCAACTCCGGGAAACCCAGCTCCTCGGCCACCAAGTCCGCCCGAATCGGCAGTCCTGTCCCGGCCAAGGCCCCACTGCCGAGGGGCATCTCCCCCAGCCGGCCCCGCAGGTCAGCCAACCGACCCTGATCCCTTTTCAAAACCTGGTAATAGGCCAAAAGATGGTGGGCCAGGAGGATGGGCTGAGCTCGTTGCAAATGCGTGTAACCTGGGGCCGGGGTCTCGCCTACTTCCAGAGCCTTGTTGACCAGAGCCGCCCGCAGCCGCCACAGCTCCCCGGCCAACCGCTCCCGAGCCTCCCGCAGATACAGCCGCTCGTCCAGGGCCACCTGGTCATTGCGGCTCCGGGCGGTGTGCAATTTGGCCCCCGCTGGCCCAATCCGCTCGGTCAGGGCCTTTTCCAGGTTCATGTGGACGTCTTCCAGGTCCGGGTCCCAAGGAAAATCTCCTCGTCGGACCGCCTCAGCCAACGAGGCCAGACCCTCGACCATCAGACGGCTCTCCTCCAGGCTGACCAAGCCGACCGCCCCTAACATCCGGGCGTGAGCTTGGCTACCGGCGATATCCACCAGAGCCAGCCGCTGGTCAAAATGAACCGAGACCCCAGCCCGGGCCAGGGCGGGATCCACGTCCTGGCCCAAGCGGCTGCGGGCCAGGCCGCCTTTTTTCTCAGACACGCTTACTCAACCAGGGGTTACTTGACCCCCGCCCCCACCCGGAGCCGGAGCCCTTGACAGCGAATGAAGCCCCCCGCGTCGGCCTGGTCATAGACCTCGTCCCGCTCAAAGGTGGCGTAGGCCTCCGAGTACAGCGAAAAAGGCGAGCGCCGCCCGGTGACCCACAGGCCCCCCTTGTAAAGTTTGAGGCGAACAGTTCCCGTCACCCGAGCCTGGGTCTGGTCAATCATGGTTTGCAAGGCCAGTCGTTCTGGGGCCAGCCAGAAACCGTTATAAACCATGGTCGCGTACCGGCCCAGAACCGACTCCTTGAGGCTCAAGACCTCCCGGTCCAGGGTCAGCGACTCCAGACTCCGGTGGGCCAGATGCAGGATGGTTCCCCCAGGAGTCTCATAAACCCCGCGGCTTTTCATGCCCACAAAGCGCGATTCCACGATATCGATCCGGCCCACCCCATGAGCCCCGGCCAGTTGGTTGAGCCGGGCTAACAAGTCGGCCGGGCCGAGCTTTTGGCCATTGACGGCCACAGGATCGCCGCGCTCAAAATCGATCTCAATCTCCTCAGGCCGGTCCGGGGCCTTTTCCGGGGCCACGGTCAGAACAAACATGTCCTCCCGGGGAGCCACCCAAGGGTCCTCCAGAATCCCGCCCTCAAAACTGATATGCAAAAGGTTGCGATCCATTGAGTAGGGCTTGTCCACCGTAACTGGAACCGGTATGTCATGGTCCTGGGCGAATTTGATGAGCTCGCCCCGCGAGGCCAGAGCCCATTCCCGCCAGGGGGCCACAATCTTCAAATGCGGGGCCAGGGCCATGGCGGTCAACTCGAAGCGGACCTGATCATTGCCTTTGCCTGTGGCCCCGTGAGCGATGGCCTCGGCTCCCTCCAGGAGGGCCACCTCCACTAGATGTTTGGCGATGACCGGTCGGGCCAGGGCGGTCCCCAGAAGATACTGGCCCTCGTAAATGGCGTTGGCCCGAGCGGCCGGAAAAACGTAATCCCGGACAAACTCCTCGCGCAAATCCCGGATATGACATTTGCTGGCCCCGGTCCTGATGGCTTTGTCGTTGAGGCCAGTCAATTCCTCACCCTGGCCCACATCAGCGCAGAAGGCGATGACTTCGGTGGCCCCGTAGTCAGTCAGAAGCCATTTGAGAATAATGGAGGTGTCTAGGCCACCGGAATAGGCCAGGACAATTTTTTTCGGCCGGGAGCCGGATTTTGAAATCATGCTTTTCCTCGTCAGTTCCCGCTCAGGCGCTTATCAGCTCACCCTCGCCCCGAATCGCCTTGATAGAGCAATCAGGCTTAATCAAAAGACAATTTATCAATATAGACTTTTGGAGCTTTAATTTCAAGTAATTTTTAATCCCTGGGGAACTAGCCACGCCGAAGATTGGGGTCAGAGGGCGGGAAAAAATTTGGTTCTAAGGTTCGATCGTCGTCTGGAATTTATCGCTAAAAAACCTTCTCTGGCTTAAAAGAGATTGTCTAAATTTATTTGAATACATTATAAAAAGTAACAATAAATCTCAAAACGGAAGCTTAGAAAAATAACCCCAATAGCGGATTGGGCCTCGCGGCCAAGCGATAAAAAAACAGACCCGTGACCTGACTTAAAGAGGACTTTTCCCGGCCTCCGGCTTAATTTGAGCCCATTAGAGATAATTTCCAAGGATTGGTCCGGCGGATAGTCTAATCATAGAGCCCAAAACCACCAACCCGGCCAGCGGGCCGGGCGAACCAGGGTTGACCAGGATTGACCAGGGTTGGGGAACCGAGAGGTAACCATTTAGGAGTCGCAACCATATATATAAAGTCCCTGACTCTCAGAGCCACCCAAATGTCCCTCGCCGGCTAGAGCGAGCCTAGCCCAAAATAGTCTCAAAAACGATTTCTAGAACAAAAATAGTCTATGGAGGCTTTTAAGGTGATCTTTTAAACATAAATTAAGTTTATTTATCTTTATAAACATCGCCATCATCAGCTTAAATATTAATCGGATTTTATTTGCTAATGTGAATAAAAGATGATATTTTATAATATACATCTCTCCTGGGGGCCGCCTCTAAAAATTTTTCTCCCTGGCCTCAAAAAACGGGCCCCGAACCAAGGCCGACCGTCCGGGCCAAAGGAAGTTTTTCGGCTCAGATCTCCCTCAAAAAATTTAAACTCATCTATATGAATATAATTTTTTTTATTTTAGCAATTTAATCTCAATAACAAATTGATATTCATTGAAAATCATTCGCGATTAGAATCGGCCCCCGACGGCCCCCAAAATTCTGAAGTTAGTTGACCACAAAATAGATAGAATTAAGTCTTTTTTTAATTGTCAAAAAACTAAATTTTTTTTATTCCCTTAAATTTAGCCGCCTCAGGACCTCGCGTTCTTGAGTTTCATTCTCAACCGCTCCAAAAAAAAGCCTAACTTCCGCCAAAGCCCCTACCGGTTGTGGCTTGGCCAGCCGACCTCCCCCAGAGCTCTAAACGTTAATTTTAAATTTTTGACAAATAAAAGCCGAACTCCCCCCTTGTATCCAAAAACCCCAGCCTATATAATCCTGACAGCGAAATATTTTTTTGCTTTTGGCGGGGCCTGACTTCTGGGCCCTATTGGC
This sequence comes from Deltaproteobacteria bacterium, assembly GCA_031276635.1. Classification (GTDB taxonomy): domain Bacteria; phylum Desulfobacterota; class Desulfarculia; order Adiutricales; family Adiutricaceae; genus JAIROO01. Next base: position 4,772 of record JAISMU010000183.1, on the reverse strand, counting down.
GTTTTTCGCGCTTCTAACCTTTTTATAAGGAGTTTTGTTCATGTTCCAACATTGGAAATGGGTTTCTTTCGGCGTTGGCGTGTTGGTCGGGGCAGTCGCGGCCTCGCTGGTTTCCAGTCGACCAACCTTTATCCGCGATGGCGCCTCCACTGTCCTCAGTCACGGCATTTACGCCAAGAGGAAAATTCAGGGTTTGGCCGCCGCTGGTCGGGAAAACCTTGAGGACCTGTACGCCGAGGCTGATCAAAAATTGCAAGATCGGCAGGCCCAGACGGCCGCCAAAGAATAAGCCGTTATGGAGGGCTGGCTCTTAACCAATTTGCGGGGTCGGTTGCGGCTGCGGCTGGCCCCCGGTTATCTTGGCGCCGAAAGTTTCGAGCGCCTGACCGGCCGAATCATGAAGACTGTCACTGTCAAGTATTGCGCCTACAACAGGTTGAGTGGCAGTCTTCTGATTATCTACGAGCCAAGCGACAACGCTCAGGCGGAGCTGTTGCGTTTGCTACGAGAGTTTCGGCCAACCCCGCCCCGTCCCGCCCCTTGGGGTCAAGTGACCCTCTTTGAGGCTGGCGAGGAAACCCCATTACCCCCTAACCCTATTTATGGCTATCTCATCAGGCGCCTTCTCTTGCCCTGGCCCATCAGGACGGCTTTGACCCTCCTGCGCGCCGTGCCCTATCTGCTCAAAGGCCTCCACATATTGGTGGCCAAACATAGTCTCAACGTGGAAGTCCTCGACGCCTCGGCCCTGTCCGTGTGCCTGTTGCGTCAAGACTTCAACTCCGCCGGCACTCTCATGTTTTTCTTTTCCTTGTCCAATTATCTGGAAGCCTGGACTCGCCGGCGCAGTATCCTGGGGCTCTTCAAATCCCTGGCCGGGCCGGAGGAAAAGATCTGGATTATTGACGACCAGGGGCAGGAAATCCAGATTCCCGAGTCCGAGGTCAAAGAGGGCCAGTCAGTCCTGGTCCGGTCCGGGGGCCTGATCCCGGTCGACGGGGTGGTCATTGAGGGGCTGGCCATGGTCAACCAATCCTCCATGACCGGCGAGCCCCTGGCGGTGAAAAAAGAAACCGGCGGGGCGGTCTTCGCCGGCACCGCGGTCGAGGATGGCCGGATCGTCATCCGAGCCACCAAGGTCGGTCGCAACTCCCGCATCCGCTCCATTGTGGAGTTCATTAAAGAGTCGGAAAACTCCAAGGCCGGCATCCAGGGCCGGGCCGAAAGACTGGCCGACGGCATTGTGCCGTACAATTTTTTGCTATTCGGCCTGGTTTATCTCTTTACCCGCGATCCCTTCCGGGCCGGAAACGTCCTTTTGGTGGACTATTCCTGCGCGATCCGCCTGTCCACTCCGCTCTCCGTTCTCTCGGCCATGCGGGAAGGCAATGATCGCCAGGTTCTCATCAAAGGCGGTCGCTACCTGGAGGAATTGGCCCGAGCGGAGATCATCTGCTTTGACAAGACCGGGACCCTGACTGAGGCCAAGCCGCGGTTAAAGTCAGTGGTGCCTTATCCTCCCTTTGACCGGGATGACGCTTTTCGCCTGGCGGCCTGCCTGGAAGAGCACTTTCCTCACCCGGTCGGTCGGGCCGTGGTGGCCCAGGCCAAGGCGGAGGGCCTACGACACGAGGAGGAACATACCGACGTGGACTATGTCCTGGCCCACGGCATCTCCTCAACCTGGCGCGGGCACAAGGTTTTATTAGGCAGCCGACATTTCCTCCTGGAAGACAGTGGCATTCACCTGACCGAGGAGCAACAGGCCAAAACCGAAGAAATGACCGAGGATGGCTCCAGCGTCATCTACATGGCCGTGGACGGCCAATTGGCCGCCCTTTTGGCCATTGAGGACCGCCCGCGCCCCGAGGTCAAGGAAACCCTCGCCCGGCTGCGGCAAATGGGCCTAGAGCGACCCATCATGCTGACCGGGGACGTGGACGCCTCGGCCAGGGCCATGGCCAGAAAAATGGGTTTCAAAGAGTACAAGTCCGAGCTCTTGCCTGACCACAAGGCCGCTTACCTCAAGGGGCTGGTCGCCCAGGAGCGCGGGGTGATCATGGTCGGCGACGGCTTGAACGACTCAGCGGCCCTGTCGCTGGCCAATGTGGGCGTGGCTCTCTCCGATGGCTCGGAGCTGGCCAAGGACGTGGCCAATGTCCAGCTCCTAGGCGGTCGCATTGAGGGACTGGCCCTGGCCCGGCTTCTGTCGCAACGGGCCATGAAACGGATGAGCGAAAACTTCTTCATGATTGTCGGCTTTAACACGGCTCTTTTGGCCCTGGGTCTTTTTGGCTTGATGGGCCCAGCCCTGACCGCGGCCTTGCATAACGCCATGACCGTTTACGTGGCTTATCGTGGCACGCGGCCTTACCTCCACCATTATGAGCCCACGCTGCATGACGCGGTGGAGTTGGAGTCCCTTAATTAGTTAGCGACTGGGCGACAGAGACAGACGGGAAAGACATATGTTAACCAGTTACCTCCCCGGTCGCCTCCGTCTGAGGCCCAAAGAAATTCCTGACAATCTGACTGAGATCTTTGAGATCTCAGCCAGGCCAGGGGTTAAGAGTCTGACCCCAAATTACCGGTCCAGGAGCCTTCTTCTGGAATACTACCCAGACCAGCTGCCGTTGGCGACCATCGCCGCGGCGGTCGGACGATTCGATTCCGAAGCGGCCAAGGACCTCTGGCGCATCGCCGCTGGTGGCCAGCGTTACCCCGCCTCCCCTTTTCAACCAGATCTGGGCGCCCAGGACCTCATCTCCCTGTCGGTGTCCCTGATCTCCAAATTTGTTCCTGGCTTTTCCGGGCTCAGAGGCGGACACCTCCACTTTTGAGCCGCTTCGATATTATGGGTGAGAAAGAACTATGTTAACCAGTTACATCCCCGGACGCTTGCGCTTGAGGTTAAAGGAAATTCCTGAGGACCTGCCTGACCTTGACGTCTCTGCCTGGCCAGGGGTCAAGCGCCTGACTCCCAATCTTCAGACCGGCAGTTTCCTTTTAGAATACGATCCAGATCAGCTCTCTTTGGAAACCATCGCTGAGGTGGTGGAGCGATTCGATCCTGAGGCGGCCGAGGACCTCTGGCGCATAGCCTCTGGCGGTCAACGTTACCCCACCCCGCCCCGTCCTCAACGCGACCAAGGCACCAAAGACTTCATCTCCCTGTCGGTGTCCCTTATCGCCAGTTTGGTTACAGGCCTTTACGGGCCCAAAAAATGGCACGCTCAATGCGCCCTGTTTCTGGCCGGCCTGGCTGTCTCTCACGCCTGGCGTTATCGGCACCGGATCAAGCCTGTCTCCCAGTGGAACTTGAACGATATCCTCAATCTGCCAACCCCGGAGCCGGTTTACGTGGATCTGCCCCCGGAGTCAGACGAGGCGGGCCAGCCCCCCCAAGAAGGCGACGAGCCAGAGGATCCAGGCGCCCTTAAGAGCGCTTGAGGCTTTTTAGCGTATTGAAAAAAACCGGCTTTTGGTTGACCAAAAACCGGTTTTTTTTATTCAGAAAAATTTTTTCTTAGCCAGCAACCCGGCCAGGTCTCGGCCCAACTCCAGTCAGCCCTTGAGACAAAAAATTAGAAACCTTAGTTAGAATCGTTACCATCGCGGTCGCCGCTGGAAGTCGCTACAGGCGGTCGCAAGGATATAAACAATTCGGACCTTTGAGCCGATCCAACTTCTGGCTGGTTTTCGAGGCTAGACAGCAGGTCCTCCTGACGAGGCTGCCCAAAGACCATTCTATAAAGAGCCAAGGCTCTCTTGAGTCTATCAAATTTTTTAATATCCTTGCTAAAAGGGAGCAAAGGAACGCGACGTTCCACGTGGTATTTGCCCTCAAAAATCCAAAACGGCACCAAATCGGAAAGTCCGGCTGGCTTGGATTCGGTCGCTAGCTGAAAAAGCGTCCGCCAGGGATCACTGTTTTTATCATCCTTTGGCAGAGAGGAGAGCCCGTAAAGGTCAGCTACGTTTTTCCGAACAGCGTGCCCTTTATATCTATGCACTCGACCCTCTCGCTGCTCCAAATCTACTGGATTGGATGGTAAATTCCAATGAGTCACAGAGTGGCACCAAGTATGGAAATCTAACCCTTCCTGACCTATGGAAGTCGAAGCGAGTATAAAAGGGCGGAAAGGAGAGTTAAACGCGGCTTGAACATCTTCAACCCGGTCAATATCCTTGTCTTCATCGCCACCCCGAATATCCTCAAGACGCAAAGCGAAACGGGCGCGAGAAGGAAAAGAGTCCACTTTAAAACCGTGGTTAACCCTAACTATGCTATCAATGGAAATCTTGGATGTCTTGAGGGACAAAGCTTTTAAAACGCTTTCGGATATCTTGTCTATCCTCTCATAAGAATTTTTATCCTGAAGTCCTAGGGAATCAAGAAGAACATGAACGTATTCGTCCAAAACAGACTGAATATTGCCGTCAAGCCCATATTTAAGGGTCAAGCGCCAATAGGCTCCATCACCTGAGCCACGAAGAAGGGCGATAGTTTCAGGGAGATTAAAAAGGCTTCTAAATCCAGAGGATATCCTAGCTGAGGCCGTCAGCAGAATTGGATCTGACGAGTCGAGATCTGGGGCTACGCGGCGAAGAGCCCGCAAAGCGCAAATTCCAGGACCAGCCAAAGCCAGCTCACAAAGAGCATCCTCAAGATCAGCGGGACGAGGTCCTAAAGACTCTCCAACATTGATTTTACCATCAGCCATATCCGCCAAATGGTCTATGTGAACTTTGAAATGGCTATCCTGATCCTG
>JAISMU010000057.1 GCA_031276635.1 Deltaproteobacteria bacterium | reverse complement strand
TAAATGGGCCTCAAATTCCCCATCACACTTAACTCTATTGGGATTGAAGGGCATAGGCTTACGAGACAACGCCAAATCAATGCCGCCATCAACCATCCGGTGTTTTAACCGGTCAATTGTGCGAGGAGCCAACAATGTGGAGGCCGCGATAGCGCTAGTCGGCCAACCTGGCCCCAGTGGGCCGGAATCGGCCAGCAAGAGAGCTTGGCTCAATTTTACCTCTCTTGACGTGGTTTGACCTGATTTGACCAAAGACTTGAGAATGTCGCGCTCATCAGAAGATAACTCATAGGTGTAACGAATAGCCATGACAGCCTCCTATAATGAAAAGATATTTTGTTATAGCTAATCCATATAATAGATGTCAAGGGTTTTTTGAGGAAAATAATAAAGACTATTATAGCCACTGATATGCGTCTAAGCTTTGACGACAGGGTACTAGTTTTTGAGGCGATTAGCAAAATTTTTAAAACCCATTTTTCGAAGATAGTCATCAGACATTATTGTTCCGCGCGCCAAGGCGCTTATTTAACGGCTGGAAGTTAATATTGACACTCTAAACGCTCATGAGGCCTGGCCGCACCCCGGTGGCATGAAACTCGGTTCGATTCACGCGTCCTATAAGTTAAGACTTTACTCCTTAGCATTGATTTTTATTAATGTTTAGTCATATTATAATTATAAGAGCCTATAATGGGTCTAAGGGCGGTCTAATTTTTGGAAAGGATTTTCCCCAATTCGAACTCTAAATCGCTCTCTCCGCTTAACCGAACCCCGAATAGGCTCATTAAGACCGCGCGGTAAGAAGACCACCTCTAAGCTCGTCGGATTTTGCGCGAGGCGAGCCAAGCGGCTGTAAGAACGAATTGTCTGCTCCAAACCAAGTTTAAAAGCCTATTTATTACCCGGGGACACAAACGGGCTGTCGTGGCTGTGCGCATAAAATTCTCAGAATAGCCTTCGCGCTGTTAAAAAAGGAGGCGCCTTACAAGGACCAGACAGTTAACTACGAGGAACTGATGGTCAAACGGAACCACTCTGGCTGGATTAAGGCCTTACAAAAATACAACTTCCTGCGCGGTGGTGAACAGGAGGAAGGGCCAGCCGCTCCCAAAAAGCCGGTCGGACCCAAGAGACCAGCCGCTCCGAAATAGACGGCTAGTCCCAAAGGCCCGGTAGGTCCCAAGGGGGCATCTGTTTCAAACGCGCGTCATTTTAAGCGCCATCAATTAATCCAAAAAAACGGCTAAGTTTTAACTAATTTGCTACTTTCAGTACCCTTAACAAGGACGGAAGGGGTATTATTACCTATTGCCAAATAATTAAGGTTGATGAGTTTCATAGTAAGCCCAGGTCGGGTAGAGCTTGAGGCGGCTCTGGACCAACTGGCTAACCAGGGCCTTAGCTTCCCCAAAGAGAAAAAAATTCGGTCAGGGCGTGGCCAAGGCTGTCTTTGACAACCACTCGGAGCCCTCAGCTTACGGAAGCGTCAAGGCTTGGCCATGGCTGTCGGTTGGGGTTACGCTTTCCAGTGGCGTGGAAGAACGGCAATCTTGAGAACTAACCCACCTCTTGGCTATTGGAGCCAAAATTCCAATTTTCCGTCTCAGGCCGCCTTAACTTTTTCCCTGGGTCGCGCCCAATAAATCCGCCAAAATATGCCGAAAAATCTACTTTCAGCTAATATTATCATTGCCCAGAGCGGGCCGGGCCGCCTCTGAGCCCAGCCCAGTTCCACGAATCGTCCGGGCGGTCTGGGGCTAGTTTATTATTTTTTTATTAATTCAGCGGTGTTACTCTATTTTCACGGCCAACCCCCGGGCGGATCGCCTTAACCCTGAGTCCAAAGCTCCTTTAAAATTTTCTATTAATTTCCAACTGTTAGCTTTTTTGGTCCGAGACGCTCCTGCTTTCCTGGCCAGGGGCCGGCTCATTTTCCCAACTAGCCACCGGTCATTTGACCCCCAGAATTGGTCGGAAAAGCTCCTTTTTTTCGTCCACGGCAAACCACTTGAGCCCGCCCCAGGGCCAGCCGCCCGCGCCGCCAGCCAACCTGGCCTAGCGGCCGGCCAACCTTGAGGTTTGGGCCTTTTTGTCAAAAAACCCCGTTCGTGGTAATATCCATAAAAAATTAACTTTTTCCAGCGCCCTTTTGGAGCATCGTCATGACTGACCAACCTTTTACCCATCTTGACTCCCAGGGTCAGGCCATCATGGTGGATGTTGGCTCCAAGGAGCCCACCAACCGCCTGGCCGTGGCCAGAGGGGAGATCGCGGTGGGCCCGGCGGTCATGCGGGCTATTGTCAACCAATCTGTCAAAAAAGGCGATGTCCTGGCCGTGGCCAGAGTGGCCGGGATCATGGGAGCCAAGCGGACCCCGCTCCTGATCCCCTTGTGTCACCAGGTCATGATCACCAAGTGCTCGGTGGATTTTGAGCTGGACGAGGCCCAAGAAAAGGTCGTGGTCATCTGCCAGGTGGCCAGCCAAGGCCAGACTGGGGTGGAGATGGAGGCCCTGACCGGAGTCGCGGCGGCTCTCCTGACAATTTATGACATGTGTAAAGCTTTGGATAAGGGCATGGTCATGGGCCCTATCTTCCTGACCGACAAATCCGGCGGTCAGAGCGGGGACTTCCACCGCCCGGCCGCGACGAGTACCGGCCCATGAGCGATCCCAACTGTACCCCCCAGCTCGCCGACAGCCATGGTCGGGTCATGGACTACCTGCGCCTGGCCGTGACTGACCGCTGCAATTTCCGTTGTGTCTACTGCTTGCCCGATGGGGCCGACGAGAGCGAGCCCCACACTCTCAGCCTCGCCCAAATCGAGCGGATTCTGCGCGTTCTGGGCTCGATGGGTGTCCGCAAAGTCAAAATCACCGGCGGGGAGCCGTTGGTCCACCCGGAGATCGTTGACATAGTCCGGCTGGCCAAAAACTCCCCCAACATCGTCAATGTCACCCTGACCACCAATGGCCTTTTGCTGGACAAACTGGCCCCGGGGCTCATCGCGGCCGGCCTGGACGCGGTCAATATCAGTCTGGACACTCTGGACCCGGCCCGTTTCCACTACCTGACCCGCCGCGACTATCTGCCCCGGGTGCTGGCCGGCCTGGACCTGGTCCTGGCCGCCGGAGATCTGGCCGTCAAGGTCAACTGCGTGCCCACGGCCGACTCCCCCATGGCCGACCTCCTGGCCCTAGCTGGGCTGGCTAAGGATCGTCGGCTGCACGTGCGCTACATAGAGCTCATGCCCATCGGTCTGGGCCAGGGCTTAAAAGGCCTGGACCCTCAGGAGCTGACCCGGGCCCTAGTCGCCACTTACGGCCCGCTCACCCCGGTCAGCCGCCAGCTCGGCAATGGCCCGGCCACCTACTTCGCCCTGCCAGGCTTTGTGGGGCGGGTGGGCTTTATCAGCGCGGTCCAGTCGCGTTTTTGTGACCGCTGTAACCGGTTGCGCGTCACGGCCGACGGGTTTTTCAAGACCTGCCTGCATATGGACCGAGGCCTCCAGCTCCCGTTGGCGGACGAGGCGGCCATGGTCGAGACCATTCGCCGGGCGGTCCGTCTCAAACCGGCCAGTCATCTGTTTAACCAAGACCCCCAGACCCCCCAGGATTCCCCTGCCCCCCAGGCTCCCCGGGCCGACCAGTCCGCCGACCCCTTGCCGGAGAACCGGCTCATGAGTCGCATCGGGGGTTAAAACCAGCTTGGTGAGGAGAGTTAACACCATGGAAGGCAAAATAGTGGCCATCTGCTTGAGCGAGGCCAAGGGTACCCCCAAAAAGCCCACCCCCCAGGCCCGCCTGGTCGAGGGGCACGGCTTAGACTCCGACGCCCACGCCGGGCCGTGGCACCGGCAGGTGAGTCTGTTGTCATTTCAGAAGGTGCGGGAGTTCAACGCCAAAGGCGGCGAGGTCAAACACGGGGACTTCGGAGAGAACCTTTTGGTGGATGGCCTGGACCTGCGGACCCTCCCGGTGGGGACGCGTTTAGCCATCGGGCCAGCCCTTCTAGAGGTGACCCAGATCGGCAAGGAATGTCACAGCCACTGCCAGATCTTTCACCGGGTCGGGGACTGTATTATGCCCCGGGAAGGTATTTTCGCCCGAGTCTTGACCGGGGGCGAGGTCAAGCCCGGGGATTTAGTCCGGACCTTGAGCCAATAGGCCCGGACAGGCTCAAGCGTCTCGCGGGGCCGGTTTGACCGGCTTTTTTTCATTTTTTTTCTGGCCCAGAGCCAGCCAAAGGACATTAATAATGACTAAAAAAAACCTTGACCAAAAGAAGAACAAGAAAACCCTGGCCAAAGACCTGGTCAGAATGATTGAGAGTTACCTGGCCCAGGGCGAGGGAGTTGAGGCCCGGGCCCTGTATGAGTCCATCTCCAAACTGGGTCGTTCCCCAACCACGGACAGCCAGAAAGCCAAAGCCGCCCACAAGCTGATTCATTGGTATGTTGATAACAATCAGACTGACTCCACCCTACCGCTTTTGCAGGCCCTAGCCCGAAGAAGCGATAATTCCGAAATCCTGATGTCTCAGATAGACGCTTTAGGCAAGATAGCCAACTCTTATGTCAACTCCGGGCAAATTGAGCGGGCCCGGGAGCTACGACTGACCATCTGGTCGCCCATATCCGGGGAAAGCCCGCAGATTCGGGCCGAGACCTTAAAAAGAATCATTACGGATCTTTGTGAAAGAAACCGTCATGACGAAGCCTTAAAGATCCACGAGGTCATCCACGTGGACCCGGTTCCCCCCGGGCTGGAGGGGCTGATGAGCGATCTGGCCGCCGAGCTGTTTCGCTCCCTGGTCGCCTCCCGTCGCCACGCCGAGGCGTTTGTCTTCTTTGAGTCTCTTCACCAGGCCTGGTCCAAGTCCCAGCCTCTGTTTCAGAGTCTGGCCAGCTCGGTCTCCACTCTGGTCATGAGCCTGGCCTTCCAAGGCCATTTTGACCAGGCCCTCAAAACTTACGCCTTTTTCCAGGCCCCCCCGGACCCGACCAAAGGCCAGACCACTTTCCTGGAAGCCACGGCCGCTCTCCTGGAAGCCCTGCTGCTGGCTGACCGGACCCAGGAGGCTCTGCGGATCTGGCTGGAGCTGCCGCTAGAGACCAAACGGGAAAAGTATCTTGATTTCATGGTCGTCAACGCTGTCCTCAACCTCTTGAGGCGGCTCTCGCAACAGGGCCAGGCCCAAAAGACCTTGGAACTCTATCAGGATCTGGACGAGCGGCGCTTCAACCACCTGGACTACTGGAGCGGAGGGGCCCAGGACCAGCCCCAGTGCCTCACGCTGGTCGTCCAGGCCGTGGTCGCGGCCTATTGGCGGGAGCCGACCAAGTACCGCGACCAACTGGCTTGGGTCGCCCTAAAAGCCCACAGCCTAGGCGAGAACTGGGACGAGGAGAAGCTGACTCTGGATAAGCGGGTCGCCTACTGGGCCTACAAGGTAACCATGGTTGAGCTCCTCTCCCCGGCTCTGCTGGCCGCTGGCCTCAACCAGTCGCGGGACGAGTTGGCGAGCGACGCGCGGACAGCCCCGGTGATCAGCCAGCTCCTCGGCCAGGCCGCGGCGGCGGTCCAGGAGATTGAGCGGCTCCCGGACAGCGGGCTGGAGCTGGCCCCCCGCCTGGCTCGCCTGGAAGCCCTGCGCGACCTCATGACCGAGCCGGAGCGCGAGGAGTTGTGGAACGAGCTGGAGAACCAGGGAGCCGAGACCTGGGCCCTGGTCAACGAAGCCGCCAGTCACCTACCTCAAGCTATCCGGGCTCTCAAGCTCTCAGGGCGCGCCGAGGCCGCCCAAGTCTTTTTCAACAGCGTCACCTGGCTCAACCTGCGGGGCTCTCTAGGCCTTTACCCGGCGGTTCTGGCCGCCTACCAACTGGAAACAGACGAGACCACGGCGACTCAGGCGGACCACCCCGCTGAGCCCCTCAACGAGGCCAGCGCCGCCCGCTACGCGAAGCTCCTGGAGCTGGTGGAGATGACCTGCCGTCAGCAAAAACCCGAGGAACTGGAGGCGGGCCTGGCCAATCAGGACCTGGAGAGCCTGGCCCAGACTCTGACCCCGGCTCAGGCCAAAACCCTGGCCCGGTCCCTGGAGACGGTCAGCCAGACTTGGCTGGTCAAGAGCGAGGTCTCGACCGCCACCCTGCTGGTTGGACTCATCCCCCGCCTGGGCCAGAGCCCGGAGATCCAGCTCAGCTACCACCTGGCCGTCCACCGGCTTCTGGAAAAGATGACCCGCCATGACCAGATGGCCGAGGTGGCCATGGTCCTGGAACAATGCTGGTCATTCCTCGCCCCGGACGCCGAGGGGCCGCCCAAACAATGGGTGTCTCTGGCCTTGGCCCGGTCCACGGAAAAACTCCTGCACTATAACCAGGGTCTCCCTATACTCTGGAATGACCGGATCCTCAAATCCCTGAGCCAACCGGAGAGAGGTCGGTCCTGTCTGCTGGCCTGGGCTGGTCTTTTGGCCAAATCTCTGGACCAGTATCATGTCAACCCCTCTCTGGCCAACTCCAACGAACCCAAAGACTACTATCAGGCTCTGACCAGGTTGAGCCCGAACGGCCTCTCCCCCCGCGAGGAGCGGTTCCTGACCCAGGTTCAGGCGGACGCTCATCTGTCTTACTTAAAGTACCTGATCGTCAAAAACCAGGCCGAAGAGGCCATGAGCCTGTATAACCAGGTGGAACCCCAACTGGTCAACCAAGGCGGCCCCCGCCAGAAAACCGTCTCCTTTCTGGCCGCCCTCATTGAAACCCTGACTAAATCCCAACGCCTGGACGAAGCCCAGACTTGGCTCCAACGAACCAAGATCCCGGAACTTATCCAGGTCGACTCAGACATCCGCCTCCGGCTCGGCCTCAACCTGATCTCCGCCCTTTGCGGCCAGGACAATTACAGCCAGGCCCGAAAGTTGGCCACGTGGCTGACCGAAGATGAGTCCAACGAACAGGCCCTGACGGTTCAAAGCGTGGCCTACTTGTCCATCATCCTGGGTCTGGCTCGCCAGGGTCAGATTGAGGAAGCCCTGGCCGTCTACATGGAGATGCGCAAGGCTGAGTTCGCTAAAACCAGCTATCTTTACCGGCTGGAGGCTCTGATCCAGCTTCTGGATGTCTTCATCAAAAGCGGCGAAACAGCCACGGCGGCCCATCTTTTCGCCAACCGGGAAAGTCTTGATCCCAAACCCGAAGACCTGGAAACCCGCGAGTGGGCCAATTTTTACGCCCCCCGGGATCTGGCCCTGGAGATTCTACCCCGGCTGGGACTGGGTTATGGGACAACCCGCTTTTCCACCGGCCTAGTGAACTCCGCCAGCTCCCGTTTGGCCGAAAAAGGCCTGGAGCTGATCCGAGAGTGTTTGGAATTTGACGAGTTCGAGCGAGCTATCGGCATTTACCGTTCCCTGGATACCCTCCCCTTTGTCGAAGCGGGCCCTATCAACCTGGCCGCCAAAACAATCCTGGATCTATTAATCAACTCTGGACGGGAAGAAGAGGCCAAATCGCTCGCCAAAGCCCGGGCCGAAAAACTGACCGAGGCTGAGGCTAAACTCTTCATCAGTCAATTTGAGCCTCTATTCGAGACCAAGGCTCGCCGGGTCAAGGCTAGGCTCAAGTGACTCTGGCCCGGGGATTGGGACAGGCCGGGGACTCTAATTCGACCTCAATCGGGCCGGCTGGCTCTTGTCCAGCCGGTCTAACCCCGAATCTTTCAGTCGCTCGTCTCGGGGCGGGTCAACCTGAAGAATAAAATTTGGGCCAGGACGGACTTTGGAAAAGGTTGCCGCCAGTTACCATCCAAAGCTAACTGTCCTTTATTAATAAATAGAGATTTTGGCGGTTTTCAAGAACAGGGGGATGGATATTGTTTGGCAGCTATTTTTTTGAAAAAGATATTTAAGGCAATATATATAATTTTATTCTAAATTTTGCATATTTCCCTAATAGCTCTTCTTCTCTGACAATAATGGTAAGTAAAATTTTTCGGGAATTACGGATAATTTTATATTTTTTCAGGTGGCGTCTATTTTTCAGAAATTTTTTTCACCTGTGGACAAAATTAGAATTGTTGACAACAGCCCCGCTCAAGTCTTGGGACCGCCCTTAAGCTGGAGGCTCCGAGGTTTCGCCAAAGACCGCCTTTGCCTCACCCGACCGATGACGCCCAGACCTATGGTCACGAAATCCTTGCCCCTTAGTTGGTAGGTCTCGCCATATTTTTTTTTAAAACTCTAAGGCCTTTGTTAGCCAGTTTGTCCAGAGATTCCTCAAGCATGGCTGAATCCGCGCTTTTGGCGTATTTGCTCTCCATAACCGCGTGGAGCCCAAAATCGGTTACCAAAATCAAGTCCAGATCCCCTAAGGGGCCACGCTCTTCAGGTCTGACCTCGGCAACCAGACGAAAGTTGATCGTACTTAATAAGTTCCGCGATAAAATCAGTCTTTTCGACGTAAATAGCCTATTGATTGATAATATTTTGAAAGGAAGACATAGATAAGGGAAGTTTTTTCATTAGAGACCCTGAGTCTTGAATTTAACTAAAATAACCTGGCGTCAGGCGTTAGAATGCATTGTTCAATTATATTCTTTCGCTATATTAAGGTCAATGCCACAGTCGAACCTCGAACCTCAGCCATTTTCATTTTATAGATTTAAATCAGGGAGAACTAATAATGGCCAATAATAGACTTTTTCAACTATTATAACCAGATTTTACTTAACGAAGTTGAGAGGAGAGAAAATTAGCTGGACAGGTTGAGACAGATGAGGGGATTTTTAGCTCAATAGGCCAGGAAACGAGGGCTGTTCTCAGGTTCGCGAACTCTTGAGCGCCCGGAAGCTTATTCTCAACCAACAGCCACGCCAAACCTGGAACGCTCTTAAACGGTTAGCTCCGAGGGGTCGCCA
>JAISMU010000046.1 GCA_031276635.1 Deltaproteobacteria bacterium | reverse complement strand
TCCCCAAGGTGGGCCAGTTCTGAGTAACTCCAGGCGATCGGGCGAAAAACTCTCTTGAGAAACAATGTTGTCTAGAGCGAAGCGCAGAGCTTTTTCCACAATTGTCGGGTCAGAAGAATAGATCTTGTCCAGGGAAAAACGGATGACTGGATAAGTGGCCCAATCATAATCAGAGGAGTCGATCCATAGTCATTGGAACAGTTCCCGGCGGCCCCGCAAGATGGCCTCAAGGGTACTGATTAAAAGAGTTTTTCCGAATCGGCGGGGCCTGGAGAGGAAATATGGTAATTTGAATTTTAGTAAATTGCGGAGAAATTCAGTTTTGTCGGCGTAAACACCACCAACCAAACGAATTTCCTCAAAATCAGCCATACCAATTGGTAAATCTTTCATACTCTGATCCTGTGGGCTAGAAATCTTGGTCCTGAAAATTTGGCTTCTATCTACTCACCTCAATCGAAAACTCAGTCAACGCGGCCATTGGCTAAAACCGGAGATTTGGATTTAAGACTACAGTTTATTAAAAGAGAATAAGACGTGAGCCTGAACCCTCTCAACAAAAATGAACTACGATTGTAACATATATTACCTTTATTTAAACTTTTATCTTTATTGCATCGCCATTGACTTTCTAAAAATTGTTGCAATTTTTTACATATATATATTCAAATAATACTATATATACTTATATTTAAATAGTCTATTTATTTATACTTTCGTGTTTAGTCAAGTAATTGGCTCTACTATTTTTTTATAGTAAAAAATCGTTTTACTATAGTAATTTTAAAGGGGAGGTCAAATTCAGAAAGATAACGCTAAAGCCGATGATTTTAATCCATCATAACCCTAGATAATAAATTTATATCACCTCGCCTGTCCTTTGTAAATAGGTCAACGATTCTGGCTATTGTTTGGCTTTCGGCTAAGTGGCGAACCTCAACCTCAAGCCCTTTGGCCAAACTGGTCCCCAATCCAGCTCGGTCCTGGAGAATCCACCGCCCCGGGATAAACACGCGCGGTTCCGCTGGAGATAAACGCTCATGATGAGGGCGCCCTCACCCTCGAGTCATGAAACTCAGATTTCTTTTTGCCGTGATTTCGGCTACTTACTATGAGTTATACGGTGAAATTATTCTTCAAAAGGGAAATAATTGAAAATCCGAACGTTCGGAATTAATATTTTATCCGACCAAAATAAAACCGTATTTAAATGGGTAAAGGACTGTTTGCGCTGTTTCCAGTCTGGGTTTGTTCCCCGAACGCTCTTAGACAGGGGATCGACCAAGGGAGGAGAACTGAACTGGGAATAAGGCGCTCCGCCCTTCGCTTGAGCGCCACAAATCCCCAAAAAAATCACGACATTTTCCCTCCGCAATACCTTATTTTTAAAGACCATCAATAAAGGTTCTGACATAAATTTTGTTCGGATAAAAAATATATCGCGCGGTCCTGGAACCACCTATCCCCAGAAATCGAAAAAAAATAGATCTTTAAACCAACAAATATTATGCAAACTCCGGAAGCGTTTATCCTGTTTGGAGTTCCGGATACTATGAATTCAAAGTCGCTTCTTGCTCAGGCTGGGTATTATATTTTTTTATTATTTTATGAAATAATTTTATATTAATAACTTGATAAATATAATTATATTAAAACAAAAAAATATATTATTGTTTTGTATTTGTTTTTTTTCAAAATCATTCCTGGGCTTCAAGGTGGAGCCAAAATAAGAATTCCGGTTGACCTGTCTTTTTTTTTTGATTTGGTAGTATAATAGCTAAAATCTGAGTTCTGACCTATTGTGGCTGCCTGGGCGGACCCGACCCGGCCTGTTTTTTTTCGCTTGGGGAAATGGCCGAGGCCAACCCTATCTCCCCAAAAGGCCGCTCGGGCCTGGCCCGCTCCGGCTCTTAAGGATCAACAAATGCCTCTTTCGTCCCAACAGTTAATCGAGCTGGCTGACCAATGTCTTTTAGGTAATGTCACCCGGATCCCCCTGGTCCTGGTCAAGGGACAGGGGCTGAAGGTCTGGGACGCGGCGGGCCGCCAATATTATGACTTCATCGCCGGCATAGCCACTTGCGCCTTTGGGCACTGCCCGGACTTCGTGGTTGAGACCCTGCGCTCCCAGGCCCAGACCCTGATCCACGTCTCCAACCTTTTTTATAACGAGCCCCTGATTCGGCTGGCCCAGCTGTTGACCGAGGCCAGTGGTTTGGCCAAGGCTTTCTTCTCCAACTCCGGGGCCGAGGCCAATGAGGCGGCCCTGAAGATGGCCAGAAAATACTCCCATGACCGCTATGGCCCGGGCCGGCACGTCATTATCTCGGCCCTCAACTCCTTCCACGGTCGGACCATGGGGGCCATCTCGGCCACAGGCCAAACCAGATTCCACCAGGGTTTCGAGCCCATGCTGCCGGGCTTTAAATTCGTCCCTTTTGGCGACCTCCCGGCCCTGACCGCCGCTCTGACCAAGGACGTTTGCGCGGTTCTTCTGGAGCCCATCCAGGGCGAGGGCGGGGTCAACTGTCCGCCTGAGGGCTATCTGGCCGAGACGGCCAGACTCTGCCGGGAAAAAGATATCCTTTTGATTTTAGACGAGATCCAGACTGGCCTCGGCCGGACAGGCCGGGACTTCGCCTTCCGCCACTTCGGGGTCCAGCCCGACATCCTGACTTTGGGCAAAGCCCTGGGCTCCGGGTACCCCATTGGGGCCACCTTGGCGACCGAGGAGGCGGCTAAGGCCCTCTCGCCGGGAACCCATTCCACCACGGTCGGGGGCGCGCCCCTGGCTATGGCTCTGGGCCTGGAGCTGGGCCAACGGATTTTAAACCCAGAGTTTCTGGCCGGGGTGGCTCAACGGGGCGAGTTCTTCAAAAATAGCCTCTTGGCCTTGAGAGACAAGCTCCCTGGAGCCATCCGGGAAGTCCGGGGCCTGGGCCTCATTCTGGGGCTGGAGCTCACCATTCCGGCTGGCCCGATTGTGACGGCCCTCCGGGAGCTGGGTTTTCTGGTGAACGCGGCCAGCCCTGAGGTTCTGCGCTTTGTGCCGCCGCTCACGGTGACCGAGGAAGAGATCGGCCTGCTGACCCAGGCCCTGGAGCGGGCTTTGCGGGAAGCCGGGGCTTGCGGGTGAGGAAGATGACCAGGAGTTACATCACTTTTCGGGATCTGAGCCGCGAGGAATACCAGGAAATTTTTCACAGAGCGGCTCAACTAAAAAAAGACCGCCGGGCTGGGCGTTATCTCCATCCCCATCTGGCTGGCCGGTCGGTGGGCATGATCTTCAACAAAAACTCCACCCGCACCCGCGTTAGCTTTGAGGGGGCCATCAACGAGCTGGGCGGGCACCCGGTCGTCCTGGCCGTCAAAGACACCCAGATGTCCCGAGGCGAGCCTCCCTCGCACACCGCCCGGGTTCTCTCGCGCTACCTAGCTGGCCTCGTCATTCGCACCTACGAGGAAAAGGAACTCGCCGACCTGGCCGCATGGGCCTCCATTCCCATCATCAACGGCCTGACCAACCAGCAGCACCCCTGCCAGGTTTTGACGGACATCTTTACCTTACTTGAGACCCTAGGCCAGGCCAGGCTGGAAGATCAACTGGTCGCCTGGATTGGGGACGGGCACAACATGGCCAACACCTGGCTGGAGGCGGCCGCTGTCCTGGGTTTCGGGCTCCACCTGGCCTGCCCCTCCGGCTATGAGCCGGACCGGGCCATCTTTCAACGAGCTCACAGCGACAACCCCAGAGTCAAGCTCTTCGGCTCGCCCAAAGAGGCGGTCAAGGGAGCCAGAGCGGTCAACACTGACGTTTTCGTGTCCATGGACCAGCAGGCGGAGGCGGCCCAGAGACTGAAGGATTTTCAAGGCTATCAGGTCAACTCCGAGATTATGGCTCTGGCCTCGCCGCAAGCCATCTTTCTGCACTGCCTCCCGGCCCACGTGGGCGAGGAGGTGACGGAGGAGGTCCTGGAGAGCCCCGCCTCCCTGGTTTTTGAGGAGGCCGAGAACAGGCTGCATGCCCAGAAAGCCCTTTTGGAGTTTCTGATTCCCCGGCTTTAGCCGCCCCAGGTCTTGGAGCGCCTTTCCCGGTAGCTGGCCTGCGCCTGGCCAGCTCCCTCGCGGAGTTTCCATGATTCGGAAATTTGATTACCTGGTCATCGGCTCAGGCATAGCGGGCTTGAGTTTCGCCCTGAAGGCGGCCAAAACGGGCCAAGTGGGAATTTTAGCCAAACGAGCCTTGACTGACACCAACACCAACCTGGCCCAGGGAGGCATCGCCGCGGTCATGGGCCAGGATGATCTTTTGGAGTACCACATCCAGGACACCTTGGCCTCAGGCGGCGGCTTGTGCCGGCCCGAGACGGTTCAGGCCGTGGTCGAGGCTGGGCCCCGCATGATCCAGGAGCTCCAAGGGCTGGGCGTGCCTTTCTCAGCCCAGGTCGACCACCCGGACCAGCCAGAGCTGGGTCGGGAAGGCGGCCACAGCCACCGCCGCATCATCCACGCCAAAGACATGACCGGGCAGACCGTGCAAAAGGTTCTGGCCGAGAAAGCCCTGGCTGAGCCTAACATCCAGGTTTTTGATCACTACCTGGCCCTCGATCTGCTCCAGGAAAAAGACGCTGACAACATTCTGCGTGTGACCGGGGCCTGGGCTCTGAGCGTCAACTCCGGCGAAGTCTGCGCCATGAGCGCCAAGGTGACCATCTTGGCCACTGGCGGCTCCGGCAAGGTCTACCTCTACACCACCAACCCGGACGGGGCCTCGGGCGATGGCCTAGCCATGGGCTGGCGGGCCGGGGCGGACGTGGCCAACCTGGAGTTTGTCCAGTTCCATCCCACCTGCCTGTTTCACCCTCAGTTGCATAATTTTCTCATCTCCGAGGCGGTTCGGGGCGAGGGCGGTCGACTCATCAACAACGAGGGCGTCCCCATCATGCGGGATCACCCCCAAGGAGATCTGGCCTGCCGGGACGTGGTGGCCCTGGCCATTGACTCGGAGATGAAACGCTCCGGGGCGGACAACGTCTTTCTGGACATCACCCATAAACCGGCGGACTTCATCCGCGACCGATTTCCTAAGATTTACTCGACCTGTCTGGGGCTGGGCCTGGACATCACTAAGCACCCCATACCGGTGGTCCCGGCCGCCCATTACCAATGTGGGGGCCTGTTGGTCAACCTAGATGGCCAAACGACCAGGCCAGGCCTGTACGCCATTGGCGAGGTGGCGGCCACGGGTTTGCATGGGGCTAATCGCCTGGCCTCCAACAGCCTGCTGGAGGCCCTGGTCATGGCCGATCGAGCGGCCACCAAAGCCAAAGAGGAAGTTTCGGCCATCGACTACCCCAAACTCACCGAGCCTTACAGCCCCTGGCCAGGCGGTCGGCTGGGCCAGGCCCCGGCGGAAGCGGTTCTGATCACCCAGAGCTGGGACGAGATCCGGCGCTTCATGTGGAACTACGTGGGCATTGTCCGCTCAGACCAACGCCTGCTCATGGCCGCCAAGCGCCTGGCCCTGGTCAAATCCGAGATCGATGACTTCTTCCAGAATTTTGAGGTGGACGCGGATCTGGTTGAGGTGCGCAACATCGCCGTGGTGGCCGATCTGATCATTCGCTCGGCCACTTTGCGGAAGGAAAGCCGAGGCTTGCACTATTCCCTGACCTGGCCAAAACAGGATGATGTCCACTTCAAAAGCGACACGGTGCTCAGTAACTCCGAGCCGCTACTCTTTCCCGGGCTCAACGCGTGAGATTTTTTGGCCTTATAAACATAAACGTCAGCCCCAAAAAACGCCCCTACGTGGTCGCGGGCCTCCTCATTGTGGGCCTGGGTTTGTTGTTGTGGGTCCGGGCCCAAAGAACGGCCCTGATGGAAGAAACCCATTTTAACGAGACTCTGACCCTGGCCCGGAGTTTGGTCCAGGCGGAAGAGAATTTTCCCCCTCCCCCAACCCAAAATTTAAGCGCCGCCACTGGCCCAGCCCAGAGCCTTCTGTTGGGAGCTCTGGCCTTTAACCAGGGCCGCTACCAGGAGGCCTTGGCCCAGTGGGATCCCCTGGAAAAGGCCAGACCGGACAATCTGGCCCTGGGCTCCCTGGCCGCGGCCGCCCACTTGCGGGAACGCAACTACAGCCTGGCCGCCCAGAAATACCAAAAAGCCCTGGCCGCCCCGCCCCCCGCCAACTCCTTTGAGGAGCTGGCCCGAGCCAAAGATGAGCTAGGGTTGAGCCTGGCCCTTTTCCAATTGCGCGACTATCCCGGGGCTCAGGCCAACGCCCAAAAGGCTTACCAGACCAGGGTCAAGCGCCTGGGCCCCCTGCGCCGGGAAACCCTCTCCGCCGCCAACATCCTGGCCTCCGCCCTCATCGCCCAACAAAAAAACGACGCGGCCGTGAACCTTTTAACCCAAACCGCCAAGGAGACTTTAAACCGTGGTGGGAGCCTGGACGATCCAGTTCTGGCCGATGGCCTTCACCTCTTGGCCCTGGCCTATTCGCTGACCAACCGAACCGAGGAACTGGAGAGCCTGACTTTGGTCCTGGGGGCCGAAAGCCCAGAGGAAGCCGAGACGACCTTGGGTAACCCGGAAACTGATCCACCCCAGACTAGCCCGTCTCAGACAGGTCAAACCCAAGATAGCCCGCCCCAAACCGGGCCAGCGGCCAGCGAACCTCAGCAACCCCCCGCCAGCGGCCCCACCAGGCCCAAGGGCCAGCCAGCCGAGGCGACTCTGGCCCCAGAAACCGAGGCGAGCGCCCAATCGTCAGCCCTCCGCCTGGGACCGGATTTCCTTCAAGCTTACGCCCTGTGGACCGAGCTCAAAACCCTGGAGCCGGCCTCGCCGCTCCTGCCCCTGTTACTGACCGCCTTGATCCACGAGGTCAACGGCGGCCAACCCTCAGGCCAACCTCTGGGGACGGCGACCCCGAGAGTCTTGATAGATCCGGTCGACCACGCGACCATGTGCCTGGAGCTGGCTGACTTTCGCCTCCAAAACCAAGAGCCGCGGTCAGCCCTGGCTATCCTCGGCCCTTTATCCCAGTGGGCTCCCCCGGCCCAGGCCCCCGAGGTCGCCGCCACCATGGGGGAGGCCCTGGCCGCCCTAGGTCAGTGGCCTGAGGCGGAGCTGGCCTACCGGGCGGCTCTGGCGGCGACCCCGACCAAACTTGACCAGGCCGGGATCAATCAGGTGGTGACCTGGTCCATCGCTCTGGCCCAGACCATCCTGAAACAAGGGCGCCTGGTGGAGGAGGCCGAGCTAGAACTGGTCGGAGCCCAGACTCGTCTGAAAAAACAAGCCCCTCGAAAAGAGCTGCAAGCGCAGCCAGCCGTGGCCCGGCTGTGCCTTTATCTGGCCGAGATTCTGCCTAGCCAGGGCCGGAGCAAAGACAGAGCCAACTATCAAAGGGAGGCCCAGCGGATCCTGAGGCAAGCCAAAAAAGCCCACCCGGACCAGGCCCAGGAAATCGCCACCCTTGAGGCCCGGCTAGGGTCGGGCCGAAAAAGGCCCGCCCCAGAGCCAGCGGGCGCGCCCACCCCAACCCGGCCCTCGCCAGAGGCTGTCCGCCTGGAGCTCCAAGGTTATCAGCTCTTAAAGCGCCTGGAAGATTTTGAGCCAAGAATTCAGACCATCCTGGAAGAAGTTGAGAGCCAGGCCGGACCCAACAGCTCGCTCTATCGCCGGTACCTGAGCCTCTGGCTTCAATATCTGGAAGATAAAGGGGATACCCAGGCCCTCCTGGCCGAGCTGGATCTAATGGCCCAAAACTCCCTGGCGGACAATCAGGTGGACCAGAGTCGCTTCGCCGTGGCCGCCCTGAGCTACAAAGCCAAGGTCCTGACCCAAAGTGGCCAGCGGGCGGCGGCCTTGGCCACCTATCAGCGGCTCTTGAGCAACCCCAGGCTATCGGCCCGATTGAGCGAGGCTCAGGCGGAGAAGTTTCAAGGATTGATAAAAGAGCTGGAGAGCGACTCAGCGGCCAAACCTTAATCGCCCCAGCGCCATCGACGGTCAGCCAGTCATTATTTTTTCTTTTGAGCTCAAGAGGTTAATGAGGCCCAGAACATTCGCGGGGGTTTTAAAGCCGACTCCCGCCAAGGCCTTCTTCCGCCTCCACCTGGCCTAAATCGGGGGGCCAAATTTCTCCTTAATTCACCAAAAGCCATCCGGGACTAAACTCAAGTTCAGGACGATGACCTGACGCGGTTAAGCCGCGCTCTAGATCAGGCTTAGGCCTCAGACCTTTTATGAAGAAAGCCTTTTTCCATGAAACAATATGTAACTAGCCGAAATTAAGCAAAAAAATTTCGCTGTTTCATGAGCGTGGGGGTGAGGCCTAGCCTCAGGCGCATTTGCCGGGGAATAATCGGTTACTTCCAAAAATCACACCTGAAATTTTTCAAATTTCACGCCGACGGGGAAAAGCCAGGCCGCTTATTAATTTAACCACAAAATGATCTCTAAAGTCGTAATCACTCAAGGCTTGGCCTGAACGCCTCCTCGCCCGAGAAAACCAACCTCAACAATTACATCTGGCGTCAAATTAAAAAATAAGCGCTTTTAAAAAAAAATAGCCCACAAAAATCGCGGACTACGTGGCGTATTTCTAGTGGCGTATTTCTAGTTGCGTTTTTCTAGATCTCTCAACCAACAATCGTTCCGCATTGGCTTTAATGTGGCTGTCAGACGAAACAAGGTCAAATATAATTTAATCGCGACAATGAATAAATCGAACTCTTAAAACAAACTTGAAGATTGCGGAGAAAAAGCCCACGCGCCAGCCAGCCAGCCGCGACTTGGCTCAACGCGCGTTCGGGGTCGAAAGTCCCTTGACTCGCCAGGCGGTGATGGCTCTTTCATTGTCATTGATGGCTACCCCTAAAAGGACCGGATTTTTATGACGGTCGCCATAACCCTTCGCAATTATCTGATTTAAGGCGGCCTCGGCCAGGGACTCATCCTCGCCATCTTTTCGACAGATTTTAAGCTCCATAACCCAGACCTGACCCTCGTTCGTGGTGAATTCCAAGTCTGACCGGCCCCGACTCGAATGGACCTCCGCCTTGGGCGTCAGACCAATTAAATCCAGAAACGATAGAAGGACCGCGCGGTAAAGAAACTCGCCGTAATCGACCTTATAAAGGCTCTCAAAAGTTTTTCGAGTGGCCGCGACGTAATCGTCATAGGGGATTGGGGCCAAGACTTCTTGGAAAACCTGAATAACTCCGGCTGGGTCTCGCGATTTAAAAGCGAGCGTCAGATCCCTGATTAAAAACCTGAT
>JAISMU010000014.1 GCA_031276635.1 Deltaproteobacteria bacterium | reverse complement strand
CGGCACCAATGTTGAGTTCATCAAAAAAGACCCCAAACAGGGAGGGGTCAAGGATGTCTATTTTTCGCCTGACAGATCTTACGTAGTGGCTTTTTTTCGTAAGACTTTGAAGCAAAACGGCATAGATCGGCTGGAGAAGCTGGTGGGCGTCTACCGCGAGGGCATATTCAATAAACAAGGCGGGGAGTACTGGAAAAATCTTTTCTGTTGGCCCGAGAAAATAGTCATGCACGACAACAAGACCGGTATCGTGGTGCCGGTCTATCACCCAAACTTTTTCTTCCCCGCGAACACCCCTTTGGGGGGGGCTGAAAAGGAGGGAAAATGGTTCACCTCGGCTAAAAACTTCAATAGATTTGTGCCCGAGTCGGAAAAAGGCTCCCTACTCAGTTTCCTCCGAATCTGTATTAACCTGAGCCGGGCGGTCCGGCGCCTCCACGCCGCCGGCCTGGCCCACTCTGACCTTTCCTACAAAAACTGCCTGGTAGATCCCACCACTGGGGACGCGTGCATCATCGACATTGATGGCTTGGTGGTTCCAGGCCTCTTCCCCCCAGAGGTCTTGGGCACCCCTGACTTCATGGCCCCAGAGGTGGTGGAGACCATGAAGCTCTGCTCCCAGGCTCCCGACTCCCAGGCTCCCGACTCCAAGGATCCCTACTTAATGGATCACGCCGTAAAGGTTCCCTACGCAAAGGATCCCGACCGCAAGCTGCCCTGCCGCCAGACCGATCAACACGCCCTGGCTGTGCTGATCTACCAGTATCTTTTTCACCGGCACCCCTTGAGGGGCTCCAAGGTACACAGCCAGGAAACCGAGGAACAGGAAAGGCTCGAAATGGGCGAGCTGGCCCTTTTCATTGAGAACCCCTACGACTCGTCCAACAACTACAAAATCCAGAAAAACGACAAGGATTTCCTCCCCTGGATTGACACCAAAAAACTCCCCTACACCATAATGGGCCCGTACCTGAAAACCCTTTTCGAGAAGGCCTTCATTGATGGCCTGCACAACCCGGCCAATCGACCCAGCGCCGATGACTGGGAAGAGGCCCTGATCAAGACCGCCGATCTGATTCAGCCGTGCCTGAACAAATCCTGTGTCAAAAAATGGTACGTCTTTGATAACTCCACCCGACCGGTCTGCCCGTACTGTGGGACTAAATTCAAGGGCCAACTCCCGGTTTTTGACTTTTACTCCAGCCGCGATGGCAAAAAATTCCTGCCGGATAACCACCGGTTGATGATCTATAACAATCAGTACCTTTACCCCTGGCACGTCTGGCGAAACATCTTTCCCAACGAGAAGTTGGCCGAGAATGATAAAAAGCCGGTGGCCTATTTCTCTTTTTTCAAAAATAATTGGATTATGGTCAACCAACAACTTGATAGTTTAATCAATTTGTCGGACAATAAGACCCCTATAGCCAAGGGTAAAGCTGTCACCCTGACCGATGGCCTCCAACTCCAACTCTCAACTGAGCCGGCGGGGCGCCTAGTTAACGTTTCCTTGGTTCAAGCCTAATTTTACACATTAAAAATAATATTAATATTCTTTAGCTATAATTTTTAATTATGCTTGAATTTTTTTAACTTATACTAATAAAAGGTTTTTATGCCCAGACGCCTTCCCATATATCTTCTTTTAGATTGCTCCGAGTCAATGGTCGGGGAACCGCTCAAATCGGTCGAGCTCGGGGTCAACCAGATGCTATCTTCTTTAAGGAAGAACCCCTACGCCCTAGAGACCGCCTTTATCAGCGTCATCACCTTCGCGGCCAAAGCCAAAGTCGCCCAGCCCCTGCGCGAGCTGATTGAGGTCCGGCCCCCAACTCTGGCTCTCCGGCCCGGAACCTGTCTGGGAGCCGCCCTGGATCTGTTGGCCGGTTCCATTAAAAATGATGTGGTCAAAACCACTGACCGGGAAAAAGGCGATTTTCGGCCTTTAGCCTTTATTCTGACCGATGGCCAACCCACAGACGATTGGGAAAAAGCCGCTAAAAAAATAAAGGAAATTAAACCTAAATTGGCTAATATTTATGCTATAGGTTGTGGCGATGAGGTTAATTTCCAGATTTTAGCTCAGATCGCTGACTCTTGTGTCCATGTTAATGAACTGGACCAAGACAGCCTCAGTAAACTCTTTGTCTGGCTCACCGCCAGCGTTCAGTCCTCCATCGCCTCACCAGACGACCCACTCAGCCTGGAGAAGATCCCCCTGGAAAAGGGCATGGAATTGGTCAGCCCAGACCGGCTTCCCCAGTTACAGACGACGAACAAACGCCTTTTCTTTCACCTGAAGTGCCGAAATACCCGTAAAAATTACTTAATGAGATATAAACTGTCGCCAAATTCGTCCATTTACCAGGCCGAGGACGCCTTTCCCCTGCCAGATGACTTTTTCAGCGACGGCGCCCTGAAAGCCCCACCTGTGGATTCCTCCAAATTTTCGGGTAGCGTTAACTGCCCTTATTGCGGCGGCCCATCTTGGGTTATGTGCTCTTGCGGCCAACTTTGCTGCCTCGATCCCCCTATTCAGGCCGGACGTCAGATCGTCTGCCCGGCCTGCGAGAGAGTTCTAACCCTGGGAATTCCGGGTAGTGGCGGCGATTTCAGCGTGGGCGGTTCCGTGGGTTGACCCATATCCTTAACGTTTACGCCAATCAACTTAAGAGACAAAAACTATGACTACTGACGACACCGCCAAAACCCCAAGCGAGAGTCTGGAGATTAAAGGCCTGAGCGCGACCGAGGTCGAGGAAAGCCGCCGGGTTCATGGCGCCAATATTCTCACCCCCCCGCCCCGGGACCCGTGGTGGAAGCTTTATCTGGAGAAATATGAGGATCCCATCATCCGGATCCTGCTCGTGGCCGCGGTCATCGCCATCCTGGCTGGCATAGTTGAGGGCCAATACACCGAGGGCATCGGCATCATCATCGCGGTCTTTCTGGCCACGACCATCGGCTTCATCAACGAGTACAAGGCCGCCCAGGAGTTTGACATCCTTAACCGGGTCTCCGATGAGGAACCCATCAAGGTAATCCGCGATGGGATCTACACCTCGGTTCCCAAAAAAGACCTGGTGGTCAACGATGTCGCCGTCCTGGAACAGGGCGAGGAAATCCCGGCTGATGGCGAGGTTTTGGAGGCGGTCTCTTTTCAGGTTAACGAGGCTTCCCTGACTGGGGAGTCGCTGCCGGTCACTAAACGGCCCAAGTCCGAGCAAGTTGAGGAAACTAACCTGGCCTACCCCCGGCATCAAGTTCTGCGGGGGACCTTTGTTTCCGACGGTCGAGGCCTGGTGCGAATAACCACAGTCGGTGACGCCTCGGAAATAGGCAAAACCGCTCGGGCCGCCGCCGAGGAGACGGAAACCGTCACTCCATTGAACCGGCAGCTGGGCCGACTGGGTCAATTTATCGGGGTTTTTGGCTTTGCCGTGGCCCTGTTGATTTTCTCCACTTTGGCCATCCGCTCCGGAATCCAGGGCGATTTGGGCGACCAGCTGGTGGTGAAAGAAACTGCTATTACCGACCTCGCCCCTACCCAAGAAGAGCTAAGTCTTGAGCTGGCCAAAGCCCGAGACAAGATCGGGGATTTGGCCTCGCTCGCCAACCTGGCCCACCGGGTCTCTGATGACAAAACGGTCTATTATCTCAAAATCCCCTTGACTAATGGTCAAATCTACTTTTTATGCGTGGTGTTTCTGGCTTTGGCCATAGCCCTGGTCCGGATCTGGATCCCGGTCATTTTTGACGCCGTGGAATTGACCGGTCGCCAACGACCGGAAAATTCCTGGATTGACTCCGAGGGTCTGGCTCCCTGGTTTCAAGCCCTGGTCGCCGGGCTCCTGGTCTTCGGCGTGGCCGTGGGGGCTGGGGTATGCCTGGGGTTGCTGACTGGGGGCCCCGCCAACTGGCTGCCCCTGGCCACCTCCTTGTCTCTCTTAAGATACTTCATGGTCGCGGTGACCATCATCGTGGTCGCGGTTCCTGAAGGTCTGCCGATGAGCGTGACCTTGTCCCTGGCTTATTCCATGCGCAAAATGACCGCCGCCAACAACCTGGTTCGCCGCCTGCACGCCTGCGAAACCGTGGGGGCGGCCACGGTCATCTGCTCGGATAAAACCGGCACCCTGACCATGAACCAGATGAAGGTCTCCTCGTTCGATTTCGCCAACCTCAAAAAAACCGCCGCTGGAGTGGAGAAAGGCGCGGAGTTGGCTCAGATAGCTGAGGCCATCACCGCCAACTCCACCGCCAACCTCACCGCTGACGAGACTGGGCGCCTGATCAAACCTTTAGGCAACCCCACCGAGTCCGCCTTGTTGATCTGGCTGGAGGAACAGGGCTTGAGCTACCAGGCCGCCCGCTCCAGCTTTAAAATAACTGGCCAGCTGACCTTCTCCACTGAGCGTAAATACATGGCCACCGTTGGCCATGGCCTGGCCAAAGACAGCTTGACTCTCCACGTCAAAGGAGCCCCGGAAATTGTCTTGGGCTTCTGCGCCTTCCGCCAGCTCCCTGATGGCCAGATTACCCCCCTGACCGAGGAAGCCCGCCGCGAGTTGCAAGAAAACCTGCGGGCGGAGCAGACTCGCGGCATGCGCACCCTGGGGCTGGCCAGACGAACTCTGCCTGACTCCCCCGACCAACTCGGTCAAGCGGAGATCATTAAACTCGTGGCCGACAATCAACTGGTCTTTCTGGGTTTCTTCTCCATAGCTGACCCGGTTCGACCGGAAGTGCCGCCCGCGGTCCAGCTTTGCGTTGAGGCTGGCATTAAAGTCAAAATCGTCACCGGCGACATTGAGGCCACGGCCCGGGAAATCGCCCAGGAGATCGGGATCATTAAGCCCAACGAGACCATTGAGGGGGCGGTGATAACCGGCGACCAGTTCATGGCCCTGGATGACGAGCAAGCCTATGAGGCGGTGGATAAGCTGCGGATCATGAGTCGAGCCCGGCCCCTGGCCAAGCAAAGGTTGGTTACCACTCTCCAGAAACGCGGCGAGGTGGTGGCGGTAACCGGTGACGGCTCCAATGACGCCCCGGCTCTGAACCACGCTGACGTAGGCCTATCGATGGGGATAACGGGAACCGCGGTGGCCAAAGAGGCGGCGGACATCATCCTTTTGGACGACTCTTTCGCCAGCATTGTTCAGGCGGTCATGTGGGGTCGGTCCATCTACTCCAACATTCAAAAGTTTATTCTCTTTCAGCTGACCATTAACGTTCTGGCCCTAGGCGTGGCTTTGTTAGGGCCCTTTCTGGGCATTCAACTGCCTTTGACCGTTACTCAGATGCTCTGGGTAAATTTAATCATGGATACCTTCGCCGCCCTGGCCCTGGCCTCAGAACCTCCCGACTGGGCGGTCATGCGCAAACCTCCCCGTAATCCCGAGGCGTTTATAGTTACCCCGCCGATGTCCAAGTTCATTCTCTCCATTGGCGGGCTCTTCCTGGCCATGTTCCTGATTCTGGCCGTGGGCTTTAAAAACGACTTCCCGATGGAGGCTGAGACGGCCGTGGGGCGGCATAACCTCTCCATCTTCTTCACCACTTTTGTTTTTTTGCAGTTCTGGAACCTGTTTAACGCCAGGATGTTGGGCAAGACGACCTCGGCCCTGTCCCGCTTGAAAGAAAGCCGAATGTTCATCCTGATCGCCAGCGTCATCGCCTTGGGTCAGGTGGCCATCACCCAACTGGGGGGCGAGATCTTCCGCACCACTCCGCTATCTTTTAAGGAATGGGTCATCATCATTCTATCCACCTCCCTGGTTCTCTGGGTCGGCGAGATCATCCGCTGGTTTCAACGCTCCCAGAAAGCTCCCGCCTGAGAGGGCTTGGGGGCCATTAAAACGCGGAAACCTTGTTGGGTGTATCGCCGTTTAGGAACCCGTTATTTGTTTAGGTCAGCCGCTGACCTGAACGCCGCCCAAAAGCCTTCGCCAGCGGAAGGTTTTGGGCGGCCACTTAAAACGCGAAGTTTTGAAATTATTTATTAAAATTATAAACTTAATTTTATATATAATTTGTAAAAATAATTATTATTAATACTAAATTTTTAGGCATTAGTTTTGTTATATTTTTTTTCGCTCAGAATTAAAGTTTGTCGCCCTATTCCCCTATTCAATTTTCCCTTCAGGCTCAAAAGGCCGGGACCTGACGCGGGTCCTCGCGCTGACTCTGAGCGGGACGCGGGACCTATTAAAGAGAGCCGGAATTGAACCAGGGAAGCTCATTGCCTGTCAGCTAACCCTTGACGTTCCGCCCTGAGGAAAGCTTGGTCAGCCAATCTCAAATTTTTCTAAACCCGATATTCCTTGGACCAAAAATTACCTGGAAAAGAGAGGCCAAATGGCGGCTACGGCGGCGGAAGTTGAGCTGAAATCCATTCTGATCGGGCTGGGCTGGGACCCAGGCCCGGCCAATGCCCCCGATCCTGACCTCAATGTCGCGGCTTTTCTCCTGAACTCCAGTGGGCAGGTCAGAAACGGGCTTGATTTCATTTTTTACAACAACCCCCAAAGCTTGGACGGGACGGTGACGCACTCTGGGGACAACCGGACCGGCGGGGGCCAGCCCGGGGTTGACGACGAGATTATCACCCTGGAGCTGAGTCAGATTCCCCAGGACATTAGCAAAATCGTGGTCTCGGTGTCCCTTCACTCGGTCGGGCCTGCGCCCCAGAATTTTGGGCAGGCTCGCAACGCCTTTGTCCGCCTGGTCAATCAGCTCAACAACCAGGAGATCGCCCGATTTGATTTGACCGATGATATGGGCGTGGAGTCAGCCATGATCTTTGGGGAAATATACCGGCAAGGCCCAGCCTGGAGGTTTAAGGCGATAGGTCAGGGAGTCGCGGGAGGGCTACGAGCTCTGGCCAGCTCTCTTGGGGTTAATTTGACCGAGGATTAATGGAGAGAGTCTGTTCTAAAACGAGGCAAAAAACCTAAAATAAAAGCAAAGAAAGGCTAGCCAGTCGAAAAAAAAATTTTTTATTACCCAATTTAATGAAAATTATAAAGATAAAAGTTTTATCATAAGCAAAAAACAATCTTTATCTCAAGTATTAGAATAATTATCAGACGCGTCCTAAATAAACGCCCTGTCCCGGCATATAATTACATGTTAAAATTACCTAAAAATTGTAAATTATTTATTCAAGATTCAATAGGGTCATTTTCAAACTAAGACCAGT
>JAISMU010000184.1 GCA_031276635.1 Deltaproteobacteria bacterium | reverse complement strand
AGATCGTGTCTTCATACTCTGACAATAAGCCACCGCTTAAAAAGTCTATAGCTTCTTTCATTCTTTCGTTACTCCTCATCTGGTCCTTAAAAAAATCAGTGTCCCCGATAATAGAAGCGGTTGAAGCCGCCACTAGGCTAAAAATGTGATCATTATTACAAATTTGTGGAGTTTTAAGTGAAAACTTTAGTATGTCTTCACAGAATTTTTTACAATCATCGTAATTTGTCATTCCATAAGGAGAAAGAAGAAAATTTAGCAAATTTTGCTTATGTAAAGATAAATTTTCACCTGATTGAATTAAATGAATTGTTTCATTATATATTTCATTAGGATTAATATAATCAGGCACATAAATTTGTTTAACAGTGAATAATAGAGAACCTTCAGTTGTATAAATATTTGTAGGTAATTTTACAAAACCTGGATATATAACTGCAGTATAAACTGCTTGATATGTATTATATTTTTTATAATAAGCTTGAGATATAACGGCAGCATAAAACATATAACGAACTAAATTTTCTTCAAGTCCAGATGTGTCAAATTCAATATTTAGAATATTTTTATTGTCAATTAGAAGAACTCGATCCATAATTGCTTTCGAAACTTCAATTATAGGGAGTTCATTTGGTAAAACACTTATATTTTGAGCCTTATGAATTTCTAAAGTGCTCACTAAAAGATTACTAAAATTGTCTACCAAAGTTTTAAGAAAAATATCTTTGGATTGACGGGATATTTTAAGTGTATTTCCATCCTTATCTATACTTATTGACATGATAAACGCCTAATTAATTATTGTTAATTGCAAAAAAATAAATTATTTAACAATAGAAAGGTTGAGAAATATGAACCCTAGCCTGCTATTATAAAATTTTTTAAAAAAAAGATTTACCTCCGTTAATAAAACAACCCCTCAAATTAAAAACTGTTCTCGGAGTATAAAGTATGAATAATTCCACTAACGATTATAAGCATATTTTGAAATAGTGTACTCATAGCCATCATTTCTTTGAAGTAACTGGAAGCGCTTCCAATCTACCCCATTTTATCCACACCATTAGTCTTTGGTCGGCGTCTTCGGTGGGCGAGCAAAAAACGCGACAAAACGTTTTCAGGTCTACCCCTAAAAGGCAAAAAATAAACTTGGCTCGCCAAAATCTAGAGCCTAAAACCTCAAAAAATAAAGCGGAATTCAGGGTGGGGTCACCCAAATCCAGGATTTTGGGGATTCCCGATCGTCTCGCCTTTTTCCACTAATAAAATAAAGCCGGAGCCAAATAAAGTCAAGTAGCAAGTTAGCAAGTTGGCAATAAAATTTTCTCTCTTGCTTTAAGCTTGCCTCATTCGCCTTTGGGAGGAAGGGGCAGAGGTTAATTCGCCCGGCCGCGGGAGAGTTGAAATGTCGCCTCCAACCCCTCGGCCGTGGGTCTATTAAGCGCCATTTTTTAACCAACTCGCCGCCTAAAATCGCCCATTGTATTGGCCTCTTCCTTCGTCCAAGGCGCCCTTCCTGGTTTAATCCCTTTTGGCCTCGTCATTTCGGGTTCTTATGGCCAAAATATAGAATTAACAAAGGCGTATTAGTTGTAATCTATACGTTAAATATATATTGTATTTACGAGCCTCTCGTCGTCAGGGGCAGCCCTGGCCCAGGGGATCAAAGCTCGCTGGGTGAGCCAAGATTTTTTGGTATGAGGCCAGGTCTTGGGGATGGCCATTTTGGTGGGTCTGGCCCAGGCCGGCGTAGGTCCGGCTCATCCCTTCCCGGTTACCCAGGGCGGCCCAGAGGTAAAAGGCTCGGTCTAGGCTCTGGGCCGCCTGACGGGTCTGGCCGGCGGCCAGCTCCATTTTCGCGGCCAGCTCCAGGTCTTGGGCCAAGCCCACGGGGTTTTCCAGCTGGCGGTCCAGGTCCAGAGCCTCATTTAAATAGATCCAGGCCGGTTCGGTCTCCCCCCGGCTCTGGGCCAGGGTGGCCCCCAGCGCCAAGGCGTCGGCCCGGGCGGCTGGTGGGGTTAGCGGGTTTTTGGCCGCGGCCAGGGCCATTTCCGTGTGAGCCGCGAAAGCGTCTGGCTTTTTCTCCGTGAGGTAAAGGCGGGCCAGGTTGGCCAGGTAAGTGGCCTTTCTGGGCTCCGGGGCCCGATCCAAAGCCTCGCGCCAAAAATCTTCGGCGTCCCGGTTGCGACCGGTCTTGTAGGCCAGGGTTCCCAGGTTACCCAGGACGCTGTCCAGCTCAGGGTTATCCGGGGTGGCCAGGGACAGCTCCAGGGCGGCGGCCAGGCGCTGGGCGGCTTCCTTAAGCTGGCCCTGGGCCAGCAGGGCGGTTCCCAGGGAGTTCTGGCCCATGACCATTAGCGGGACATTGTCGGCCAGGCGGGCGAAGGTCAGGCCTTCCTCAAAGAATCTGGCCGCCTCCCGGTGGCAGCCGCGGAGGTACCAGAGGTGGCCTTTATTGAGGTTATCCTTGGCCTCGGCCAGGTTGAACGGGTCGATGGGCGGCATGGGCCCGCAGGCCAGAAGGGAGCCCAGAGCCAGCCAGAGGCCCAGGTAGCGCCAGAGCCAGGCCATTTAACGCTCCCTGGCCGGGCGAGTCAGGCTCTCGGGAGGCGGGGTCGGAGTGAGATTGCCGCGGATAAGAAAGTTGCGTTTGACCGAGTCCAGGATCTGGTCGGCCTCCCTTAAACCTTCCCGGGCGCCCCGGGCCACCTCAGGAAAGGAGCGCGTCCCGCTCTCGACCTGCCGGAGGATAGTCTCCAGCCGGTTGGTCAGGGCCGGTAGGTTATCGCGCACCCCACTGGCGGTCTCGGAAAGGGCCTGGCTGACTTCCCGCAATTCTCGGAGGGTGGCCACCAGCTCCAGATAGGCGTCGCGGTTCACCACCAGGTTGCCCAGAGTGCCTTGACCCGTGGCGACTGATTCGGTTATGCGCTCCAGATTGACCATGGTCCCCCTGGTTGGGCCGGAGGTCTCTCGCAGATTGTCGGTGATGGAGACGATATTTTTGATGATGGCGTCAGCTTGCTGGATCTTCTGGGGCCATTGCAGAGAGGCCAGCAGATCGTCCAAGGACTGCGGGTCTTTGGCCGGTATCTGGCCACCCGGGGGAATGGGCGGGCTAGTGGGGCTACCGGGAAGAATCTCAATATACTCGCTGCCGATGATGGTGGGGCTGTTGACGCTGGCCAGACTATCGCCCCGGAGGCGGGAGGCGTAGTCCGTGAGGATGGTCAGGTGGATCTTGACCAGGTTATTGTCCATCAGATCCAGGCTGGTGACCCGACCGATGTCCAGGCGCAGAAACTTCACCCGGACGCCAGGTAGAATCCCGTGTCCATCGCGCAGAAGGATGAAGTAATTCTGATAGCTGGAAAGCCAGTCCCGACCGGCTCCCACCATGACCATGGCCCCGGCGATGAGGCCGAAGCCCAGAATGAGGATGAGACCGGCCATTTTTTCCGACCAGGTGTATTTCAAGGGGCGCCTCCTGTGAGTTGAGCCTGGCCCGGGGCCCAGAGGCTGAGAGTCTGACTGGCCAGCTCCGCGCCCCAGTGGTCCTCGCGGTGATCCAAGATGACTAGGGCGAAGTCGCGAGTGGCTTTCTCGGCCAGGAGAAGTTTCCAGACCCGCGGGAAGTCCTGGTTGAACAGGCGCCGGGGCTGGTCCAGCAACAGCAACTCGGGCTCCTTGACCAGAGCCAGGGCTAGGCGAGCCAAAGGTAACTGGTCAGCCGCGAGCCGCTCGCCCGGCGTCTGGGCCTCCTGGGTTAAATCCAGCTTTTCCAGCCAGCCCCAGGCCGCGGCCAGGGATTGGCTGGGAGGGTAGCCCAGGGCGTACTCGTAATAAAGGGCTAGGTTTTCCAGCAGGGGCCGACCAGAGATGAGTTGGCCGGTCTGGCCGACCCAGCCCAGTCGGGCTCGCCAGGCGCAGACGGCCCAGAAATCCTCGGTTCGGGGGCAGGGCTGGCCAAACCAGAGGATCTGGCCCTGGGTTGGGGCAACCAGGCCTAGGCTCAGATCCAGCCATAAGGCCCTGAGTTTTGGGTCTGGCTCCACCCACAGGGCCCACTGCCCGACCGCCAGACAGAGACTCAGGGCTGGCCCCGGCCAGCCAGGGACCAGGATCTCTCGCCACTCCAGGGTCGGGCTAGTCATAGAGAATGGTCACCACCACGGCGCAGAAAGTCGAGTGCACAAAAGTCTCGGCCGTGGCCCAGCGGGCGCAGGCCGGGATGGAGCGGATGTCGCCCACCTCGGTCTGCCAGCTGCGATAAAGGCAAAAAAAGTTGAGGCAGAAGCCGACCAAGAGACACTTGGCCGCCATTTTGAGGAATTTGAATTCCACGAGGGCGGCGTGGGCGGTGGCTAGAAAATCCCCCACCGAAAGGCCGATGGTCAGATGGATGCCCACAAAGAGACCCAGGAGGGTAAAGATGGCCAAGGTGAGGTAGAGCACGGGAAAGCCCACCAGCCCTCCCAAGAGGCGAGGCCAGGCCAAAAAGTGCTCGGGGGGAACCCCCAGAAAGGTTAGGGTCTGAAATTCGCCCTGCCCCTTGCGCAGAGCCAGGTCCACGGTCATGGGCACCCCGTGGCCCATGGTGATGACCGCCGCCCCCAGGATGGGGGCGACTTCCTGGAGCTGGATGGAAAAGGCCAGGGAGATGAGGCTGGGGGCCCCGCCGATGTTGTTGAGGGGCCCGAACCAGATGGCGTCCCAGAGAAAGCCAACCAAAAGCCCCACAATGATCATCAAGGAGCCGGTGGTTCGGAAAAGGAGCCAGGTCTCGTGGAGAAACAACCGGCGCGTCAAGAGAGCCCGGCCTTTTTGGCGTTGGTCGCCATAAAGGCCAGCCAAAATCAAGCGACCCGCGAAGGCGATCTGGTCCACCCAGCGACTGAGCCGCCGCTGGAGCCAGTGAAGAGAGCCTCGCCCCAAATAGCCACAAAGGGCCAGGGGCGAGGCCGCCCAGGCGGGGCTCTTAAAGCTGGAGAGACA
The DNA here is from genome assembly GCA_031276635.1 of Deltaproteobacteria bacterium. Classification (GTDB taxonomy): domain Bacteria; phylum Desulfobacterota; class Desulfarculia; order Adiutricales; family Adiutricaceae; genus JAIROO01. The sequence goes on along the minus strand of JAISMU010000184.1, from coordinate 15,910 downwards.
CGGTTTGAGTCTTGCCCTGGCCACTTCTGACTTTCAAGGTCAGCAGGACTGGGCGGCTGGCCTCGGATGGGAAGGAAGGGAAGAATAAAAAACCATGAACCGACTCGCCCGGCCCGACCGAGCTCTGTTGCAGGGCCAGGCTGGAGTAGTCCTGGGCCACCTCGGCGGTGTTGTCTTTGCCGCCCATGCCCAAAACAGAGGAGCTGACCCCTAAGGCCCCACCGATGGCCGCTCCCTTGCCAGCGGCTGAGCCCACGTTGGAGCCAGTGGCCACCCCCACGGCCGCCCCCAGCACAGCCCCGGCGATGGCGCCTTTCAGGGTGCGACCGACGCCCTCCTTGGTGGAGACCCCGCCCCGGGTGTAATCGGCCACACGACGGATCACCCGATCCTGGGGCAGGACGTCCCAGTCAGCACCGTTTTCGTCCTTCATTTCGGTCCCGGGCATCAGGACCAGGACATTATCGCCATTGTTCTGAATAATCAGGTTGACCGGAATGACCCCGGCTTTTTTGAGGTTGTAGCCGAACCTCTCGGTAAGTAGTCGGTCGTCATAAATGGCTTCAGCGGCGATGATGGCTCCCTGGACGTCCTTCCGGTTCGCGTAGGCGTTCGCGGAGCGGATGGGCTGGGCCCGATACTGATGCTCTGGGGCGCAGGCCAACAGAAACAGGCAGCAACCCAAGGCGAGGGCTAATTTTTTTGGTAGGGAAAAAGGCATAAGTCACCAAAAGAAAGAATGAGGATCCCAAAAGGCCGGCTGGCCGACCCCAGGTTGGGTTTCCCCGCGGCCGGAGGCTTTGGGGGGATTTGTTGTATTCCAGGCCAGCCAGGCAAGAGGGTCACATGGCCCCCAGCTCCTCGGCGGACAAAACCAGATCAATATTAAGCAGGATCTTGACCCCGTCACTGGTTTTGGCCATGCCCAGGATAAAATTCATGTCAATGGTCGAGCCAAAGGCCGGGGCCGGCTCGATCTCGTGGGCCTGGATGTTGATGACCTCCGAGACCGTGTCCACCACGATGCCAATGGGAATGTTGTTGGTGAGCCCTTTGACCTCCACCACGATGATGCTGGTGCGCTCAGTGTACTCTTCCTCTGGCAGCCCGAACTTCAGGCGCAGATCCACCACGGGGATGACCTGTCCGCGGAGGTTGATGACGCCCTTCAAAAAAGTGGGGGTCTGGGGCACCGGGGTCACTGGCAGCATGCCGATAATCTCGCGAACTTTCAGGATCCCTATGCCGTACCCCTCGTCAACCAATTGAAAAGTCAAGTATTTTCCGTCATTTTCGGTGGAAACAGGGGGGGCGGCTTTTAGCTCAACTTCGCTCATTGGTTTGGCTCCAGAATTACCGGCCCAAGATGACAGCCTAGCCATCACCCTACCGCCAGGAAAGAGGGCGTTTTAATTGTCAAGTATACGCTAGTTAAGGATTTTGGGCAAGAAAAAAACCTGAGCCCAAGGCGGTCAGCGGTCGTGGCCTCGGCTCAGGCGGCAGGTTGTTTGGGCTCCGAAAGGCGTGGGCGCGGGGCGCGCCGGGCTCAACGACCGTTCGGGGCCCCGGGGCCAACCAGGATTGGTTGGGGCCGGTTGAGGTGGGAAAGGCTGGCCGGGTTCCGGCCAGCCCAAAAAATGATCATTCGTTTCGACGAAAACTGGAGCGAGCGCCGCCCCGGTCTTCCCGGCCCCGGGCCTCGTTAACCCGAAGGCTGCGACCGCCCAGCTCAATGCCGTTCAAGGCCTCAATGGCCGCCAGGGCCTGCTCTGGATCCATTTCCACAAACCCGAACCCGCGGGGACGCCCAGTCTCCCGGTCGCTGATCAAGTTGACTGAGTGAACAGTCCCGTAACGACCGAAAAGATCGCTGATCTCGGCCTGGGTAGAGCTGAAAGGCAAATTCCCAACATAAATCGTTTTCATTATCAACCACTCCGTAACGCTAAGAGGCCGCCACGCTTGGCGGCGAGAAAAACCCGACTCCAGACCTCCAGGAAGGTCAAATCTATATAATTAAGACAATTCTCCGATTACCTCGGAAAAGCCGCTTTGGCCTGGCCCAAAGAGAGCTGAGCTACTCCCGGGCGGACCGTGGGCTTTCGAGGCGATCAAAACTGCCAACGTGCCGTCTTCAGTTTTAATAGATGATAAGTGTATCAGGAAAAAGGTAATCAGAGACAAATTCAACCCTAATGTAAAATTTACCAAAACAAAATCAGTATCAGTCTCTAAATCCCAAGGGGCTGAGGCGGGATCGGATGACAAAAGCCATAAGCCGACTAAGTATTGAGGTAGAAGCTTACTGAGGATCAACAATCAATTCGCCGCCAAAAAAAAAAGTTCTGGAAAAAATCCTAAACATAACTTTCACAAATGTATCTTGACATGAAAAAAATCGAAAATCAAGAAAAATTTTTGATCTTTGTCGCCAGTTCAAGTCGGGCCAGACCAAGCCGACCCCTTCTGACTGGTTTTGGGGGCTAGCCGCGCCCGCCACCCGCCATGTTGGCCAGAACAATTAGCAAGAAAGAGGCCAAAAAAATCAATTTAAAACTTTTTAAAACTCAAGCGGTCAATTTAATCCAAAACCGCGATCGAGTCAACCGGTCGGATAGGACAACCCCGCTCCCGCAGGTACTCCTTGATCGCCCGGATCTCGTATTGCCTAAAGTGGACAATGGAGGCCACCAGAGCCGCCGAAGCCTCCCCGATGGTCAGGGCCTCCCAGAGATGCCGCGGCTCCCCGGCCCCCCCGGAGGCGATGACCGGAATGGAGACGGCCTGGGCGATTCGATTGGTCAGGGTGAGCTCAAAGCCAGCCTGGGTTCCATCGGCGTCAATGGAATTGAGGCAAATTTCGCCGGCTCCCAGCTTTTCGGCTTCCTGGGCCCAGGCCACCGCGTCCCGCCCGGTGGGCGCCCGGCCCCCGTGAATGACCACCTCGTAGCCTGAGGGGCAGCCGGGGGAGTCCACTTGGCGGGCGTCCAGACCCAGAACCACAGCCTGGGAGCCGAAAGCCGCCGCCGCCTGGCTGATCAGGGGTGGATTTTTGATGGCCGCGGAGTTGACGGAAATTTTTTCCGCCCCGGCCAGGAGAACGTCCCGCATCTGGCTCACGGAGGTTAAGCCCCCGCCCACGGAAAAGGGAATGAAGATGGCTTCGGCGACTTTTTCCACCACCTGGAGAAAAATGCCCCGCCCTTCGGCTGAGGCGGTGATGTCGTAGAAGACTATCTCGTCCGCTCCCTCCAGATAGTAGCGCCGGGCCGCCTCCACCGGATCGCCCAGGTTCTGGTTATCCAGAAACTTGACACCCTTGGTCAGGAGCCCATCGCGGACATCCAGGCAAACAATCAGCCTTTTACTAAGCATTTTGAGCCTTTTGGCAATAGTCGTAAAAATTGCGCAGGAGCCGCAGCCCGGGCCGACCACTTTTTTCTGGGTGAAACTGGACCGCCCATAAACCCTCGCGCCCGAAAAAGGAGGTGAACTCCCGACCGTGCTCCGTCACCCCGAGGGTCAGCTCCGCCTGGGGCGCGGGGTAATAGCTGTGAACAAAGTAGAACTGGTCCCGAGGCTCGATCCCTTGCCAAAGGGAGGTGGGCCGGACCAGGCGGGTCTCGTTCCAACCCATGTGGGGGACGCGGATGGGTCGCTGATCGGCGTCTAGGGTGTGGGAGTCAAAGCGGACCGTCCGGCCCGGCAGGACGCCCAGAGTCGGGGTCGAGTTCTCCTCGCTGAACTCCAGCATGATCTGGCAACCCAGGCAGATCCCCAGAAAGGGCCGGCCAGCCTGGATCAGGGCGGAGATTTCCTGGTCAAGCCCGGTCCGCCGGAGTCGCTCCATCGCCTGCCCGGCCGCTCCGACCCCGGGAAAGATGAGGCCGCTGGCCGCCCGCAGGTCGCGGGGATCATCGGTCACCTTGGCGGCCACGCCCAGAAATTTGAGGGCCCGCAGGACGCTAGTCTGGTTGCCGGCCTGATAATCAATAATGGCGATCAAGGTAAATCAGCCTTTTCATTCGGGATCGCTCAAGCCTACGGCTTGAGGGAGCTGGACCCGCCGCAGGCGGGCCCAACCCCACAAGCCCACTGAGACCAGAATAGTCAATTGGGTCAGGCGGTAGAGACCCTGAGCCATCAGGGCCTCAGCAGGGGAAAAGCCCAGAATCTGGCCAGCCAGGATTCCAAAGGTCTCCACCACGCCCAGCCCGGCCGGAGTCAGGTTGATGATGGTGGAATGGATTTGGCCGGCGGAGTAGAACAGGGCCTGGGCCCAGCTGAGGTCAATCTGGAAGGCCCCAAAGCACAGGCGGTTGACCGTGGCCAGACCCCCGAAGTACAACAGCTGCCAAGCCGTCAGGCGGGCCAGGAGCCGAGGGTTGGCCCGGAAGACATCCCACCCCCGGGCCAGGTTAGCCAGGCGGGGATGGTTTTGGAGCGGCCAGCGGCCAAGCCATAATAAAGAGCCCAGGCCCAGACCAAAGGTGCCGCCAAAATAGGCCAAGAGCGGCCCCTGGCCCCGGCTGGGGGCCGCGCTCAAAAGGCCGACCAGGGCCAGCAGTGAGCCCGTGGCCAGGGTGTGGACACTCACGGCCAAAAGCTGGGACAAAAAATTAGTCAGGGGCATCTGGTGGCGGGTGCTCAGATAGTAGGCCCGCAGGCCAGCTCCCCCTTTCAAGGGAATAATGTAGTTGGCCGCCATGGTGGACATGTTTAAAGCCAAGCCTTCCCCGAACCCCAGGGACGCGCCTTGGGCGGTGACTCCCAGCCGCAGGACCTCGCTATTGGCAATCAGGGTCAGGGCCCAGACCCCCAGGATGGCCGCCCAGAGCCAGGGGGGAAGCGGCATGGACCACAGCTGGTGGAACTCTGCCCAATGAGCCCGGACATAGCTCAGGGCCAGAAAAGCCAGAGCCAGAGTCAGAGCCAGGCTCAGGCCAGCTCGGATTTTTTTTTTTGGCGATTTCAAACGGCCCGCAGATCCGTGGTAAAGGGATTATCGCTGTGGATCTCATTTTCCAGCCGTTGGGAGAGCTCACGGGCGATGGGCCCGACCCGGCCATCGCCCACCGGGGAGCCGTCCCAGGAGGTTATGGCCAGGATATCAAAGGTGGTCCCGGTCAGAAAAATCTCCTGGGCCTGGCTTTTGACTTCCTCTTTCGTCAGATCCCGCTGCCCGGCGAATTTAAGGATTCCCGCCTGGACCAGAGCCTGGGCGTGGTCCAGAACCCGCCCGAGAGTTACCCCTTTCAGGATCCGCTCGTAAGATGGGGCCAGGAGCTCGCCGTTTTTGGTGACCACCACGGCGTTCTCCGTGGGCCCCTCGGTCAGAAAATCGTTCTGGTCAAAGCAGATGGCGTAGTCCGCCCCCGCGTCCAGGGCGGCTTTCTTGGCCAGGACCTGCTGGAGGTAATTGCAGCTTTTGATGGTGGCGTAACGGGTCTGGGCCGGAAATGGGGAACTAAAGGCCGAGACGCCATTTTCATAAGCCGCCGGGGCGGGCCTTTTCAGGACGCTTGTGGTCAAATACAGCTGGCTAGCGGGTGAGTCGTAGGGGTTAACGGTAAAGCTACCCGGGCCCCGAGAGACGTTGAGGCGGATGAGCAGATCCTCCACTCCACCCAGCTGGTAAGCCTGGCGGATGATGGCCTGAGCTTCGGCGAATTCGGGCGGCAAAGCCAGCTCCAGGCCCTGGGCCGACTTCTTCAGGCGCTCCAGGTGGGCCGCCAAACAGTAGACCCGGCCCCCGACGCTTTTGAAAGCCTCAAAAACCGCGTCGCCCCGGTGAACCATGTGGTCATCAGGGGGCACGCCCCAGAGGGCTGGATCCGTGACAAAGCCACCCCAGTAGCTGGAAAACATGACCAGGTAATTGTCGTGCCATGGGCGCCGCCAATCGCTCGCGGCTTGGGCCAGTTGCTCCGGGGTTCTGTAGATAGGCCATTCGGCCATGAGACTCTCCTCAATCCGATATTGTCTGAGGCCGCGCTGGCCAAGGGCCGGAATTTCTCCCAGCCTCTTTTTTCCAGCCTTGCTCAGGCCCTGGTTTAAACCTGTTGTATATACATTTATTAAGCCATCGCGTGGCGCAGGCCCGCGATGGCCCGCCCGTAGTCCGGGGACTGGAAAATATAAGAGCCGCTGACCAGAACCGTGGCCCCGGCCTTGTTGAGTAGCGGGGCGGTCTGGTCGGAGACGCCCCCGTCCACCTCCAGATGGATAGGTTGAGCTGACTTGCGGGCGGCCAAGAGCTGGGCCACCTGAGTGATCCGGGTCAGGGTCGCGGGGATGAAAGTCTGGCCGGCCCACCCGGGATTGACGCCCATCAGCACGACCAGGTCCACGAAGTCCAGGCAGGGCTCAAGAAACGTCAAGGGCGTCAGGGGATTGAGGGCCACGCCTGGCCTGGCTCCGGCTTGGCGGATGGCGTCGAGGGCCAGGTGGAGATGGGGGGTGGTTTCCACGTGGATGGTGACATAGTCAGCCCCGGCCCTGGTGAAAATGGGGCCATAGGTCACCGGGTCAGCGACCATCAGATGCGCGTCCAGGGGCAGTCGGGTCAATTTTTTGGCCATAGTCACCACCCAGGGCCCGAAAGTCAGGTTGGGCACGAAATGGCCGTCCATTATGTCGATATGGAGCCAATCAGCCCCCGCCGCCTCAATGGCCTCAATTTCCTGAGCCAGGCGCCCGTAGTCGGCGGAGAGAATGGAGGGGGCGATGATGGTCATGGCAAATTCAACTAAACCCCGCGGGGCTTTGGGTTAAAGGCAAAAAACCTAATTCAGGGAAAATGGGCGTGATGAAAGACTGGCTTTTTAAAGCGAGTGGCGAAATTCATTGGCCCCAGAGGATTTACCGCCGCGACGGGCCACCCGGCGCGAGCGAGAAAGAATTATATATTATGGCCCTTAATCTGTCAAATCTTTTAAAAAAACCAACTAACTGAGTTTACTGAGTCGGGCCAGCCCGGGTCAGGGGGCGGCTAAACTGGCTTGGCTCAGCCGCGGGTCGGTCGAGCGGGCGGGAGAAATAGTAATAAAAATAAAATATATGGTAAATAGTAATAAATAATAAAAAAATTTTATTATAAAATAATATAACTAAGCTGTTTTGTCGGAATATTAAAATTCCAGGATGAGAGGAAAAATTTTGAGAAACTTATCAAAATTTGGAAAAACCCTATGATATAACGCTTGAAGTCTAGTGAAGGAATCTTAGAGTCTGAATTTCCGGTTTCTCTCTTAACCGACAAACCTATCGTTTTTCAAGGGTTAAAATAAATATAAGCGAGAGCTGATAAACAAATAAAAAAAAATTTGACATCAGCCTTCAATTGATGTATAATATTACTGGTCTAAAGGAGAGCTGGCTTATTTAACCGCGCGGCTTGTTTATTATTATCGCGCTTAGGATTTATTATGTTAGAAGTACTTAAAAAAGATTTAATTAATCATATGAAAAACTATGATTCTCTTTTCGGGTGGGCAACTGAATTGCTGGATTTTGATTGGAATAATTTAAAACGTCTGATAAATTTTGGAAAAAATAGGAAAGGCGTTTGGCTTTTAGAGGATATTCTTGATAAATCCTTCCAACACGCGGTCTGGGCTTTAGGGGCCGTGGTGGGGCATAACGCCGAAAAACGCCTTTACTCCTGTTTTTGCGCGCGGCGAGCTCTGGCCTCGGTGGAGCGGCTTCGGCCAGCGGATTTCCAATTGCTTAGCGGTTTGGTTGATCTCGCGGAAAAGCGAGCCAGGGGCGAGGTCGGGCCAACCGTGACCAGCGCCGCCCATCGTCTGCTGGAGGAGCTCATAAACCCCAGCCAGCCCCGGGCTCATTTTTTTCAAGAAGATGGCTCAGCCTTACTTAATGACGAGTTCTCCACCGATGAGATGGTCGATGAGATGGTCGATGATGATGGTTGTCAACGTTATTTGAGGTTAAGCGCTCTGGCTACCCTGAGGGAAGACCTCGCTTTCAGCCCTCAGCGGGCGGCCAAGATGAGCGTTTCGGTCATAAAGTCTGTGGCCTTCGATCAAATAGATGCGGTTTTGACCGATTGGCGGGATAGGCTGGTAGACCAGGAAAAAATCGCGGCCCAGGCCGTTCGGGAAAAGTTGACGCAATTGGCCCTGGAGGGGATAAAGGCCCTTACCTCTCAACCATTTTTTTTTCCCCTTGACGCCAACCGAATCGTGGATTCGACCTTAGCCTCGGCTGGCTTGGGCTTTCGCGAGCAATGGGCGGAGGAATTGATTTTTCCGTTGAGCGATTTCGTGGGGGAATATTTTCGCGAAGAGACCCTGGCTGATGAGTTAAGGCTCGTCTGTCGCTCAGAGGGTCCTTACGCCGATCTTGGGAGGCTAGAGCCATGCTGATGGTCAAACTTTCAGAGGTCAAATCTTTTTTAGAGGATTTGACCGAGTGGGACGACCGGCAATTTAAGTCAGACGCCTTTTCCGTATTGCTGGAACAGCTTAAACAGGGCGAAACATTAGCCGAGGAGATACCCTTACTCGCCATCGGGAAATGTTTTGGGTTGAAATGGGGCATGGCCGCGAGCGTCTTAGTTTCTGGCCATGACCAAGCCCTTAGATATTTCGCCTGCCAGGGAGCCGAGATGGCTCTGGGGTTGTTCAACTTGTGGTTCCCGGGCGATGAGCGTTTGGGCGGCCTACTGGAAACCGCTAAAAAATTTAGTCTTGGAGAAATTAGCGCTGTAAAATTTGATAAAGCCAAAAAATTGTATAAAACAATATATAAAAGTATTCATCATGATGAAAAGATGTCAGATTATAAATTTGACGAAATTATTTATGTATTAGATTCTGTTAATTATTGTCTTGGCGATTTAAGAAGCAATAAAGATTCAATGTTTAACCATCATACCAATATATGTACATCTATTGAATATTATATTAAGAATGTTATTACAATCGAAGATACTATTGCAAATAAAAATTTAGCTGATATTGATCCTCTACAAAGTGTATTAACCAGTTATGCTAATGTTAAATATTTAGATTCTTTTAAAGGGAAATTTAAAAATATATTTAGTCCATTTGTTGAAAAAATAAATAGTGAAATTATTGAAAAATTGTCTTATAACAATATTTTTACTGATAAAACAGATATGAATGATGAATTAATAGGTGCTATATATAGTTTTTACTTGAGTAAAATTGTTAATTCATTATCTAATTGTATAGCTTCAAATTATATATCTGAGTTATTCAATGAATTAATTAAATTTTGTAATTTAAATGATGAATATAAAGAAATTATTGGTTAATTATATTTTGTAAATAGTTAGTTTGTCTGCTTGTAGATCTGGCGGCTCTGGAGATATAGCCTCTCCCCTGGAAAGACCTGACAAGCGTGGAAACTTTATCCTAAATTTCCGGTCAGCCCAGCGACTTATGGAGTTTCGAGGCGTTTTCCAGACGTTATTCTTGGTCAGCTCTCTTGGCTTCTTCCCCTATTTTTCGTGAGAACTGTGCCAGTCAGGCCAGTTTTTTTCGCGACTCGCGTTGTCGCCCCTGTTTTTTGTTGGTGGAGAGGCCGGCCTTGGGCTGGCCAGGGTGGTGGCGCGTCACTTGTGGCTGGAGGGCGTGACAAGGCGGGCATTTTTCGAGCCCTCTCGCCCCTGACATGGGCGGTTGGTTAAATAGCCCGTGGCTCTCTGGGGCGGCGGGCTTTTTAAAATGAGAAATTAAAGAAATGGAAGGTTATGACTGAGTCAATTCAATTTGAAAAGCTGGCGATGAGACTCCAAAACGCCTGGCTTCGAAAGTTGAGCGCGACGCACGCTTATTTTTTGCGGAAACTTGGGCTCAACGAGCCGACTCAGGTTAGAATGCGACCGCGCCTCTGTCTGTATCGGAGTCAGTCTGACTGGGGCTATTGGCGGGAGACCGATAATACCATCGGCCTTAATCTCAAGATGTTCGAGATCTGCCCCTGGACCACGGTCATCGGGGTTTTGGGCCACGAGACCGGGCACCAGGCGGTGGTTTTTCTGAGCCCCTCGGCCTTGAGCCAGGAAGGGGCTCATGGCCCGACTTTCCAAGCCTTTTGCCGAGCTCTGGGGGTGGACCCGGTTTTCGCCAGACCCGGGGTTGATGAGATGACCGCCCGGACTCCGCCTAACCCTTTTGGCCCGAGGCCAGAGCTGGAGCCTGACCCCATTCTGGTCAAGGTCCAAAAGCTGCTGGCCCTGTCCGCCTCCACCTCGCCAGCTGAGGCCGAGGCCGCCTTAGCCGCCGCCAATCGCCTGATGGCGAAACGCAATATTGAGTTGGCCCAAGAAAGTCAGAATCTGGCCACCAGTGGTTTTGAGCGCCGATTGATTCCGTGGGGCTCGGCCCGCGTTTCCACGACGTTGGCCCTCATCTCCAACATCTTAAGTGAGTGTTTTTTTGTGGAGGTCATAATCGTCGACCATTATGATCACCTGGCTAACCGCCAGGTTAAAGCCTTGGAGTTGCTGGGGCGACCGGTCAACCTGGTCATGGCTGAGCAAGTTTTTTATTTTCTCTCTGAGCGTTGTGAAACCCTGTGGGCCTATCATCAGCCCCTGGCCAAAGATCTGGGCGAGTCTGGTCAGGGAGCCAAAAACGCTTTTGTCGAGAGCCTTTTGCTCTCTTTCCTCCTCAAGATGCGAAAGGCGGCGAGTCAGGCCCCCAAAAATGACGACTCTCTTTCCTCGGCGGTTATCGCTTTAAATGACCCGGGCTTGGCTGATTACGTTCGACAATGTCACCCCCAGGTCAGCGCGAGGGTTAGAACCAGAACCAGGCGGGTCTATGATCAAGCCCCCTTCAGTCGCCAAGCTGGGACCAGGGCTGGCCAGGCGTTAAGCGCGCGTCGGCCCTTGAGCCAGGACGCTGGTCGGACTAGGTTGGTCGCGGGCTTACTGGAGCGAGGGAAGGGTCAGAGGGCGTCGTCGTCAGCTAAACCCGACCATGACGAGGCGAAGGTTCCTTAAGCCTAACCAAACGGTATTAAAATGAAGTCCAGGTTCGCGGGGCCGGGTCGGTCCAGCGAACCTGGGAAAGTTAAGCGGGAAAATGGCGTTTCGTTTTTTGACTTGGTGGAGAAACCTTGGCGACTCAACTTTGGCTGGAGCGGGCTTTGGGTTATTTGGGAAATTAGGCCGCGAGGCTGGGAAAAATTTTTAAAATATATCAGGATTTGGAACAATCCCAGGTTATAATGAAAACGTTAAAAAAGGTGTTTGCTTTTTAGAGAGGCTGGCGCAAGATTTAAAGGTTTTTGAGGAGAGGACGGCCGCGAGATGGTAGATTTAAGATTGCGCGTCTTTGGCGTTGCCACTTCGGCTGGGTAAGAATATTTTTTTGACTGACTGGTGGCGGGTTGTTGAAATCCCGCGGCTCACAGAAGTTTATTCCCGATAAAACCGGTGATTGTCAATTATGGCTAATGAGCTTATCTTAAAGGAAGATCTGGATTTTGACCCGACCGATCCGGTCTCAATTGTCAATTATCTGGTTTGCCTTAAGGGTCAGCTGGAGGTCTCCCTGGCGGACCTGGAAAAGTTCTACCTGGGGCCGAAGAACGGGCTTTCGGTGGAGAGGCTTTTGGCTGACGAGAGATTGGGCCTGACCGAGCGGGCGGGGCTCATTCCCTTGACCCGTTTGGCGGACGGCGATATAGCGGCTAAAATCAAGGCCTACTCGGAAGCGGTCGCCCAAACGGACAACGAGATATTCAGACGGGCCTGGCTTAAACAAATTGACTTATTAAATAATAATATTAATAGAATTAAAAGTTACAATATTACTTTTAGTATGTTAGATAGTTGGATTCCCAAAAATTATATATTAACTTTTTTATCTGAAGAAAATTTTAGTAAAATTGCTACTTATATGGATAAATATATTACTTATAGCCATCATGATGGTATTTCAATATATTTAGTAAGGTTTTTAAATAAAGAAGCTATTAGAAAAAAAGATGGACCTGATAAATGGTTTTTATTGGAGTTATTTGGATCATTAGATGATAAATTTAATGATTGGCTTCATAATCATGTTGATATAGCTAATTTAGTCGATTTATATAATAATAAATTTTATATTGCCAAGCCAAGAGAAAATGAAAATTATAATTTTTCTATTAATGAGTTTTTATCAGGTAAAATTAATTTATATAATTTTCAAATTGACGAAGTTAAACGCTTGTATAGCAATGGGAGAGGAATTTGCGCTTTCGACGTGGGCTTGGGCAAGACGATAATTGCCTTAGCCTTAGTCGGGTTAGGGCTTAAATATGGCACTTTCAATAGAGTTTTAATCGCTACTACTTTGTCTGTTTTAGAAACTTGGATAAAAGAAATTAATAATTTATTTAACCTAAAATTTATTATTGAAAATATATTAATTATAGATAAAATTAAAGATTTACAAAGAATTACAACTAATAATTATAAATTAGTTCTTACTACAAAAGAATGTTTAGTTAAATTGCCTGTTAAGGAAGAATCAATTAAAAATTTTTATTCATATATAAATGATTTTTGTCCATATATAAGTAAAGATAAAGATTTATATTGGGAACAGGTGACTGACCAGACCAGCTTACCTTATTTTGAAGATTGTTTATTTGATACATTGATATTAGATGAGTCTCATTTATATAAAAATAGTTTTAAAGGTTCAGGTATATATAATAATATTGCTTATTTATCTCATCCATCTATATCAAAACAGGCTATAAATGTATTATCAAAAACTTGTATTATTAGGCAAAAAAATAAAGACAATAAAGGTGTCTTTTGTTTTACAGCTACTCCTTTAACTAATACTCCATATGAGATAATTAATTCTTTATCTTTGATTTGTGATATTAATGAATTTAAAGAAGCTGGTTTAGATAATATTAATGATATAATTGGCTTGTTTGGAAAGATAAAACTTGCTAATATTTGTAAAATTAGTGGGGAAGTTTCACAATCTGAAGCTTTATTAGGCTTTAGAAATCTCGATGTTTTAAGAAATTTATTTAATAAGTATGTTTTAGTTAGGTCATATGATGACCCTTCTATTAATTTGAAAATACCTGATAAGTCAGAAATAATTGAAGATATTGATCTTAATGATAAACAAACTATCTTATATGATTATTTACGAAGTAATGCTTTAAATTTAGCTAGTAAAAGAAATAGTTCTGGCCTTGGTTGTATATTGTCAATTATTAGTGATATGGATAGATTGACAATTGATTATGATACTTATACACATCGAATTACTTATTTAGTTGATAATGAATATATAAAAAATCTGGAAGCATTATCTCTACTCTTGCCAGATAGATTTGATCAATATATATATGATAAATTTAAGATGCGTTGGATATTAACAGAAGATATTGTTGAAAAAAAATTATATAAATTTGATAATAACAAGTACGCTTTGAATCTCCCGGAAACCATGGATAGCGTGGTCATCAATTTAGCCAAGGAAGTCTATTTGGATATATCCACAGTTACCCATCCGATTAATCCTAAATTTAGTAGATTACTTGATTTATTAAAAAAATATTATTTAAATGGAGGCAATCAAATAATATTTATTGAAGAAAAAATTCAACATACTAAATTAAAAAGAATTATTTCAAATAATTTAAATATTAGTCAAGATTTAATCGCTATAATTAATTCTTCAGAAGTTAATAGGTCAAAATTAGACCATATAATCGAAAAATTTGATTCTGGCCAGATTCGGTTCATCATTGGCAATCGGAAAATTGAGCTTGGCCTGAATTTACAAACCAACACCACAGCTATTCATCATCTGACTCTGCCGTGGACGCCGACCAGTGTCTATCAACGCAATGGTCGGGGAGTCCGGCAGGGCAACCAGAACTCGGTGGTGGCCATCCACTACTATTTTGGCAACAAAACCTTTGATCAGTACCGCCACACTACCTTACAATCCAAAGCCAACTGGTTGGGAGAGTTGGTGGCCAGTCAGGCCTCGGTCATGAGTAACGGGCAGGCCATTGACTTTGAGGAACTTTTGGACCTTTTAGCTAATTCGCCTGAGGAGGCCCAGGCCCGCCGAAATAAACGAGCGGCGGCCACCAAGATGCTTGAGGAAGAAAAAAGAAAATACGAAGTTTACTCAATTCTTTTTAATTTAACTATTATTAGCGCTAAAAAATCTAATCTTATAAAAACAATTTATAATAAAAAAAATAAAAATAGTGAATTAAAAACAAATTCTAGTGATTTAAATAATAAGTTACTTGAAATAAATTCTCTTGTTACATATTTAGACGATTTGAATATATTATATGATAAAACAAAAAAATATTTTATTGAATTATTAAATGGTATAAACTTGCCATTTGGTCAAGAAATTTTAGATAATATTAATCATATAGTTGTTGTTAAGCCAAATTTAATATTTAACATTGACCAAATATACTATATTGATGAAATCACTATGAAAAAATTTTTTTATATAAATAAAATTGAACCTAATAAAAATGGAGTTTCAATAAATATTTTATCACCTGTTTCAAAATATAAGAAAGATTTTTTATCTTTTAAGTCATTATCAAATGCAAAAATATCATCTTTACAAAATTTTATACTAGAAAACACTTGGAAATATAGTATTCTTATAAAATTAAATATTATTAGCAAAGATGAATTTGATAAATTAGCTCCATGGATAAATTTTAATCGCGAAAGCGCGGTTATCTATAAAATTGGGCCTGATTACCAGGTCGCCTGGGATAGCCAGGACCAGGTCCCGGACTCGGCCGTCCCGGTCTGGCCTGAGGTCGAGGACTCGGTTTTTCGAGAGGCTATCTTTCAAAGCTGGGCCAAAGCCAAGCGGGAAGGCCGGGCCCAGGAAGAGCTGATGACCGATCTCTTTGGCCCGGAGTATGAGGTTTTAGCTCTGAAACATAACGAAGGGGTTGATGACGAGCTCATGGGTTTGATCGATAAAATTGTTAAAAAAACCAATAACACGGAACAAACAGGAGAATTAAATAAAGAAAAGCTTATTGAAAAAATTAATAAATACTTAAAGTTTAAAACTTTGTCTTAATAGTTATATTATGATTAATAAAGAAAATGAATTTTCTAATGAATTAAATATACAAAATAATGCTAAGTATATTCTTTCTAATTTACAAACTAAGATATATGACGCTGGCGCTTTATTCAAAAATAGTCCCTCTGGTCTGAAAATCACCGGCTATAAGGACTGTAACCCGTTAGTCCCGAAAAAAAATGACTTTTATTTTTTCAGCGATAATTTAGACGAGGTCTGCGTCTGGCTCAGTCACGATAGCGACCCGCTTTATTTGTTCGGCCCTACCGGCAGTGGCAAGACCAGCCTGATCAAGCAGGTGGCCGCCCGCTTGAACTATCCTGTTTTTGATGTTACCGGCCACAATCGATTGGAGTTCATCGATCTGGTGGGTCATCTGACGGTTAAAGACAATAACATGAGCTACCAATATGGCCCTCTGGCTCTGGCCGCCAAGTATGGGGCCTTGTTTTTGCTCAACGAGATCGACCTCTTGGACCCGGCGACTTTGTCTGGGCTTAACGGGATTCTTGATGGTGAGCCCTTGAGCGTGGTGGAAAATGAGGGAGAGTTGATCGAGCCTCATTCTAATTTTCGGTTCGTGGCCACGGCCAATTCCAATGGCGCCGCGGATCAGACTGGCCTTTACCAAGGTGTTGTTCGGCAAAATCTGGCCTTTATGGATCGATTTTGGCTCTGTGAGGTTGGCTACGCCTCCCCAGAGGCGGAAAGCCAGATCCTGGCCCAGGCTAGCCCGGACTTGCCTGACGCGATCCGAAAGGCCATGATCGAGGTCGCCAACGAGGTTAGAGCCCTTTTTCTGGCCAACAACG
>JAISMU010000140.1 GCA_031276635.1 Deltaproteobacteria bacterium | reverse complement strand
TGGTCGAGCAAGCCTTCATCGCCATCAAGAAAAAAAAATATGGCGCGAGTTATCGACTGTCGGGCCAGGATCTTGTTACCATTGGCCTGGGCGTTGTCGGTCGGGGCGAGGTCAAAGCTATTTTTGGTGACCCCTCGGAGCTAACCGTTTAAGAGTGTTCCAGGTTTGGCGTGGCTGTTGGTTGAGAATAAGCTTCCGGGCGCTCAAGAGTTCGCGAACCTGAGAACAGCCCTCGTTTCCTGGCCTACTGGGCTAAAAATCCCCTCATCTGTCTCAACCTGTCCAACTAATTTTTTCTCCTCTCAACTTCATTAAGTAAAATCTGGTCAAAATAGTTGAAAAAATCTATTATAGGCCATTATTATTTCTCCCTGATTTAAATCTATAAAATGAAAATGGCTGGCTTTTGGCCGGCGGGATTCCCCATAAAAAAGTCGCGGTGGTCCCTATAAAAAGGCGCGGGGGTAGAGTTTTTTCTCCCCCCGCGCCTAGGCGGCTTGGCCTGGCTCTCTAGGGGGTTCAAGGTTGGCGGGTCTCAAAGCCTATCGGTAAGGGGCCGGCTTGACGGACCGTCACGCCGGCACAGTGATGGACCAATCTGGGTTGGCTTGGTAGTCGGCCAGGTTGTCTCGGCTATAGCGGATGGTTCCCTGGACTTGGCCCAGGGCGTTGGTAACCACTTCCCGGCCATTTTGGTTGAAGGCGAATCCCGCCA
Organism: Deltaproteobacteria bacterium; assembly: GCA_031276635.1. GTDB lineage: Bacteria > Desulfobacterota > Desulfarculia > Adiutricales > Adiutricaceae > JAIROO01. The sequence goes on along the minus strand of JAISMU010000140.1, from coordinate 10,400 downwards.
GGGTGACCGGGGTCAGGGTGATGGTGACCGCGTAAGTCTGGCAGGCGGCCATGAAAGGCCCTGTCGCGTGAGGTTCAATAACGGATTCCGGAAGGTAATAAGGCTCAAGCTCAAACTGGGCGCTCAGGGCTTCGGGGCGCGGATAGACGCCCAGGCTGGCGTTGTCGCTGGCGAAGAAGCCCAAGCGCCTTGGCCTGGGCGGTCAAGGGGTTTTGGGATTGGCTGGCCCAGATCTCGCTTGTTTTAGTAATATCAAAGTATTATAAGTATAAAAAATTATAATTTGTAGATAAATCACAATTTAATTCCCTGCCATCTGGTTCGCCTGAGTCATTGACCTTGAGCTGACGAAAGAATACAATGTTTGATTTTTTTATTTTTTAGCGATGTTACTCGTTTTTTTGTAGCTAAACAATTAGTGGTCAGCAACAAACTCAAGTTAAAAGATATTATTTAAATAATATATTTTTATTATAATAAAAAAATATAACATATAATTATTAAAAAATAAATAAACAAAATAATTATATTATTTGTAACTATTACTGCATAATAAATTCATATTAACATTAAAATAAAAAAAATATTTTAACGATATATATTGTCCAAATATTAATATGATCTTTCTTCTGACCAGGGCCCTTCTGGAGGCCGGGCCAAATTTAAAATTGCGGCGGTCGGCGGGAGATATTTCCTCATTTTAATCAACATGTGTTATACTTTTTTGGATTAGTTCCTGGGATTCTTGGAGACCACGTTTCATTGGGTAGCGTTTATGAGCAATGACATTCTGGATGAGTTCATTTTTGACTCTCGAGAGCATCTGGCCAACGCCGGAACCCAGCTTCTGGCCCTGGAAAAGGATCCTCAGTCCCTGGAAAGTCTCAACGCCCTGATGGGGACGCTACACACTATTAAAGGCAACAGCGGCTTTGTCAACCTCAAGAATCTGTATAATCTTCTGCACGCCTCGGAGACTCTCCTGCAGACTGTTCGGGAGACCGGTTGTTTGTGCCCGCCGCCCATCATTGAGCAACTCTTCCAGGTCCTAGATACGGCTGAGGTCATCATGGACCGGCTGGAAAACGGGGAAAGCGATGAGGTGGACTGGCTGTCGGCCTTGAATCAGGCTTTGCGGGAGGCGGAGTTGTCCCTGGAGGAGGGCGGCGAGGCGGCCGTCGCCGACTCGCCGGGTTTAGCCGCGGACTCGCCCGTGGTTTCCTCAAAGGATTCTTCCCCCCGCGCGGAGGCCGGCCCGACCCCAGAGCCGACGACTATTTCCGGCCCCCAGAATATCCCCATCGGCCCGTTGGTGACTCTGGCCAATGGTCAGTTGGCCGAGTGGGGCCAGAGCTTTCTGACCAGCTGTCAGGAGGCCAGAGACCGGGGGCAGCGAAGCCTGGTCGTGGATCTGACCCAGTTGAGCCAGTTTTCCAGTCAGGAGATGAGGCTGCTGGTTGCCCTGAGCCAGACTTACGGGCCCGACTTGGCTCTGGTCCTGGACCCGACCAAACAGCCCGATTTTTACCGGGTCCTGGAGGTTTTGGATCCGCTGGGAGTTTTTCTCCTCTATCCCGATTCGGCGGCGGCCCTCGCCGCCCTGGGGGAGGCGGCGCCTTGAGCCGTCAGCCCTGACCAACCCCTTGGGCTCCAGTTTTCGCCTCAGAGGGCCTGACCCTCGCGATCTGGCTCAAAACGCCCAGCGGGTTTTTTTTGTTCAAAGCCCAAAAAATCTTTTTTTGACCCTTTGCCCCCAGAGGGGGCCGCTCGGTCGAGGCGGCCCCAGCTGGGGTTGGTGGGGCGACCCCTCAGGCTGTCCCCGCGGTCCAATTTCCCCCGCGCCCCCCGTGGGCGTGGGCTGACCTGGGTGAGCTATGACAGATATAATCCAACGCCCGCGGGTGGCGGTGATTGGCACTGGTTACTGGGGCCGCAACCTGGTTCGCGTCTTTTACCAGCTAGGGGCCTTGAAGACCGTGGCCGACTCCAATCGGGAGCTTCTGGCCAACATCTGTCAGCAGTTTCCCGGTCTCACCGCCGTGGAGAGCCTAGAGGAGGTTCTGGCCGATCCCGGCATCCGCGGGGTGGTTCTGGCCACGCCTCCGCGCCTGCACGCCGAGCAGACCTTAATGGCCCTGCGGGCGGGCAAGGACGTGCTGGTGGAAAAGCCCTTGGCCCTGAACCTGGAGGACGGTCGTCGGATGGTCAGCCTGGCCGAGGAGAAACAGGCCATCCTCATGGTTGACCATATTCTGAACCGCCACCCGGCCGTCATCCGCCTGCGCGAAATCATCAACACTGGCGATCTGGGCCGCATCTGTCACGTCTACTCCCGGCGACTCAATTTCGGGCGGATCCGGCGGGAGGGCAAGGCCTTGTGGGACCTGGCCCCTCACGACATCAGCCTCATCATGAACCTTCTGGGGTCGCTCCCGGTTTCGGTTCAGGCCTTTGGTGGCAGTTACCTTACCCCCGGGACCCAGGACGTGGCTGACGCGGACCTGGTCTTCCCCATGGGCATCAAGGCCCACATCTCCGTCTCTTGGCTCAACCCCTTCAAGGAGCAGCGCCTGGTCCTGGTGGGGCTGGACAAAATGGCCGTTTTTGAGGACTCAGCCCCCTGGTCGGACAAGCTGGTTCTCTACTCCTACCGCCTGCGCTGGCGGGGTTTGGAGCCGGAGGTGGAAAAGGCCAAGCCGGAAAAAATCCCGCTCGTGGAGAAGGAGCCCTTGAAGGAGCAGTGCCTGGCTTTTCTCGCGGCCATTGAGACCCGCGTGCCGCCCACGGACTCCAGCGGCCTGGAAGGCCTGCGGGTTCTGGCCGTTCTCACGGCCATGGACCGCTCCCTGGAAGAATCTCGAGCCCAGCAGATGAAACTGGACGATCCGGTGGGAGAGTTTCTGACTCGGAAGATCGAGCCCGGGGTGGGTTACAATATTCATCCCACCGCCGTGGTCGACACCGACGCCTTTATCGGCCCGGGCGTCCGGATCTGGCATTTTTCCCATATTCTCCAGGGTTCCCTGATTGGCCCTGACTGCAATATCGGCCAGAACGTGGTCATCGGTCCCCGGGTTAAGATCGGTCGGGGTTGCAAGATTCAGAACAACGTTTCCATTTACGAGGGCGTTGAGCTGGAGGATGACGTTTTCTGTGGCCCTAGCGCGGTCTTCACCAATGTTTTCAATCCCCGGGCCTTCATCCGTCGCATGAGCGAGATGCGACCGACCCTGATTAAGAAAGGGGCCTCCATCGGGGCTAACGCCACCATTGTCTGCGGGCACATCCTGGGTGAGTATTGCTTTATCGGAGCCGGGGCCGTGGTCACCAAAGACGTGCCGCCCTACGCCCTGATGATGGGCGCGCCAGCCAGGCGGACCGGTTGGATTTGCCGCTGCGGGGAAAAGCTTGGCGAGGATCTGCGCTGTCGGATTTGTGGCCTGGTCTATAGGCTGACCGACCATGGCCTGGAATGTGTGGGCGATAACGAGGCGACTAAGGCCTGAGGCGAAAAAAAGACAGAGGCTAAAAAGGAAATAGGATGGACAAAACCCCGATCCCATTTATAGATCTGAAAAAGCAGTTTGAGACCTTGCGGCCTCAAATGGAGAAGGCCATTTTAAAAGTTGTTTCCGGGGCCCAATATATTAACGGCCCCGAGGTGGCTCAGCTGGAAAAAGCCCTGGCCGATTACGTGGGCGTGGCGGAGGTGATCGCTTGCGCCAATGGCACCGACGCCCTGACCCTGCCGCTCCTGGCCTGGGGAGTGGGGCCGGGTGAGGCCGTCTTTTGCCCCAGTTTCACTTTCATCGCCACAGCCGAGGTGGTGGCCCTGCGCGGGGCGGTCCCTATTTTCGTGGATATTGAGCCGATAACCTTCAATATGTCTTCGGTTGATCTGGAGCGCAAGATCGCTTTGGTCAAAAAAAGCGGGCTATTGAGACCCCGGGCGGTTATCCCAGTGGATCTCTTTGGCCTGCCAGCTGATTTCCCGGCCATTAACGCCATCGCTCGGAAACATGATCTGCTGGTTCTGGAGGACGCGGCTCAGGGTTTTGGGGGCGAGATCCAGGGGCGGCGGGCCGGGGGGTTTAGCCAGGTTGGGGCGACCAGTTTTTTTCCCGCCAAACCTCTGGGCTGTTATGGCGATGGGGGAGCGATTCTGACCTCTGATAAGGCCCTGGCCGAGATTTTGCGGAGTTTGCGGAGCCACGGCCAGGGTCGCTCCAAATACGAGCACGCCCGTCTGGGCGTCAACAGTCGCCTGGACACTTTGCAGGCGGCCATCCTCCTGGAAAAGTTGGCGGTTTTTCCCCAGGAGCTTCAGGCCCGCCAACGGGTAGCGGAAACTTATGGCCGGCTCCTGAGCGAGGGAGGCCAGGCCCTCAAACTTCCTCAAGCGCCCGTGATCCCTCTTGTTCCCTCGGGCTTTAGTTCGGCCTGGGCCCAGTACACCCTCCGCGTCCCGGTCGGGGTCCGGGATTTTCTGCTCAATTACCTCAAAGGCGAGGGCGTCCCGGCTAATGTCTACTATCCTCTGGGCTTGCGTGAGCAACCGGCTTTCGCTTATCTTAAGGCCGACCTGGATGACGACCCCGAGTGGGCCTGCCCAGAGACCGAAAAAGCCGCCGGGGAGGTTCTGAGTTTGCCGATGCATCCCTATCTTGACGCGGCGACCCAGGGGCGAATTAGCTCCCTGGTCCTGAAAGGCCTGGAATTAGGGGCGAAAAATGTCTGAGCATGAAACCAAGCTGATGCGGAAGATCGCGGACCAGAAGGCGGTGGTCTCCATTGTGGGCCTGGGCTACGTGGGTCTGCCGCTGGCTCTGTCCTTCGCCGAAAGCGGCTTTCAGGTCCTGGGCCTGGACGTGGACGCGGAAAAGGTCAAAAAAATTTCCCACCGCGAATCCTACATTGGGCACATCAAATCCCAGCGTTTGCGAGACGCGGCCAGTCTCTTCTCGGCCGCCACCGATTTTTCCCTGGCCCAAGAGGCTGACGCCATTCTTATCTGTGTGCCCACCCCGTTGACCAGGCACCGCGAGCCGGACCTCTCGTTTGTCGAGGGCACCCTGCGCGAGCTGTTGCCGCATCTGCGGACCGGGCAATTACTATCGCTGGAGAGCACCACTTACCCCGGGACCACCGATGAGGTTCTGCGGCCCCCCATTGAGGCCAAAGGCCTCACCGTGGGGCAGGACTTTTTTCTGGTCTACTCCCCGGAAAGGGAGGATCCGGCCAACCCCGACTTCACCACCCGGACCATCCCTAAGGTGTTGGGTGGGACCACTCCGGCCTGCGCCCGGGTCGGTCGGGAGCTCTATGGGCAAGTCATTGAGAAGGTGGTGACCGTCAGCAGCACCCAGGCCGCCGAGCTCACCAAGCTTTTGGAGAACATCTACCGGGCGGTCAACATCGGGCTCGTCAATGAGCTGAAAATTGTGGCCGACAGCATGGGCCTGGACATCCACGAGGTCATCCGGGCGGCGGCCACCAAACCCTTTGGTTTCACCCCCTTTTACCCCGGCCCCGGCCTAGGCGGGCACTGCATTCCCATTGACCCCTTTTACCTGACGTGGAAAGCCCGGGCCTACGGGCACCACACCCGCTTTATTGAGCTGGCTGGCGATGTCAACTGTCGCATGCCCGATTACGTGGTGGAAAAACTCTCTCGGGCCCTCAACCAGCGAGCCAAGCCTCTCAAGGGCTCGAAAATCCTCCTGTTGGGCGTGGCTTACAAGAAAAACGTCGAGGACATGCGGGAATCCCCGTCCTTGGAGATCCTGAGGGCTCTCATCGCCGCCGGCTCCCTGGTGGATTACAGCGATCCTCATATCCCGGCTCTCCCCCGGACCAGGCGCTTTTCTTTTGAGCTCAAATCCGTCCCGCTCACCCCAGAGACCCTGGCCAGTTACGACGCCGTGGTCCTCCTGACTGACCATGACGCCTTTGACCACGACCTGATCCTGGAGTGTTCCCAATTGCTCATTGACACTCGGGGCGTTTTTCAGGCCGGGCCCACGGTGGTCAAGGCTTAGGCGGGGCCTGGTTAAGCTTCATAGGTTTACCTCAAAAGGTTTTCGTCAAGTGGAGGCGACATGACCACCTCGGTCTATAACCGCAAAGATCGGGCCTCGGTCGACACTCTGAGGCTTTTGGCCGCGGACATGGTGGAAACCGCCCAGAGTGGGCATCCGGGCCTGCCGTTGGGGGCAGCTCCCCTTTTGTACGCTCTGTGGTCTCGATTCCTCAAGCATGACCCCCAATGCCCGAGCTGGCCTAATCGGGACCGATTCATTCTTTCCCCGGGCCATGGCTCCTCGATTCTGTACGCTTTGCTTTACCTTTGCGGCTATGGCCTCGCCGAGAGCGAGTTGCGGAATTTTCGCCAGTGGGGTAGTCGGACCCCTGGCCACCCCGAGTTTCGGGTTACCCCGGGAGTCGAGGCCACCACTGGCCCCCTGGGGCACGGCTTGGCCATGGGCGTGGGCCTGGCCATGGCCGCCCGAGCCATGGGAGCCCGGTTCAACCGCCCGGGGTTCACGCTTTTTGACCATTACGTCTATGGCCTGGTCTCGGACGGCGACCTCATGGAAGGGGTGGCCGCCGAGGCCGCCTCGCTGGCCGGGGCCCAGAGCCTGGGCCAACTGATCTATCTGTACGACGACAACCATCTGACCATTGAGGGGGGCACGGACCTGACCTTCACCGAGGACGTCCGGGCCCGGTTTCTGGCCTATGGCTGGCAGGTCATTGTGGTCGCCGATGGCGAGGATCTGTTCAGTGTCCATCAGGCCCTGGAAAACGCCCGGGCTGATCGGGAAAGGCCGTCGCTCATCATGGCCCGGACCGTTTTAGGGGCTGGCAGTCCCAAGGCCGACTCCCCCAAGGCTCATGGGGAGCCACTGGGAGCCCAGGCCCTGGCCGCCACCCGGGAGTTTTACGGCTATGGCGACAAACCTCCTTTCTTTGTCGATGAGCGGGTGGCCAAAAATTTCGCCACCCGCTCTCGGGCCCACGAGGCGGCCCGCCTGAGTTGGGAGGCTCTCTTGGCTAACTACGCCCAGGCTTATCCCGAGGAAAGTCGCGAGCTTAACCGGCGCCTGGCTCAGGAGCTCCCCGAATTGGGTGAGCCGATAAGTTTTCCGACCGGTCGCCTCGCCACTCGGGTCGCCTCGGGCCAGGTCTTGAACGCCTTGGCCCGGAAGCTGCCGGAGCTCTTGGGTGGCAGCGCCGATCTGGGGCCCTCCAACAAGACCAGCCTCGAGGGGTTGGGCTCATTTCTGCCGCTAACCCCCACCGGTCGCAATATTCATTTCGGGGTCCGGGAAGAGGCCATGGGGGCTGTGGTTAACGGATTAGCCCTTTACCCGGGGATTCGACCCTATGGGGCGACCTTTCTGGTCTTCGCCGACTTTTGCCGCCCGGCCATTCGTCTTTCGGCCCTGATGGGCTTAAAAGTCATTTACATATTCACCCACGATAGCGTGGGCGTTGGGGAGGATGGGCCCACCCATCAGCCCATCGAGCATCTGGCCTCTTTAAGGGTCATGCCGGACCTCACGGTCATTCGGCCAGCCGACGCCAATGAGACGGCGGTTTTGTGGTTGGAGCTTTTAAAGCGGCCAGGCCCGGTGGCCCTGGTCTTATCGCGCCAGGACCTGCCGGTTCTGCCGCTGGAAGAATATCCGGCTCTCTGGGCCGGGGCGGCCCGGGGTGGCTATGTTCTCTCGGATTCCGAAGGCGAGCCGGAGGCCATCATTTTGGCCACCGGCTCAGAGGTTTCCCTGGCCCTGGCCGCTCAAAAGCTCTTGCTGGGCCAGAGAAGAGTTCGAGTGGTGTCCTTGCCTTCCTGGGAGATTTTCGCCGAGCAGAGTCAGGCTTATCGGGAGAGCGTTCTCCCGCCGCGAGTTACCGCCCGCCTGGGAGTGGAGGCCGGGGTCAGCTTTGGCTGGGAGCGTTATCTGGGGGAACGGGGCCAGATGGTGTCCATTGAGCGATTTGGGAGCTCGGCCCCGGCCGCCCGACTTTTTGAGGAGTTTGGCTTCACCCCCGAAAAGGTGGCGGCTAGAGTTTCAGGTCTTTTTTCATAAGGAGGCGAGCTATTTCCGAGATCAGGGGAAAAAAGGGCCAGGCGGCGGAGAGCGGGGCGGCGGAAAAATTCGCGCCTAGGCCGCCAAAAGAAATAGCGGCCATTATAGATTTTTTCCAAAAGACCTATCCCGAAGCCAAATGCGGCTTGAATTTTCGCGATGGCTATGAGCTTTTGATCGCCACTATCCTTTCGGCCCAGTGCCAGGATAAGACCGTTAATCAAGCCACGGTCAGGCTTTTTCAACTATTTCCTGACGTGAAATCCTTGGCTGAAGCTGACCTGGCCCAGGTGGAGGATTGCGTCCGGGCCTGCGGCTTTTACCGGCAAAAGGCCAAAAGCGCGGTCGAGACCGCCCAGGCCGTGGTGGCCCGCTTCGGCGGCCAGATCCCGAATAAGTTGGAGGATTTGGTGACCTTGAAAGGGGTGGGCCGCAAAACCGCCAATGTGGTTCTCGGCAATGTTTTTGGGATCCCGGGGCTCACCGTGGACACCCATGTCAAAAGGATCAGCCAGCGGCTGGGGCTGACGGCCAGCCAGGCGCCGGAGCAAATTGAAATAGACCTCATGGGCCAGATTCCCCAAGCTATTTGGACGGATTTTTCCCACCAGGTCATCGCCCATGGTCGAACTCTGTGTCTGGCCCGTAAGCCGCTTTGTCCCCAATGCCAGTTGCGACTCTGTCCGGCCCGGCTGGCCTGAAGAGCCGGTTGGCCGACGCTGGCCCTCTAAACTGTCGCCCTCAGTAGCGCCCCAATTTTCGCCAGAGTCGCCCGGCTCATTTAGCGGCGATTTTTTCCGACAGCTCCAGAAATGTGGCCTCCAGGCTGTTCTCAAAAGCCACAGGCGGCAGAATAGGCATTTCCAGAATGGCCTGCAAAGTGTTGAGGCTCTCCTCCATGGAGGTGGCCAGGCTTGAGGCCAGGCTAACGGTTTTATAGGTGTTGGCGACATATTGGAGGACCTCGGCCAAGGCCGCTCGACGCTCCTCTAGGTTCCGCCGCTGGCTCGTCAAGAGGTCCCGGTACTTGTCGGCCACCTCGTCCGTCATGGCCTGGGCGGCGACGTTACTCTGATAGATGGGTTTTTCCGCCGCCAAGCGCCGGGTTTCGGCCATCAAGGCCAGGTTTTCCTCTTTGAGAGCTTGGAGGCTTGGCAGATACTGGTTATTGAGGCGGTCCAGAAACAGGTTGAGCTGACGCTCGTGGGCCTCGGTGGCCAGGAGGAAGACCCCGTAGTACTTTTTGTTGATGGTGAGGTTGTTGGACTGGCGCATGAGGTTTTTCAAGGTCTCTGTTAGGTTGTAGAGATTCTTCAAGGCCACAATGGCGTCCAACTGGTCTTGGCCGGAAACCGTGATTAGCAAAGTTTTGATCTGGTCGTTGGTCAAGAAAATGTTTGATTTTTCTAGATTTCTTTTAATGTCATTTCTCTTGCCCTCAATCTTCGAAATATTCGCTTGGATTTTCTTCTTCAAAGACTCGATTTTGTCGTCAATCTGGCTAGCCGAGGTGGTCCAGAACTTGAGTTTGCTGGTGTCGGTGGGGGCGGTGGTCTTTTCCAGCTCCAACTGGGCTATTTTTTCCTGAGTTTGCCGGTTTTCGCTCTCCAGGCGGTTGATCTCGTTTTTGGTCTTGATGGCCTCGTCGTCCAGCAGCACAGCCAGGCTCTGATCGAGATAGGCGTTGATGTCGTCCTGGATCTGGGACTTGTCGTCCGCGGTGAAGGGGACCCAGGACCAGAAGGAGTCGCTGGCGTTGGGGAGCTTGTCCCGCAGGGCCAGGTATTTGTCCACCTTTTTGAAGAGGGCTCCCACGTTTTCGTCCGAGGCTGGGAGGGGGTTGGCCAGGGAGAGGGAAAGGGACAGAGCCAGGATGGCGAAAATAATTTTTTTTCTCATGGCGGAAGACCTTATGGAGGCGCCGTTGGGCTGGGCCGGTTAGGCCGGCGGGCTAAGGGCGCGTCTGGGAGCGAACGAAACCATGGTTTATGGGAGCATGGTTTATGGGAGCATGGCAATAGGAGCCAGGCTCTCAGGTAGCCGATTAAGGTAACCAGGATAAAACTTAGGAGTCAGTCCAGGGAAGCCAATCGCCAAACTGAGGTTGGCTTGAGGCCCGGCCTGAGCCCCCCAGGGGCGGCTCAAGGGGCGATGGACAATTTCATCCTCCAGCTCTGGGCCGATTGTATCATTTTCCGTCTAGACCGTCCACGTATTTAAACGAATAAAGAAATAACGTTACAGCTAAAATTATCTAATTTGATTAAATAATGAATATTTTTGTTTTTTCACGAAATTTGGGCATAG
>JAISMU010000107.1 GCA_031276635.1 Deltaproteobacteria bacterium | reverse complement strand
GTCGCGCCTAGATTGGCCTGTGGTTTGAACTTAATTAGAGATCTCGCCCTCTAGGCTGACTGCTGGCTTGGATTGGGCTTCTCTGGCCGGAAAGCCGCCTTAACGCGCGAGCCATCCTCAAAGATGGCTAGCCCCAGGTCAATAAACCGCTTAGCTTCATTTCGCAAAGGGCCGTGGTAGTCCTTTAGGGCTATATCCCTTAAAGCTTCCTGGACGGCCTTCGACAAAACCGCGTCAATTTGAGCGTCATTAAGGCCCAATTTGGCGGTCGCCTCGCGCAAAGCTTTTTTTATTTCTTTTGGCGGCAGTTTATCTCTGACCGCCTTCGCCAAAGTTTGATTGAGGTCGCTTTCAGGGATGGAATTCAGAGCGGCCACAGCCAACGTTTTGTTTTTTTCAGCTTCAGTTGACTTTTTATCGTCAAATTATGATAAAATTTGATATTTTTTAGTAATATCAAAAGTTTTCATAGCTATATCAGCCAAAATTTCGTCCACTTCTTCAGTTTTCAACCGTTTTAAGGCTAGAGACGACAACGCCGCGTTTTCCTCCAACTGGCTGAGTTTCTTGGAACTCCGACGATATCTCAACTCAATAACGACAAAAATCACCTCTGACAACTCAACGACTAGATCCAAACGCCCTATGGATCCAGATACCTCACTTCGGACCTTGAAGCCCATAGCCATCAGGATCCCATGGATTAAGCCGTGGAAAGCTTTCTCGCCATCTTGCCTTTGGTAGTAAGATATAGCGGAAAAAAAACCGCTGAACATGGAACTGACCGCCTCGGCGTCTCTGGCCAGAAAAGCCTGTTTGAGTCTCTCGCCATGGGTTTTAAGAGCATCACTCGAGGGGAGGCTTAAAACGACCCGGAAACAATCCGAGCAATCTGAGTAGTACGAGCGTCTGACCTCAAAATTGGGGAATCGGAAAGAGTAGGAGTCCTCAATCTCAGGTTCACCGGTGACCGGGTCGGCCACTTCACCTTGTTTGATTGAGTCCACAGTCAGGTAACCGCTGTGAAAGAGGACCGGGGCGATCTCAAGATTATTCAGCTCAGTTTTGCGGACGTCCCTGGAAAGATTTGAATCCAGATTGGGCCGAACAAAATCCAGAGGTCTTTGACTAATCAAGGTGGTCAGAGGCCCAGGCCGACCGCTTTTGACCCAATAGTAATCAAAACGATTGTTTTTAAAAAATTTGAGGATGGAATATGGGTTGAGAACCCTGGTCTCGCCCCCCCAGTTGTAGCCGTCATACCAACGGAAAATTTTCGCCCGCAAATCTTCCACCGTCTCGATGGATTTCATATGGCCGATTTTTTTGCAGTTATCCAGGGTTGATTCCAACCGGTCGGCGAATAAGGAATCGAACTCGGCCAGGGTAAAACCGCACAGGCCGGCGTATTTAGGATCCATCGATAGGTCATTGAGTTGGTTGGGACCCGAGTCCATGGAGGTCAGGGCGTATCTGGTTATGCCGGTGATAAACGTAAACCGGATCAGAGATGACACTTCCGGTTTTTTTAGGGTGGCGAAGAAATCGTGAAGGATTTTCGCGTTGGCGGTGGCAATCTTCAGGTTGTCCATGTTCCTGGTCACCGGGGCGTCATACTCGTCAATGAGCACCGCTATTTCATTTTTGGACTCTTCCGTAAGAGCTTGAACAAGGTTCCCAAAATACGCGCCCGGAGTTATTCCCTCAACCTTGCGAGCCAAATTAGCTTTATCAGCGATCCTTTTGAGATCGCCAAGTAGATTAGCCTTTAAAATCGCGGGACTTTCTGATTCTTGCGAGAGACTCAAATACAGGACTGGAATCCTGGGAAAATCGTAATCGGAGCGGTCAATCCAAAGCCCTTTAAAACGCTCGCGATTGCCAGAGAAAAGCTCCGCTAAAGTGAATAACAAAAGGGTTTTACCGAAACGACGGGGGCGGGACAAGAAATAACTTTTTTTCTTCGAGCCCCGCAGAAGCTCATAAATGTACCCGGTCTTATCCGCGTATAAAAGATTGTCGTCAATTATTCCCGCGAAAGATTGATCATCGCCAGGTAACTCTTTCAGGGTCATTAAACCAATCCTTTCACCCCACTAGCCATTTTGAGGGCCCTATCTTTGGCGAGCCAGCTGGAGCGGCCCAGATAAAACGCGAAAAATAATAAAACACCTAAAGAGAGACGTCGCGGCTGAAACCTCCCTCTCCCAGATCCTCGCGGGTCGTAATTACCACACGGGGCTTTTCCCTGGATACTTACGCTACCCCTTACTAAAATATTTAGTAAATCAGAGGCTTTGAAACGCGCCACAAAATATCGTCTGACCGCGTTTAAATCGCTTATCTCAAAAAAACATCATCACGCTGACCTCACTTCCCTGGGGCAGCCCTAATCCGGCCCTAAGTCTGAGGAAAATTAGAATCGACTCCATCTATCCAGAGTAACCTGTTTCCTTCCGCGGCCTCCAATAAAATGGTTTTAATAGACGTATCCTCAGCTCTTTAAGATTTTTCAAATTCTTCGACCAGGTCGAGCGAGGATTGCGCTTTTGGTTTCTCTCCGCCGCCCACAAAGGGCGTTACTCCTTCCAGGAGGTCCGGAGATCTCGCCGCTTCAGTCTTAAGAGTTTCCCGCCAGCCAGGTTCTCTGACGCCGCTGGGTACCTGAAAAACTCACGATATCGCCACTCAGTATGTAGCCTTCCGCTTATTCTGACAGCGTCGTCGCTCAAATAGAATTATTTCGTCGCTCAACCTATTAGTTGGCCTGATTTTCCACTACTAAAGTTTCAAAGTCACCCTCACTGAAGATCTCATAAAGGACATCCTTTCAAAAAGTCATTTTTTCAGGAATTACGCTTGGCGCCTATTAGAATACAAATTATATTTGAGGCAAAATTTTAAAACCCAGGATTTTCGCTAAAGCGTCGTAAAGCCCTTGGTCAATGAGGATCGCTACTCTTTTCATTGGAGAGATTTGACCTTGGCTTCCCTTCACTGTAGAAGAAAGAGACTCTTCCCCAACTCTTCCGCAATTTAGCAACCACAACCTAAAATTAGTTATGCCACAACTATTGATATTTTACAATAGCGGGAGAAAAAATGTCTATTAAAAATAAAATTTTTTAATTATAATTTATTATATTGTAACACTAATTTTATAAAATATAATAATATAATTGGTTCTTTAAATTAAATTTATTACTATTTTTTTATTTTTGCCTGGGACGATCATTGGACAAAGTAAAAATTATTGAAGGCTCCGCCGCCAGCTTGAGTTTTAAGCCTTTTTTTTAGATAATGAGACTCATAAGTCCCGCTCTTTGCCTTGACTTGGTCAAATCCATCTTTGGCCCCGGCTCGCGTTAGCCGGGGATTGTTTTTGGCGGGCCAGCTGGCCCAGGAGGCCTTATGCCCTTTATTGGCGCCTTTGCCCCGCCCGGCGACAAGTCGGTCAGTCACCGCCTTATCCTGATGGCCCTGTTAGCCGAAGGCGAGGCTCTCATTAAAGGATTGTCCCAGTGCGAGGACGTGGCCTCCAGCCTGGCCGCCTTCCGGGCCCTAGGTGGGTCGGCCACCGCGGAGCCGGATGGTCTCCGAATCAAAGGCCTGGCCGGGCAATGGCCCCCTTTTGAGTCCCTGGAGATCGACTGCCGCAACTCTGGGACCACCATGCGTCTGCTGGCTGGCGTTCTAGCCGGTTCCCCAGGGCGTTACATCCTGGACGGGGACGACCAGCTCCGCCGCCGCCCCATGGAGAGAGTAGCCAAGCCTCTGCGGCTCATGGGGGCCCAGGTGACCTGCCAGAATGGGCGCCCACCCATGACCATAGAGGGTCGGCCCCTGAACGGGGTGGACTACTGTCCGACCGACGCCAGCGCCCAGGTCAAGGGGGCGATTCTGCTGGCCGGGTTAAAGGCCTCTGGCCCCACTTCCGTGACCGAAGTCTCGGCCACCCGCTCCCACACTGAAAACCTCATTAACCATTTCCACGGGCATGTGGCCGTGGATGACCTCAAACTCACGGTCACCCCGGGTATCCTGAGGCTGCCGCCAGTGTTTGAGACCCCGGCCGATCCCTCCTCAGCGGCCTTTTTTCTGACCGGGGCGGCCATTATCCCCGGGGGCCGGGTTACGGCCACCAACATCTTACTCTCCCCCACCCGGACCGGTTTTTTAAAAGTCTTGAATCAGATGGGGGCCAAGGTGACCATGGTCATGACCTCGGACACCCCCGAGCCCTGTGGGGACGTGACGGTGGAATACGCCGGGCCTCTTACCGGAGCCGAGGTCCCGGCTGAGGACATCCCCTCGCTTATTGACGAAATTCCCATCCTGGCCCTGGCCGCCGCTCTAGCCGAGGGCCCGAGCGTTTTTCGGGGGGTTGAGGAGCTACGCGTCAAGGAAACCGACCGCCTCATGAGTATCCGCCACCAGCTGGGGGCTCTGGGGGCCCGAGTCAAGATTGAGGGGAACGACCTGCTTATTCAGGGGCCAACAACCTTCATCTTGCCTGACCGGCTGGACTCCGGTCGGGATCACCGGCTGGCCATGACCTTAATCATGGCTCTGCGAGCGGCCAAGGCCAATATCCCCATTGTGGGGGAAGAGTCGATCGCCATCTCTTATCCCAATTTCCAGGAGCACGTCAAACTGTTATGGTCCAAATAAGCGAACGGCTGTGGCTTTTAGGCCTGTTGGGGGATGAGCGGGTTCTGCGGTCCCCGTCCCCCATGATGCACGAAGCGGCCTTAAAAAAGGCCCATCTTCCGGGCTCTTACCTGCCTTTAGTCGCCAGGGCCGAGGATCTGTCGGCGATCCTGGCTGGCCTGCGGGCTCTCAACTTCCAGGGTCTTAACGTGACCGCCCCCCTCAAAGAGGCGGTCATCCCTCACCTGACCGGCCTTTCCGAGACGGCCAAAGCCATCGGGGCGGTCAACACCCTGGTCCCAACCGCGGCGGGCTATAGGGGGGACAACACCGACGCCCCCGGCTTCAGCCGGGCTTACCTGGCTAACCTGGGCCAGCGAAAAGCGCTTATCTACGGGGCCGGGGGAGCGGCCCGAGCCATCATTTACGCCTTAAGAGCCCAAGAAATCGCCACCACAGTGGTGGCCAGAAACCCCCAGGCCGCCGCCAAACTGGCCCAGGAGTTTGGCCAAACCGCCGCCCCCCTCGCCGAGCTAGGCCGTCTTGAGCCCTTTCCCCTGGTCATTAACGCCACCTCCGCCTCCTATGAGAAGGACCTTGACCCAGCCCCGCAAATCGCCTTAACCCCCGAGGCTCTGGTTATTGACATCAACTATGGTCGGCCTGACAACTACTGGGCGGCCCTGGCCGCCCTAAAAGGGGCGGCTTTCCAGGATGGCCTGCCCATGCTAGCCCACCAGGCCAAGCTCTCCTTCCAGTTCTGGGTTGGGCCAACGATCGAGCCGGATTTCGCGACCTTTGAGGCGGCCCTGAAACTCTATGTCCAAAACGGGCTAAAAGTCCTTCGTTAAAAAACATGAGCGCCCAAGCCCTTCTACCCACGGAAAAAACCCTGGTCCTCATCGGCTTCATGGGAGCCGGCAAGACCACGGTGGGGCGACTCTTAAGCCGAGCCCTCAAACGACCCCTGGTCGATCTGGACGAGGAGCTGGAGGCCCGGGCCGGCGTCTCCATCCCCGAGATCTTCGCCCACAAGGGCGAAGGGTATTTCCGAGATCTGGAAACCAGCCTTTTAGAGGAGTATTTAAGCCCCAAAGAGCCCCAAATCCTCGCCACCGGCGGGGGGGTGGTCGAGCGGGAGCGCAATCGGGAGCTTTTAAGCCAGGCCCGGACCTATTACCTCCAAGCCCCGGTCGAGGCTCTGTGGGCCCGACTCCAGGGGGGTGGCCAGGCTAACCGCCCCCTGGCCCAGGAGCGGGCGGCCTTCTTGGAGCGGTTCCAGAAAAGAGAGCCTTGGTATGAGGCCGCTGGCCAGGTTATTGAGGCCGCCTCTCCCCCCCAGGCCGTGGCCACCCGAATCTTGGAGGCTTATCTGGCCGCCCCGGATTTTTTCCTGATGGCCGAGGGCAAAAACTGTCTCATTCGAGCCGTTGTGCCTCGGGGCCAGGCCCTTAATCGCTTAAAAGAGCTCCAAAGCCACCGGAAAATCGCGCTCCTCCTGGATCGGGCCTTTCTGGAAGAAGAGTCCTTCTGGCGGCAAACCCTGCCTGAGGCCCTGCTCCTTTTCCCGGAAAAGCAGGGTGAGGCGGCCAAGACCCTAGCTGAGGCCGAACGGCTTTTAACCTTACTGGCCGAAAACCGTCTGGACCGGGCCGACTACCTGGTGGCCCGGGGCGGGGGAGCCTTAACTGACCTGGGAGCTTTTAGCGCGGGATTGTTTAAGCGGGGGTTAAGCCTGATCCTCTGGCCCACCACCTTGTTGGGAGCCGTGGACGCGGCCATTGGCGGCAAGACGGCGGTCAATCTGGCCGGGGCCAAAAATCAGGTCGGCCACTTCTTCCTGCCCCAGGAAGTCTGGCTGGAGCCGGAGATTCTGGGCGATCTGCCAGCCTCTCTTTTGACTGAGGGCCTGGTGGAGGCCGTAAAAACCGGCCTGTTGTTTGACCAGGAGCTTTTAAGCCTCATTCTGGACCGCTTAGAGGCTATTTTACGGGGAGACGCGCCTCTGGTCCTGGAGGTGGCCCGGCGCTCGGCTCTAGCCAAGGCCAGATTGGTGGAAAAGGACTTTCGGGAGGAGAAGGGTTGGCGGGACGTTTTAAACCTGGGCCACACCTATGGCCATGTGGTGGAGAGCTTTAACGGGCCCCAGGTCAGCCACGGCCAGGCTGTGGCCGTGGGCTTGGCCGTGGCCTTAGACATTTCCCGCGATTATGGCTTAGACCCCCTCTTGGCCGAGCGACTGATGGCTCTCTGCCAACGCCTAGGCGGCGACCTCCCGCCCTTGCCTGGGGCGGCGGAGACCCGGCGGCTTCTGACCTTTGACAAGAAAATCCGGGCCGGCCAACTCAAGTTTGTTATCTTGCGAGCCCCTGGAGCCCCAGAAGTCCGCGCCGACTTTGACCCGGACCGGCTCATCCAGGCGGGGGTAACCCTAGCCCAACGCTGGGTCGCCGCCTCCCCTATTTCCTAAAACCGGGAGTTTTGGCTGTGGGTAACATCTTTGGCCGCTTTCTGCGCGTCTCAACTTTCGGGGAATCCCATGGCCCAGCCCTGGGCGTGGTCATTGATGGCCTGCCCGCCGGGCTTTTTCTGGACCCGGCCCTGATTCAACGGGACCTGGACCGCCGCCGCCCGGGCCAATCCCCCTTCGCTTCCCCCAGAAAAGAGCCGGACACGGTGGAGATTTTAAGCGGCCTCACCAAGAGCGGTCAGACCAACGGCTCTTCCCTGGCCCTTTTGATCCGCAACCAGGGGGCCCGGAGCTCGGACTACGCTCCCCTGGCTGACAAGTTTCGGCCTGGCCACGCCGATTACACCTATTTCAAAAAATACGGGCTCACCCCCCAGCCCGGCGGCGGGCGAGCCAGCGGTCGGGAAACGGCGGGGCGGGTGGCGGCCGGGGCCGTGGCCCGGTCATTGTTGACCCAACTGACCCAAGGGGCTCTCACTGTTCAGGCGGGAGCCGCGGCTATTGGCCCCATTAAAGCCCAAAAGCGCGATTTTGAGTTCGCCGAGACTGACCCCTTAAGGTTTCTGGACCCGGCTCTGGCCCAGGCGGCCCAGGACTTTGTCAGCGTGGCCATGGCCGAGGGGGACTCCGTGGGGGCGACCGTGGAGGTTCAGGCTCTGGGTGTCCCCGGGGGCTTGGGGGAGCCAGTCTTTGACAAGCTGGAGGCCCTCCTGGGCGGGGCCTACTTCTCCATCGGGGCGGTCCGAGGCGTGGAGTTTGGCGAGGGCCTCCGGCTGGCTCAGGGTTTGGGCTCCCAAGCCAATGACCCCATGGGGCCAGATGGGCCCATGGGGGATCTCCACGGGGGAGTCTTAGGCGGGATCTCCACGGGTCAGCCCCTGGTGGCCCGGCTATTTGTCCGGCCTACCCCATCTATCAGAAAGCCCCAAAAAACAGTGGATCTGATTGGCCAGCCAGTGGAAATCACCATTGGGGGGCGCCATGACCCCTGCCTGGCTCCCCGCTTGGCTCCCGTGGCTGAGGCCATGACCCTCCTGGTTCTGGCTGATTGCTATCTGGCGCCAATGGCTCGGCTGGGCTAGAAGATTTTAGCGGGGGATTTTTAGGCATTTAGAGGATTTTGGCCTGAGGAAAACAATTGGCGAAACTCAACTTGGGGATAACAATTTGAAGGGTTCAACTTAAGGGAAATAATTTGAGAGATTCAAATTGGAAAATTAGTTAAGTATGACTAGCTAAAATTGTTTGTCTTTGACATAGTTTTTTCGGTATTTACCTAAAACTTATTAGCATAAATGAAGAAGGCTAATTAACCTGGTCTTGGAAAAGCCGACCAAGGTGGAGGCCAAACTTAAACGCTCTGAGATTGGCGATTTTGTCTTCTATCATTTTTCATTTCTCATCTCATTTTTTTACTTTTCTCTTTTCTTTTTATTTAATTTTCCCTTGCCCATAAACGCGAAAAGGGGAAGCCGCCCCCGGCTTCCCCTTTTCTCTTATTTCGCTCCTTTTTCTTAGCCGTTCAAGAGGGACAGAGCCATCTGCGGCAGGGAGTTGGCCTGGCTCAACATGGAGACAGCGGCTTGGGCCAGGACCTGGTTACGCACAAACTCCGTCATTTCCGTGGCCACATCCACATCGGAGATGCGGCTTTCTGAGGCTTGGAGGGCTTCCATCTGGATTTCCAGGTTGGTGATGGTGTTCTCCAGGCGGTTCTGGAGAGCCCCGATGTCGGCCCGGACTTTATCTTTGCGTTCCATGGCCTGGTTAATGGCGACCAGAGCCTCCTGAGCTGAAGACTGGGTCCGGACTTCCGCTCCATCCCAAGGCCCGTTGGCGGCGTTCTGAATTTCCACAAAACTGTGGCGGTCTAATCCGTTGATGATCCCGGCGTTCAAGCCTGGGGTGGTGATTTCGTTCTTGCCGTCAGACAAGGCGGCGATCCACAAGTCGCGCTCCTGGCCTACATCCCGACCATTTAAGGTCAAATTCCAGACTTCCTTGCCCATGCCGGCCTTGGTTTGAATGGGTTTGAAGGTGCCCCATTTCTGACCGCCCAAAGTGAAGCTGGTGCCGGACTGATTGATCTCGTTGGCCTCGACGTTCTCGAATTTGATGTGCTGAAGAGCGTCCCGGGAGGCCAGATCCCCGTCAGCCACGTCGCAAGCCAATAAACTGTTAAAATCTCCTCCTTTCTTGGTGAAAACGTAAACCATGTCCGCGCTGTGGCCTTGGGAGTCGAAGGGCTGAACCATGGCCCAGAACTCGCTGTTGGCGTTGTGGTTAATGGCCGAGGCCAGGGCCCAGGCCCCAAAATTGGAGAGGCCTGAGGCGTTGAGGTACTCCGTTCCGGCGCTGGCCACCTGGGTGACATACTTAGTCTTGTCCACGATCCCGGTGGTGGTAACCGTTTTCGGCCCTGAGGCCGCTTTATAGAAGTCCTCAGTTACAAGATCCGGCACATCATCTTCTTTGGCCGGCCCACCATGGGTAGATGAAGGCACTTTGTATAAGCGTCCGGCGTTGTAACCACTAACAAGGGCTAAACTTTGGGCTTGCTGCAAAACCCCAGTGATGTCCGCGAACAACAAATTCGCCAAGGTCCCCACGTTGTCAGAGGTTGGATTGGTGCCCAATCTTCTGACCGGGCTGTTACCATCCAAAGTCACAAAGATGTCCAACTCGCCTTCACTTCCACCTAAATTACCATTATACCTCAGTGGTCCAGAACTCCAACCAGATGGAGGCCCATCAACCTTGGCCTTCAACTGAGCTAAAGTCGGCGGCGCGGGAGGAGGAGCAAGCCCGCTTATGGCCAATTTACCTCCGTTAGGATTAGAACCAGCTTTCTGGCCATCGGCGATAATCGCCTGTAAATTATCCCTGACATCAGCTCCTATGCCCGCGAGACCATTGGCGGCATAGGACCCGGAAAATGTTCCCAAGGCAGGAAGATTATTGGAGCCAATTTTAGCCGCAGCGGTATAGTCAGTTGTGCCCCTGGTGATGGTATAAACGACCTCTTCCAGCCCAAAGGCCGTGGCTAATGCTGAGTTGTCCGTCCAGTTCCCCGCGCTGTAATAGATTCCAGTATGAATTACAATCGTACCACCGCTTTTAATCTGATCAGTATCTCCACCTCCCGTCAAGTTGGCGGCATTGGTTCCATCACTGTTAGCGATCTGGGTCGGAGTCAGAGCCACTATACCAGTTCCGGGGTTTCCTTTGTCAAAAACCAATCTGTCTGTTATGCCATATGTGGAAGTCCAATAAGCCAGAGCGCTATTCTGTAACTTGAGCAGAGCGTCAGCCGAGGAACCCGCGGAAGCCGAGACTTTCACATTCGCGGAAGTAAAAGTGTTTACAGCTGTGTTAAAACCAGCGGCGATAAGAGCGTTTCTAACATCGTGACTTATCGACATTCCGCCACTGCCCCACCACGCCGAGGTGGAAAAGGTCGCCGAAGCATTGACCGGGGTATAGTCATTATTTTGGATAGTATAAATGATTTCCTTTAACCCCAGGGCTGAAGCCAGGACTTTATCGTTTGTCCAATTACCTTTGGCGTCAGCGTACACCCCTGTGTGGACGATCATCTCCTTTTGTTCATTGAGGATCGCCACGCCTCCCCCCCCGGTAAAGTCAGAGGTTAGAGAGCAGGCCATCAATATAGCCGGGGTCAGAGCGGAAAAACCTGTTTTTACGCCACCAGAGACCGTAATGGCCGACATGTTGGCCATGTTCAAGGCGGACCAGATCTCATTTAGTTTAGCCAGAAGCTGAATTCTGGCGTCTGCTGAACTGACCGTTGAAGAAGCGCTGGCTTTGATCATGGCCGAAACCAACTGAAGACTCGACAAATCCAACCCGGCTGATTTGAGCAAAGCGAATTGGGCGCTCGTCAAAGCGAAACCCGCGCTGGCCCCAAAAACGTCGCCGCTATTATTATAGGATCCAGTAGCCAGACTCCGGTCCAAGACTCCTGAGTAGAAGCTCACATCAACTTTTGGATCCAAAACCTGATCCATGCCTGTAGGCCCGGTTGGGGGAGTGGCCGCGTTGGTAACAATCCGCCCCATACCGCTCAAAGTTCCAGACGCCGCGCTTTGTAAAACACCCAAATACGCGGTTAGGCCATTATTAACAGCCAAAATCAGATCCCCTAATTTCGTGTTTTTTGGCAACACTCCTAAGGGAGCGCCTGTTAGTGATGAGGAGATCCCATCCACTTCAATGGAGGCGGTCAGATTCCCGCCGACCGGATTTTCAACGGTCTTAGGAGCCAACTGCTCCATCGTCGGAGTGAAAGGAGCTGTGGGGAAAGAAGGATCGAAGAAAACCTCACCTTCATTTGTTCCCGTGGCGGCCGCTTGCCTCGCGTTTATTTCATCTATTATATGATTTTTAAGTTGTGTGGTTAATGCCGCAACATTTGTTCCAATTGGCTGATCTGGAATAGCTACTGCCAGAGATGCTGGTAGTTGCCCAGAAATTTCAATTATATAATTTGTGTTATCTGCAACAGAGTCATGCTTAACCTGGTAAATAATTTGTTTAAATTTAGAACCAAAAAGATCCGCCACATTTCTATCGGTGGTAAAGTTACCAGCGCTGTCAACCCAAACACCGGTAGAAACAACCAGAGTTTTAGTGTCTAGTATTACGGCCGTACTAGGGTCATTGGTAGAAACAATTCCACCAGCTGTGCCACCGTTAGCGTTTACAATTGACTGGGCGGTCGGCCATGGGATAGTGGTAGGAGCCCCCCCAGTGGTAAAGCCAATTCCAGACAAGCCATTAAACTTAGCTGTCCACGCATTCTGAGCGGCCTGTAAATAAGCGGCTTTGGCTATACCGGAGTCAACATTGGTTACCGGCATGACCGAGATAGCCGCCGATTCGAGGTTGATTCCCAGCGAGCTCAACAAACCAGCTTTTTCCAGCTTGTCCTCGTTAACGCTAGTTACCATATAATTATAGCCACCAGCCGTTGGTCCGACTAGATAAATTGAGCTTTTAAAATTGTTCCCAGCCGAACTGACGGTAAAGGTTGGCTTATTGCTGTTGGTCAGAGTAATTTTAACTTCCTGGAGTCCCAGAGCTGAGGCTATCCTAGCGTTGTCGGTCCAGTTGCCGGCGGAATCAGCGTAAACCCCAGTATGGATTAACAAGGTCTCACCATCGACTATCGTAGCTGACAAGCCAGTTCCCACTAAAGCGCTTCCGGCGCTGGCCCTTAACATTGACGAAGTTATGCTGAACCCGGAAGTTACGTCAGCATTTATGGTCAATCCAGACAATGAGCTCAAATTTAAGGCGTTCCAGGCCTGAGCCAGTCTGGCCAGGAGTTGAGTCTTGGCTTGGCCCGAGTTGACCAGAGAGGCCCCACTGGCCGAAACCATGGCCGAAATTAACCCCATCGCGGTCAAGTCAAGACCCGCCGCCTCAAGTTTGGCTATTTGAGCTTGGGACAGGCCGAATCCAGAACCAACCGTCCTATTGGTCTGGTTAATCCTGAAGTCATCGCCGGCGTAGGTCCCGGTGGCTAAGTAGCGATCAACCTCCCCCGATACGGCTGGAATAATAACAGTTCCGCCAGCCACCGCCGCGCTCCCGAAGATATAAGCCTCATTGCCCAAGCAGACAGCGGCGGTGCCACCATTTTTGATGGCCGCGGCCAGTTCGGCGCCTTCGAGTTGGATGCCGACCCGGCTCTGGGTACCATTATTAACCTTATTTATCAGATCCTGGAGGGAATCGGAAGAGGAGACCGTGTACCGACCGGCCAGATAACGACCGGCTAACAGGTCAGGGTCATCATCCTCAGTCCAGTCCCAGTTATAGCCATAAGAGAAGGTCTGACCTGACTTAAAGCCAGCGTTGCCATCCAAGGAGTCATAACCGGCGGTGCAGCAGCCCGGCCCGGCCAAGCCCTTGGCTCCCGCCGCTCCCTGACCCCAGATGTCATTCTTGGCGTCCCCACCGATCTGCAGGCCAGTTTGACTGGTAGCCCGGACATCGCCGGTGTTGATGAAGTAGTAATCCTCATCAGGGGAGTTCCCAACGCCGAAGTGGATCTTCATGCCCAGCCCGCCGTGGAGATTGGTGATGGACCCGTCGAGGAGTTTGACCCCATTAAAATTGGTGGAAGTGGCGATCCGGTCAATTTCCGCGGCCATGGCCTGATACTCGGAATTGATGATCTCCCGCTGAAGGGTCGTGTAGGTGCCGGTGGCGGCCTGCTCAGCCAGTTCCTTCATCCGGGTCAGTTTCTCGTCGATAACGGCCATGCCACCATCGGCGGTTTGGATCATACTGATAGCGTCGGCGGCGTTCCGGATCCCCTGCTGCATGGTGGTGATGTCGGCCCTCATGAGTTCGCGAATGGCAAGACCCGCGGCGTCATCAGCCGCCGAGTTAATCCGAAGGCCCGAAGACAGCCTCTCGACGCTTGAGGACAGGCGGCCATAGGTATTGTTGAGGTTCCGGGCGGTGTTCATGGCCATCATGTTGTGGTTGATTACGAGACTCATGACGGTACTCCTTCTTAATGGAACGCCGTGCCCTCCGGCTGGCGGCGAGAAATCAACGGTATGGTTTTTTCCGGCCAAACCGGTCGGAGGTTAAAACGGTCTTAAAGTTTGTTCCGCTTCGCTCTAGCCTCGCGGAACTTCCTTCAAATATCTTATCGGTGTTCTTGGAAATCACTTTAATGTTTTTAGAAAAAAATTTAGCCAGTTTCGACGGCCGCCCAACATACCTGGATAGTTTTCGCGAATACCTCAATATTTAGAGCGAAAAACTCCACTGGCCCCAAATTTTTTTTGGCTTAAGGTCAAGAAGGCTCGGCGTTTGGTGAGCGATGAGGGAGAAAATTTGAGGTTTTTTCCCTTGGCTGGAGATATACGCGTGGTTTTGCCTTAGATAAACCTTTGGATATTTATGAGATTGGCGAAATTTTTGACTGGTCGCGGCGGCGAGGCTCGAAAAAAAACGACCTAAATCAAAGGCAAAAAGAGAAAATTGAGGGATCAACGCCGGCTGAGCGCCGGAAAAAGGCTGAAACTGAAGTAACTTCCGAGGTTAATTTGATTTTTTGGCCAGGTCTGGGCCGCCGATAGCCCTGAGCGGCCAGCTCAGAGGATCGCCCCCTATAATATATAGTTAGGGCCCGGGGTCGGGAGCGTTAAACAGGCTGGGATGGAAAAACCGGGCCAGGGCGTCCACGGCCAAGGCCGACCGAATCCCGGATTCCATGGTGTAGAAAGGCAAAACCAGAATTTTATCGTGGGCCACGGCGTCAAGGTTGGACAAAATGGGGTCGGCCTTCAGATCCGCTAGCCTCAGTTCTGGCTGAACGCTCCCATAAGCCAGAATAACCACCGCCTCGGGCTGGCGCGCCAGGATTTCCTCAGCCGGGACTTTAGACCAACCTGGTTGGTCGGCGAAGATATTGTTCCCGCCAGCCAGATTGACTAGGCGGCTCTCAAAATCCATCCCCCCGGCCACGTAGCTTCCATCCTCTCTTTGATCTAAAACCAGGGCTTTAACCGGCTCATAATTTTTTAATACGCCAGTGGTCCGGGCCAGGCTCTCGTTCAGTTTGGTTAAAACCTTCTCCGCCTGGGTCTCGATCCGGAAAATCCGGCCTAAATCCCGAACCTGCTGGTAAAATTCCTCCAGACTCTTAGTCTCCAAGACATAAACCGGTAGCCAGTCCCAAGTCAGCTCCAGGGCGTCCGGCTTAAACCGCCCGATAATGAAGTCCGCCCCTTGAGTTATTTTCCGCCGGGCCTGGCTCGCCGCGTAAATTTTGGGGACCCCTTTCAAGGCTTCCTCAAACTCCGGTAGCAACCCCTCACCGGCGTAGGCCTGGCCGACCACGAATTGACTCAAGCCCAGGGCGGCCATGATTTCCGCCGCCGGAACCCCGTAGGTCAAAACTTTTTTCGGCTGGCTGTTGACGGTTACCACCCTGCCTTTATTCTCAAAAGACATCGGGTAGCCATCCCAGGGGCCAGGGCCGGCAATCCCAAGCCCCAGGGCGAGGATTAAACAAAGGCCGATTATTTTGACCAGGGCAAATGTTCTCATGAGACGCCAATTCCTTCCGAGAAAACGGGTCAGAGCCAGGTCCGGAGCTCAAGTCAAACCCCTGGCCAACATTTTTTTATATAATAAAAAATGAGCTTTGAATTCTTTAAAAAATGTCGCTCTCATCACCCAAACCACGGCCGCCTGAGGAAATTCTCCCGCCTGGGGGAGGCCCGCGAAAGGATCAAGAGATCTATCTGAAAAGTCAGCTCAACGGCCCTCAGCCCCTCTTCGTGGCAATCAGATCGCCCTGACTCAAGATTGCTCAGATTTGACGCCTTCGCAAAAGCCCTGGTTTTTAAAAACGCGCCTGAAATAAAATTAGTGTTGTCAATGGGTTACACAACATAATCCCTGAAAAAATGACTTTTTGCGAGAACATCAAATTTAACTGACTCAGGATTATGTCGCTCTCACTGATTCAGGATTATGTAGTTGATTTCGCCATTGAAGGGCATGGGCTCATAGGTGACAAAATCCAATTCCATGGCGCTGGCCTCCCGGCTGACACTATGATCGCGGTGGTCCACCCAGCATTTGATTTTCAAGCCTTTGGCGGGGCTATTGGGGTTGAGGGATTTCACCGTGGTCCGGCTGACCCCCTCCCTTTGGCCCAGCCAATTGGTGGAAAAAAAAGAAAATAATTCCAGCTCCTGGCCAGGCAATCGACCTGGCCCAGGCAAATGGCAGACGCGCAGAGGCTTATTTACGCTGTTGGCCAGATCCTGCAAGCGCGTCACCCACAAATCCGCCCCATAACCATAAATAAACCGACCCCGGACCGCCAGGAGAAGATACTCGGAGCCCCGGTGGATCTTCCGGCCCTCCTCCCGCCACCAGCCGCTGATGGAGGACAGAGCCAGGCTGGCCTCGTCCAGGTCCGAGCCGACCACGACCAGATCGCCTTCGCGAGCGACCTCGTAAATCCCGCGCTCCATGGCCTCAAAGGACAGATCCAGGGTCATGGCCCGCCCCCCGGTGGGGAAAGCCCCCATTTCCGAGACGCCCGACTCAACCTGGGGTCTCTGGGGTTTTCTGACCCTTTTCGTCTCAATGACCAGAACCGGCTGCCGCCGGGCCAAAGCCTCTTGGGCCAGGCCCGAGAAATAAGCCAGCTGTTCCTTAGCCAGAAGCTCTTTTTGCTCTTTGGAAACTGTCCCTGGGTCGCCGGGCTTTAACTGAGTAAAGCCCACGTCGCGGAGCATCTGGGGCACTT
The DNA here is from genome assembly GCA_031276635.1 of Deltaproteobacteria bacterium. Classification (GTDB taxonomy): domain Bacteria; phylum Desulfobacterota; class Desulfarculia; order Adiutricales; family Adiutricaceae; genus JAIROO01. The sequence continues at coordinate 13,245 of JAISMU010000107.1, read as the reverse complement.
CTTCGGGATTGACCGTAAAGCCCCGTTTACGCAGTTCGGCGACCATTTTCGCCTGGCCGCGCTTGGACCACAGCATTAAAGGCCGGTCACTCGTTTCCAGGACGCTTTCCAGATAACGGATCAAAGCCCTTAAAGGAGCCTTGGAGTCGTCGGCCTCGCCCTTAACCGGGGGAGTCGTCGGCTCAAGGGCCTTTGTGACCTTTTTCGGGGAGTCAGCGACCGCCGCCGGGGATTTGGCCAGCGGGCGGGCCCCAGTCTGGTCCGGGGGAACCGGCCCTTTTTCGCTTGTTTTTTTCTTGTCCATGAGCCGGAGATAACCCACGCGCCTTATTATTTTTTGTAAATAAACTATTTATTTTTATTAATATCATTTTATTTTATCTATTTTACCATATTTTTACCTTTTAGCCCGCCCAAGCCTCAATTTCTTACGCCGCTTGCGGCCAATATTTTTTCCCCATTTTCTAAATTTTGGCCTTTTTAGCCCATTTTTTGGCCTTGCCAATTGATTCTATTTTGTCTATAATGGCCGCCAGCTCATCACTGGAGCCCCTCGGCTCGGCGTGACACTCAACCACTAACCCCGTCAGGTCCGGAAGGAAGCAGCGGTCCGTGGACCTGGGTGTGTCGTGGAGTACCGGGGGGTTCCATTGATGGGCTTTTTTATAGCTGGGCTTTTTTTATAGCAGGGCTTTTTGGGGCTGATTATTTTTCGCCTAATTTTTTCGCCCAGGCCCTGGCCAGTTAATCCGCGGCCCCTGAGGCCAAGCCAAAAACTGAAAAATTCGCTCCGATTAAACAGAGCCTCAGGGCTTATCCCCTGAGGCTCTGTTTTTAGAGTCTCAGGCCCAGGTGATCAAGCCCATAACAAAGGGATTACCCAGCTTTTCCCGGCTGGGGGTGATACGGATCGTGTAGCCGTAACGACCGGCCTGTTGGCAGTCAATCTTGGCCTGGTAAGCCCAGGCCTCCCCCTCGCGCCGCACGGGGGACATGGCCAGGATTTCCCGATTCGTGAACTCCCCTTGATGGTCCATAGCCCCGTAGTAGACCTCCACAGTCACATCCTCGGGCTCCAAATTGGCCAAGCGGACCTTGGCGTCGACGGTGACCGTCTCCCCCACCGTCTTGACCGTCCCAACCTCCCCAGACAACTCCAGGATGGCCAGATCCGCCCAGTTGGTCATGAGCTTTTGGCGCCAGGCGGCCTGCTCGGTGGCGGCCTTGAAGTTGTCGGAGACCAGCTTATTATAGCGGTCCGAGCACTGCCGGTAAAACCTTTCGTAATAGTCGCGAACCATGCGGTGGGAGCTGAAGCGGGGCACCAAATCCTTAATGCTCTCGCGCATCATCTCGCACCAGGCCAAGGGGATGCCATCCGAGGTCCGGGTGTAGAAACTGGGAGCCACCTGGCGCTCAAGGAGGTTGTACAGAGCCTGACTCTCGGTGAGATCCTGCAACTGCTGATTGGCCTCCTCTTCGCCGCTGCCAATGGCCCAGCCATACTGGGGAGCGTAGCCCTCGTCCCACCACCCGTCCAAAATGGAGAGGTTCAAGACTCCGTTGGCCAGAGCCTTCATGCCGCTGGTCCCGCAGGCCTCCAGGGGCCGCCGGGGGTTGTTGAGCCAGACGTCGCAGCCGGAGGTCAAAAGGCTGGCCAGGAAAATATTGTAGTTCTCAATGAAGAGAACGCGGTTATTGAAGCGTTTCTCGCGGGAGTAGTGGATGATCTGCTTGATGAAGGCCTTGCCCTCGTTGTCCTGGGGGTGGGCCTTGCCAGCCACGATGATCTGAATGGGCCGCTCCGGGTTATTGAGGATCCTGTCCAGACGCTCGGGGTCGGAGAACAGGAGGGTGGCCCTTTTATAGGTGGCGAACCTGCGGGCGAACCCGATGGTCAGAGTGTCGGGGCTGAAGATCTCCATGGCCTTCTGGAGGCTGGAGGCCGGGGCTCCCTGGTTTTTCAGCTGCCGGAACAGGGCCCGCCGGGCGAAGGCGATCAGTCTTTCCCGGCAGTGGCAGTGGGCCCGCCACAACTCCGACAGGGGAATCTGTCTGATGAACTGCCAGATACGCTCCGGATCGGGATCCTCTTTCCAGTCCTGACCCAGGTAACGGGTAAACAGGCGCGAGATCTCCCGGGAGGCCCAGGTGGAGACGTGGATGCCGTTGGTGACCGAGTCAATGGGTGTGTCCTCGACCGGGGTCTTGGGCCAGATGCTTTGCCACATGTGGCGGCTGACCAGGCCATGGAGCTTACTCACCCCATTGGCGTGGGAGGCCAGGCGCAGGGATAACGGCGTCACCCCGAACGGCTCCTGGTCATCGCGGGGGTTGACCCGGCCATAACCCAAGAGAACCGGCCAGCTGATGCCCAGCTCCTTGCCATATTCCTCCAGATAGGCCCGGGCCAGCTCCGGGTGAAAGGTGTCATTGCCCGCCGGCACCGGGGTGTGGGTGGTGAAGACGGTGGAGGCCTGAACCACCTCCCGGGCCGCGTCAAAGGAGAGGCCCTGGTCTTGACGGAGGATGTTGATTCTCTCCAGGGCTGAGAAGGCGCTGTGGCCCTCGTTCATGTGGATGACTGTGGGGGTGAGGCCCATGGCCTTTAAAGCCCTGACCCCACCCACGCCCAGCACGATCTCCTGACGGATGCGCGTCTCCCGGTCCCCCCCGTAAAGCTGGGCCGTGGTGCCCCGGATGTCCGGGGGATTCTCGTCCAGATCCGTGTCCAGAACGTACAGAGGAACCCGGCCCACCTGAACTCGCCAGACGGCGATGGCGGCCTGACGGTCCTTGAAGGTGACGTAGACCTTCAGAGGCTGACCATTGGCGTCTTTAACCTGGACCACGGGCATGGCGTCAAAATCGTTGACCGGATAGCTCTCCATCTGCCAGCCGTCATTGTTGAGATACTGGGCGAAATAGCCTTCCTGGTACAGGAGCCCCACGCCCACCAAAGGAATATTGAGGTCCGAGGCCGACTTGAGGTGGTCGCCAGCCAGAATCCCCAGGCCCCCGGAATAGATGGGCACACAGGTCGTTAAACCAAACTCAGCTGAAAAATAAGCCACGCAGGTCCGGCCCTGGTCCAGAGGCGGGGCGGCCATGTACAGGTCAAAGCGGTGGGCCACTTCCTCAAGCTGGGAGGTAAAGCCAGTGTCCTGCTCCAGCTCATTGAGCCGCTCCTGCTCCACCAGGCTCATCAAAACCACGGGATTGTGCCCCGACTGCTCCCAGAGCTTGGGGTCAATACGCTGGAAGACATCCCGGATCTCGTTTTGCCAGCTGAAGATGACGTTGTAGGCCATGCGCTTCAAGGCGGACAGCTTCTCGGGGAACTTGGGAACGACTTTAAATTCCTGCTTGGCTTTCATTCAGTGCTCCTGCGCCGAAATAATCCGCCTCTCCATCGGCGGGGACGCTAAGTTTGGTCGGAGCGGACTTAGGCCCGCGCGCGCCACTAGGTAATGGGGGCCCACCTTTCAAGGGTCTGGAGGGAAGTGATGGAAAAATAAGCCTGAAAACCACTTATCCGTCTGAGCCTGACAATCTGAGCCTCATCAAGCTGAAATCACCAACTGAAAACTGGCCGCTCAGCCAGAGGAGCCTGACCGGTCAACGAAGAAGCCTGACGGCCCAACCAGAGCCCCGACTGACCCAGAGGGCCTCAAGGAAAAAACCAGAGCCCCGCTTGGAAAAAAACAGTCAGACTATCCTTATGGCGTTAGATAAAAAAGTATTTTACGATCAAAACCCGATTAAATCCAACATTTTGATTCCAGCTTTGACCGCGCCCCCGGCTCTTTTAATCCATTAATTAAATTTATTAAGACTCATTATCAAATATTTTTAGCCAAGACCAACCCTCTCCTGACCTAAATTAATCGCCAGCCCTCCCAAAATCAGCTCTCACTTTAGTGGCGCGGCCTGACGGTAGACGGCCCGGTAGTCAAAATGGAGCCGAAAACTGAGCCGCTCGTGCCCGACCAGCTCTTCGGGAAAGGGCTCATAGGGGGCCGCTCCCCGTAAAGCCTCCATGGCCGCGTTGTCCAAAGTGGGGCTACCCGAGCTCTCCTCCACGGTGATCACCAGGATCTGGCCCTGGCGATTGAGAGTCATAATCGCCGTGAACCGACCTGGCTGAAAATTGCTCCGCGCCTCTGGCGGGAGCAACCAATGCCGAGCCACCGCCCCCCGGACCGTAGTGTTGTAGGATTTTAAGCGCGGGGCCGTCTCCTCTACGCTGACGATGTTATCTCGCCTAGCCTGAGACTGGGCGGGGCTCTCCTGAGGGGCGTCCTCTGGCCACAAACTGGCCCCGGAATCCAACTGAGGGCTGAAATCCACCGGCCCGGTCTTAGCGGGCGTCGCTTCCGAAGAGGCTGTTTCCGACGAGGAAAGCGGGGCGGGCAAATTTTCTGGATTCTCCTGAGGCGGAAAAGCTGTTCCGGCGGGGGGCTCAGCCCGCTCCTGAGCCGGAGGTGGGGCGACCGGCTCCACCGGTCGGGGAGCGGGTTCTGGCTCCAGGGCGGCGGGACTCAACTCCAGAGCCAGCTCCACTGGCTGGGGATTGGCTAAAAAATCCTCAAAATTGCCCTGATATTGGAAACCTAACCGCTCCCAACCCAGAAACCCGAGCAGGTGAAGCCAGGCGGCCAGAACCAAAAACAGAACGAGACGTTGCCGGCCAGCCCAGAGCCAAGGCGGGGGAGCCTCGTCATAACGGGAAACCCGGTTCATTTTTTCTCGCCGCGGGGCTCGGGGTTAACCCAAAGCTCCTCCCGCCGCTCAAACCACCAGTGGTCTGGGTCAGCCTGGGTCAGCTCCTGGGCCAACTCCCTGGCCGTCTCCGTCTTCAAGCGCTTTTGGGCGTAAAAAAGCCACTCCTCAGCCGCCGCCCAACCGTGACCAGCCAGGCGCCTTAACTCCAGCATCATGTCCAACTGGTCAGCGTCCGCCGCCAGTCGCGCCTCTAAAGTTTCCCCGGCCCGCCATTCCGCCCACAGGTCCCGTAACTCCCCCTCAAATGGCAGCCCCTGAGTGGCGTCGGCGAAGGCCGCGTCCTCCTGAGCCACCACATACCTTTTGTTGACATAGTTCAGATCCCCGGTGCGAGCCTCGGCCAGGTCATGAAAAAGGGCCAGGCGCAAGAGCTTGCCCAGATCCGCCCGCTCCTCCAGCCGCCCCAGGGCAAACGCGACCATGGCCACCCCGAAGGTGTGCTCAGCCACTGACTCGCGCCCTCGCCCCAGAAACTGATAGCCGGTCCGGGGGGTCCGGCGCAAGCTGGCCGCCTCAAAGAGAAAGTCCAGAATCCGGGGAGAGCTCGTCATCATCTGACCCGCAACATCTTCTTTAAATAAAAGCCAGTCTGGGAGTCGGGATTCTTGGCCACCGCCTCCGGCGTTCCCTCAGCCAATAGAAAGCCGCCGCTGTCCCCGCCCTCGGGGCCCAGATCAATGAGGTGGTCGGCGCACTTGATGACGTCCAGGTTATGCTCAATGACCAGGACGGTGTTACCTTGGGCAACCAGTTTCTGGAGAACCTCCAGGAGCTTTTTCACGTCCTCGAAATGCAGCCCAGTGGTGGGCTCGTCGAGGATATAAAAGGTTTTGCCGGTGGACCGGCGGCTGAGCTCCTTGCTGAGCTTAATCCGCTGGGCCTCCCCGCCGGAGAGGGTGGTGGAGGACTGACCCAGACGGATATAGCCCAGCCCCACCTCGCTCAAGGTGGCCAGCTTGTCTTTTATAAGGGGAATCCGCTGGAAAAACTCCAGGGCCGTATCCACGGTCATCTCCAGGACATCGGCGATATTGGCCCCATTATACTTAATTTCCAGGGTATCGCGGTTAAAGCGCCGGCCATGGCAAGCCTCGCATTTAACAAAGACATCCGGCAGAAAATGCATTTCAATCTTGATGATCCCATCGCCCTGGCAGGTTTCGCACCGGCCGCCCCGGACGTTGAAGGAATAGCGGCCAGGCGGATAACCCCGGGCCCGAGACTCGGGCAATTGGGCGAAAAGGTCCCGGATGAGCTTTAAAACCCCGATGTAGGTGGCCGGATTGGAGCGCGGGGTGCGACCGATGGGGCTCTGATCGATGTCAATGACCTTGTCAATAAACTCCAGGCCCTCAACAGACTCAAATAATTTACTGTACGCCCGCATAAAACTTTCAAGGTGAGAGGGATAGACCCACCGCAACGACAGGGCCCGGTGAAGCGACTCCATAATTAGTGAGGATTTGCCCGACCCGGAAACCCCAGTGACGCAGATGAAAACCCCCAAGGGAAATTTGACGGTCAAATCTTTGAGGTTATTAGCCTTGGCTCCCCTCAGAGTCACGTAACCCCTGGCCTCGCGCCTTTTTCTGGGAACCTCGATCCACTGACGACCGGAAAGATACTGGCCTGTCAGGGAATCGGGGCTCTTGGCCACCTCCCCTGGGGTTCCGGCCACGATGAGCTTCCCGCCCAACTCCCCAGCCCCGGGGCCCAAGTCCACGACGTAATCAGCCGACTCAATAGTCTCGGCGTCGTGCTCGACCACTATAATGGTGTTGCCCTGATCGCGCATTCTTTTCAAGGCCGCCAGCAGCTTCTGGTTATCCCGCTGGTGCAGCCCGATGGAGGGCTCATCAAGAATATAGGTCACCCCCACCAGATGGGAGCCAATCTGAGTGGCCAGGCGGATCCGCTGGCTCTCCCCCCCAGAGAGGGTGGTCGCCCCCCGGCTCAGGGTCAGATAACCCAGGCCAACCTCGCATAAAAAGCCCAGCCGCTCCGTGATCTCCCTAATGATCCGCTGGCCAATGGCCATTTTCTGGGGCCCCAGGTCCAGCTCCTGGAAGAACTTCAGGGAGTCCTGGGCCGGCAGGCTGGCCAGCTCAGCCAGATTCCGGCCGGCCACTTTCACGGCCAGGGCCTCGGGTCGCAGGCGGGTCCCCTGACAGGCTGGGCAGTCCAGATAGTTCATGTATCTGCCCATGTCCTCGGTGTATTCTGGATCCTGGTAAAGCTTTTTGATTCCCGGCAACACCCCCTCATAGGGCAACTTCCGCTCACCGCTCCAGCGGTTTGACCTAGGGTTCCAAAGAGGATAGCTGAGAAGCTCACCGCCGCTCCCCTCAAGAAAAAATTTCCTGGCCGATTCTGGCAAGTCCTTCCAGGGGGTTTTGACACTGACTCCCAAATGCTTAGCCACGACCTCCAGGCTCCCAAAGTATTGAGCGCCAAAATAACCTTTGCAAGGGGCCAGCGCTCCCTCCGAGATGGACAGATCGGGATCAGGCACGATCTCAGTCAGGTCTGGAATGAAATCCCGGCCCAGGCCCCCGCAGACCGGACAGGCCCCCGCCGGGCTGTTAAAGGAAAAAAGCTGCGGCGTCAGGTCGGGGAAGGACAAACCGCAATAGTCGCAGGCGAATCTTTCCGAGAAAAAATACTCTTCATTAATCTTGCCCTGGTCATCGGGCACGGCGGCCACCATCAGGCCCTCGGCGGTGCGCAGGGCCAGCTCCACTGAGTCCGTCAAGCGCCGGCCCAGGCCTTCCTTTATAACCAGGCGGTCAACCACCACGGCGATGTCGTGCTTTTTGCGCTTATCAAGATTGAGCTCGTCGCTGAGCTCGACAATCTCCTTACCGAGGCGGACCCGGGAAAAACCATCTTTCCGCAGACGCTCGAAGAGCTTTTGGTGCTCGCCCTTGCGGGCGGACACCAGAGGGGCCAGAATTATAATCTTGGTTCCCTCTGGCAGAGTCAGGATCCGGTCAACTATCTCCACCGGCGTCTGGGCCTTGATGGGCCGACCGCACTTGTGGCAGTGGGCTTCCCCGACCCGGGCGAAAAGAACGCGAAAAAAATCGTGGATCTCGGTAACCGTGCCCACCGTGGAGCGGGGGTTGTGGCTGGTGGACTTTTGCTCAATGGAAATGGCCGGCGACAAGCCCTCAATGAGGTCCACGTCGGGCTTGTCCATCTTTTCCAGAAACTGGCGGGCGTAGGAAGACAGAGACTCCACATAGCGCCTCTGGCCCTCGGCGTAAAGGGTGTCAAAAGCCAGAGAGGATTTGCCTGACCCAGAAAGGCCAGTGACGACGGTCAACTGATCCCTGGGAATGTCCAGGTCCAGATTCTTCAGGTTATGCTCCCGGGCTCCCCGGACGACTATTTGATCCTTGGACAAAACTGGCTCACCCTTCTTTATCTTTAATGAATTTAAGCTTTCAGGGAAAACCAGTACAGGGCCAGCTCGTAAGAGGCCGCCCCCAGCCCGGCGATGGAGCCCACCGCCGCCCCGGCCAACAAGGAGTGGCGCCGGAAACTGTCCCGAGCGGCCGGATTGGTCAGATGGACCTCAATAACCGGCTTCTCAATGGCCAGGATCGCGTCCCGGATGGCCACCGAGGTGTGGGTATAACCCCCGGCGTTTAAAATCGCCCCGGCAAACTCGGTCCGGACCCGATGGAGGGACTCAATGATTTTGCCCTCGCAGTTGGACTGAACGAACTCCAACCCCAGGCCCCACTGAGTGGCCTTCTGGGTCAAGTCCGCGTTAATTTCGTCCAGAGTTTGGGAGCCATACAGGCCTGGCTCCCGGAACCCCAACAAGTTAAGGTTGGGGCCATTGATGACCATGATTCTTTTTTCGCTCATGATTGTTAGATTGTCCATTTGAGATTGGGATAAGGAATCGAAAAAAAACGCCTTCAAAGCCGGACTATAATCGCACATTTGCCCGACCATCTCAAGACTTGAGATTAGCGCCTTTTTTGATAATTAAATTTTATATAGATATTTTATATGTATTATAAAAATTTTATTGTTACTTTATTTATACAAATCAATCAATAATATTAAAAAATTATTATTTATTGATTATTATTAAAATAGTTAAATTAACTGGCATACATGGTTGAATTGGGATCGGAATAGAGCTTAACCAGGCTTCTGGGGCTTCTGGGGCTTTGGGCGGGAGCTCTAAGCCTTGGCCGTCTCAGGGCCAAATAGCGCCTTAACAGTGGAGCCATCGTCATAGATGGCCAGGCCCAGGTCAATAAACCCTTTAGCCTTAAGCCTAAATTGGCCATGGTAATCTTTTAGGGTTATGTCGTTTAAGGCCTCCTGGGCGGCCTGGGTCAAAATCTGGTCAATTCGCTCATCGGTGAGGCCCTCGGTCTTTTGGGACAGATCTATCTTAACGCCCAACTTGAGTAACTCTGTCTCAAGTCTCTCGCGAGGGAGTTTTTCCAGAACAGTTGAGGCCAGAGCCTCAATAATGTCCTTTTCTGGGAGTGATTTCAAGGCAAACTTGGCCAGCAGGTAATTCTCTTTAGCCGTTGTTGACTCATCTTCACTTAATTCTTCCAAAATAAGTTCTATTTCATTATAACTAAACTTCCTCGAAGCTAATTCAGCTAAACTTTCATACCTTACTGCCTTAGGCAAATATTTTCTAGCCACATTCGCCAATATCTTTTTGGCCATGACTGTCAATTTTTGAGCGGGATTGGCCCGGTACTTGAGCTCAAGTATCAAAAAGATCTGACCAGGTAGCTCCACGCGGAGATCCAACCGTCCCTTGGAACTGGGTATCTCACTGAGGACCGTGAACCCCATAGCAATAAAGATTCCATGGATTAAGCCGTGAAAAGCCTTCTCGCCCTCAAGCCGCTGGTAATACGATATGGCGGAAAATAAATCACTAAATAAAGAGCTTACTTGCCCGGCGTCTCTGGCCAGAAAAGCCTGTTTAAGGCTCTCGCCTTTGTTTATAAGCGCGTCGTTTGAAGGGAGGTTTAAAACGACCCTGAAACAATCCAAGCAATCCGAGTAGTATCGGCGACTGACTTCATGATTGGGGAGCCGAAAAGAGTAAGAGTCTTCAGAATCTGTGTTTTGGGCGCCAGGACTATTGCCTTCAACTTTGTTGACTTGGTCCACAGTCAGGTAACCGCTATGAAAGAGAACTGGGGCGACTGAGAGATCAGTCAGCTCAGTTTTGCGCACCTCAGTGGAAAGGATTGCGTCTAGTTGGGGCCGAACAAAATCCACAGGCCGTTGCTTAATCAGGGCGCTCAAGTGCCCAGGTTGACCACTTCGGATCCAATAGTCACTAAAGTAACTATTTTTAAAAAAATGAAGAATGGAATATGGGTTGAGGACCCTGGTCTCGCCGCCCCAGTTGTAGCCGTCATACCAACGTAAAATTTCCGCTCGCAATTCTTCCACTGTGGCGGATGAATCCATTTTGCCATTTTTTTTGCGGATCGCCAGAGTCGATTCCAACCGATCGGCGAAAACAGAATCGAACTCTTCCAGGGTAAAACCGCACAGACCGGCGTATCTGGGGTCCAGCGAAATGTCATTGAGATGGTTGGGCCCAGAGTCCATGGAAGTCAGGGCGTACCTAGTTATGCCGGTGACCATGGTGAACAGGACACAAGGCGAGACCTCTATATCTTTCAGCATGGCAAAAAAGGTATGCAGGACTTTGGCGTTAGCCTCGGCTACTTCCATATCAGCCATGTAGGTGGTCACCGGGTAATCATATTCGTCAATGAGCACCGCTATTTGGGATTGAAACTTTTCGCTGAGAGCCTGAATAAGGCTGCCAAAATACACGTCAGGCGTCGCCGCGTTGTCAAGCTTTACCAAGAGGTCTAATTTATTTCCGTTGTCAGACCGATTAGTTTTATTCTCATCGGACAGTTTGGCCTTAGAGGCTATATTTTTGAGCTTAATAAGAAGGTTTTTCTCCAGGACTTTGGAGCTGACCGCGGTCATGGTGAGGCTTAAAGACAGGACCGGAATCCTAGGGAAATCGTAATCGGACTGGTCGATCCAAAGCCCTTGAAAACGCTCGCGGTTACCAGAAAAAAGCTCCGCCAAAGTGTTTAACAAAAGGGTTTTGCCGAAACGGCGAGGCCGGGACAGAAAAAAGTTTCTCTCCTTGCTCTTCACCAGATTGTAAATGTATCTGGTCTTATCCGCGTATAATAGATGTTGGTCAATTATTTCCGCGAAAGACTGATTGCCAAGAGGTAATTCTTTAAGGGTCATTAGCTTATCCCGTCAGCCCACTAGCCATTTTGAGGGCCCTGTCTCTGGCGGCCGGCTGAAGTGGCCCAGGTTAAAGGGAAAAAAAACTAGAGAGAGACTAACTAATTATGCCAACTGAGTCGATTTTTTTCAATAGTGGGGAATGAAAAAATTTTATTTTTTTCTCAAAAAAAATTGTTTGCAAAATTAACTTTAAAGAAATTTTAAAATTATTTTTTATTTTTATCACTATAAATATTATTAGTATGATTTATTTTATTTTAATAACATTAATTGTCTTTTATTTTTTAAATTACTATTATTTATAACTAAATTGAACTTATATTCGCCAAATAGACTTGCTAGCGGCGGATCGGATCAGTTTTATTCTTGATAACCTTATGTCTGAACTTTAAATTCAACTGATTCGGCGCTATTGCGGCTTAATAGGGAACACCTGTTCTATTCAGGGACGAGCCCATCGCTGTGATTCTACCCCAGATTGGGGCGCGCTCAGGCCACTGCCAGCCTGGCGGGTAGGCCCGCTTAAAGAAAATGCCAGAAGACCTGCCTTGTATCCATAGCTTTTTGGCTTGGGGAGAAGCCAAGAGGTGTTACTGCGTCCTGTTCCTGGATAGTGGGCGTCCCGGAATACCTTTTTTAAGGTATTTTGGGGGGTTTTATTTTATAATTCCAAATCTCTCTAATTTTTAATCTCAAACAATTAAATATTTTATTTTGGAGCAATCAATGGGCTCTTTTTCCAGAAAAGGCATGTTTTTGGACGCGGATCCAGTCGTTCAAAGAGTCATGGTCTTGCTTTTCCTGGCCTCCTTGGCCTCCTGGGTGGTCATTTTGGCCAAAACCGCCCTTTTAAGGAAGGTCAGCCGGATAGAGGGACTATATAAACAAGTGGCCAACAATATTGATGATGAGATTAACCTAGAGGATTTCCCTAACTTCACGGTCAAGATTGTCTCCGCCGGAATCAAGGAGGGAAAAGACACGGTCGAGGATGAGCCCAGATCCGACTACCAAGAGCGGGTGGAAAGGTCCAGGCGCTTTCAGCCTCTCTAGCCAGTTGGACCGCCTGGAGTCCAGAGGGCGCCTCTGCTGGCCACAGTCGGCTCCACCAGCCCATTTGTTGAGCTGATCGGCGCGTTCTTGGGGGCAGCAGGCGCAGTTTTATCGGCGTCGCCGCCTCAGGGCGAGCGCGTCCTGGCGGGGGTGGCCCCGGGGAACGCGGAAGCCCTCTTCGCCACGGGTAAGGGCCTGGGGTTGGTCGCGGCCATTCCGACGGTTATCGCCTTCAACAAGTTCAACACGACCACAAAAAAATGACCAAAAGGCTTTAACCGCCAACGGCCTGGTAGGCAAAAACCTGGCCCGACTGGACTATTTCAGAAACCGGCTTTATCCTCAACCCAAACCAAATAGAAGGTCGCGGCAATGGAACACACCAAAGAATTGATTCATGGCAGCGGCAATGTCGGAACCATCTCCGACATAAACGTCACCCCCATCATGGTGGTCAGGTTTGAATTTTTGATATTTTTATAGTTATTTTTTAGCAATAATTTAAATTTATTTGCAAATATAGTACAGATAGCAATATAAATTAATAAATAAAATTTTAATATTTATTGATGTTAATAAGATCGCGCGGTCGAATTGAACCAGAATTAGAGCTTAATCCGACTTCTGGCGCCTTGGTTTGGGGCCCTTAGCTTCTGACGTCTCAGGGCCAAATAGCGCCTTAACAGTGGAGCCATCGTCATAGATGGCCAGGCCCAGGTCAATAAACCCTTTAGCCTTAAGCCTAAATTGGCCATGATAGTCTTTTAGGGTTATGTCGTTTAAAGCCTCCTGGGCGGCCTGAGTCAAAACCTGGTCAATTCGCTCATCGGTGAGGCCCTCGGTCTTTTGGGACAGATCGATCTTAACGCCCAACTGGAGTAATCTATCGCGAGGGAGTTTTTCCAGAACAGTTGAGGCCAGAGCCTCAATAATGTCCTTTTCTGGGAGTGATTTCAAGGCAAACTTGGCCAGAAGATAATTTTCTTTAGCTTTAGTTGACTCATCGATACTTAATTCGGATAAAATCAACTCTATTTTATTAGTATCAAACTTTTTTATAGCCAATTCAGCTAAACACTCATACCTTACATCCCTAGACAAGAATTTTATGGCCACATTCGC
>JAISMU010000103.1 GCA_031276635.1 Deltaproteobacteria bacterium | reverse complement strand
TCAAGGTTGTTTTAGACATCAAATCCAGGGAGGATCTGAAAACCAGGGCCGAGAGCCTGAAACAAGCTTTTCTGGCCAGAGACGCCGAGAAAGTCGGCTCCATGTTCCTCTCGTTCTTTTCCGCCATAACTTTTTATCAACGACCCGATGGCGAGAGGCAATTCCACGCGTTAGCCCAATCGCTCCTTTTGGGTATGGACCTGGATGTCCGAAGCGAGGTCGCCGGTTCCCTGGGCCGGGTGGATCTGGCCATTAAGCTGCCTGGGCAAGTTTTTGTCATCATTGAGTTAAAATATTGCCCTGACCGGAAGACCCTCTCCGAAGATGAGGAAAAAACGGCTTTATCCGCCGCGGCCCTGGAGTTGTTGCCAATAGAGGCGATGTACGTTAGCCTGGCCAAATTGGCTTTGATAAAGTTAGATAAAGTGGAAATTTTTAAAATTTTATCTAAATTCAGCAATAAACAAAAAAATGATGCTAAAAAGAACCAGCTTCTGGCTGAAGCCGCTCTAAAATTGCTCCCCAAAGCTGACATTGACCAGGCGTTGGCCAATTTGGCCAGGGAAAAACTGCCTCGCGACGAAGTCGAGAAAATTTTGCTGAACGCGCCCTCCAAGTCGTCTCTTTCCGTCGAGCTAATTGACGGTATCCTCGCCAAAGCCGCCCAGGAAGCCTTAAAAGACATCGCCGCCAAAGACTACCACGGCCCGTTCAGACTGGAGGCGAAAGAGTTCATCGACCTGGGTCTGGCCATCTACGGCGTGGGCTCCCAGGTCAAGGCGATTTTTGGCCCAAGCCCCAAGTAGCCTCAATGGCCCACCCAACTTTGGTCTCAAGACGGAGGATGACGGCTACTTAATAGCCTATAAATATTTATTTAACATAAAAACTTTTCCAATAATTAAAAATTCAGATAGTTATCTTGATATAGTTTTATATCTTATATAATGATATTATTTATCTTTATACTAATATATTATTATGTATATTTTTTTATAAACCTATATTTTTAATATTATATGTAAATCTATTTAATAGGCTGTTTTTTGAGAAATTAGGCCTCAGCCGGCTCCATGACCAGAGATCAGTCCCGGCTAATCCTGGTAAAACTTTTAAACCCCCAAGCTCCCCAGTCCCGCTTAGCCTTTAGCCAGGTCTGTTCGGTCTTGGCCTGATGGGGCCCTCTGTCTTTGGAAACGGACTAATTATTTAGGATTTGGTTAGGGCCAAACTCGGTTGGTCCGGCCCCTGATGGCCGGGGCGGAGAACAAGATGGTCGAAAAAAGCCTCATCTTGGGGCGTTTGGCCGGATTGAGGGAGGAAAACTTGGGATTATCTCGGTTTTTGTCCACCAGGCCTCAATTCAGGCCCCAAATGGCCTAGATTGGCTGCTTGAGTTAAATATTTTTTGATGACCTACTAATTGAGCGATGTTTATTTTTAAGACCCACAAGATATAGTCTTAATAGCCCGCCAATCCCAGGGAGGCCGGGGGAGTCAGAGGCAGCCTAGCCGGTGGGCCGGTTCTGGAGCTGACTGGAGACTAAGGTGAGGCCAATTTCCTGGTTTCGAGGAAATTTTCCGTTTTACGCTCGTATTTTCACGAATTTACCCCTCAAATGTAAATTTCACTCGAAATGGCCGGATTTCAGGTGATTTTGGCTAATAATCTCGTGGCCGCCAGGTGAGTGACGATTGGGCGAGCCCTGATTTTGAGTTTGTCCCAAAAGGCTTAACCGGAGGCGGCCCAAAATTTTGGGCCCCAGATGAAGAGACAGGGCTTGGCCGGGCCCGGCTGGTTGGCTGGTTGAGCTCCTGGGACCTTTCTGGGGGAGAAAAAAAATATCTTGGCCGAAAATCAGAGCTTGGGCGGCCAAAATTCTCTCTTTATCAGGTAAAATAAAGAAATGTCGGAGTCTGGCCAGATTCTGACCGGCAAATCGGGCCTTACCGCCAGTTGAGAGACCAAATTTTCTGGCTGATTCTAATTGAGCGATAGTTTTTTTTAAGACATACCATATCTGGTAAAAACCTCCTTTTTAATCTGGGGTTTGGGGAGTTTCCTGGGACCAGGCCAGGGAGAGCTCTGAGCCGGATCTGGCCGTCTGAGCCGGGCTCTGACTTTCCCAATGACGGGTATAATTAATGGTTAGGGCGACCACCAGCGACCTGGGCTGGGTTCTGGGGGCTGATGGCTCAAATCCCACGCGAGCTGGCGAGGGTGGGGACCGAGGGGAGTTATTGGGCCGACCAAACTTGATTGACCTCTTGGGAGGTTCGGCGAGGCCAGCCGGTTTCCTGGCCGAGAATCCAGTTCTGGCTATCAGCGGCCGGTAGCGATAAATTTTGGGTCCAGAGCTGGCCGGAATCCCAGAATTGGACCAGGGAGCCAAGGCTCGGGAGAGGTGGCGAATGCCTCTGAGCTCAGGGCGGCCAGCTTCCCAGGAAAAGAAGTTTTCAGAAGGCAAAGAATAAGGTTGGCCTGGGGAGCGGGCCCAAGACTGTGGTTTAACGTTGGAGAGGAAAAGTATGGGCAAAGAAGAAAAAGGCCTATTACGGCAAGCCCTGGAGCAAGTTTCGGCGATCCGGTCCCGGCTAGATGGTGGGTTCCAGATATCCGAGTCCCCGAGTTTGGCCCTGTGGTCGGAGTCGGGCAGGGAGCGAGGGGTGAGCCTTAGCTTTTTGGAAAGGCTGGTTATGGGTCGGGCCAGCCAAAAGGAAAAGTTGCAAGCCGCTCAGATGGTCGAGCGAGATCGTTTGGCCGCCGAGGCCGGCGACCCGATCGCTCAGTTCCGTTACGCCAGTTATCTCATTGATGGCGTAGGGACGCCGCGTAACCCGACTGAGGGAATCAAGTGGCACATCAAATCCGCTGAGGCTGGCAATGTCATGGCCATGTCAAGTTTGGGCCTGATGTACTTTTCTGGTCATAACGTGGCTAAAGATCTGACTGAGGCCCTTAAGTGGTTCCGCCTGGCCGCCGAGGCCGGCGATCTGGGGTCCCAGGCCCGGATGGGCTTTTGCATCCACAGAGGGTTGGGGGCGCCCTCAGACGAGGAAGAGGGCCTGAGGTGGCTCAACAAAGCCGCTGACAGTGGTTTTGTCGTGGCCCAGTGGCAGTTGGCCATGTTAATCTTAGAGCGAGAAGCGACCCCAGAGAATCTGGCTGAGGCTATGAAGTTGGTTAAAAAAGCCGCTGACAATGGGTTGGCTGAGGCTCAGTTTTTTCTTGGGACCGCCTATTTGTTGGGTGAAAACCTCGATCAGGATTTGCGCGAGGCTTGGCGATGGATCCGGAAAGCGGCTGACCAAGGTCATCAGAGGTCCCTTTTCTACCTGGGGTTTTTCTACCTGGAGGGAACAGTGGTTGAGCGGGACGTTAATGAGGCCGCCAAATTGTTTCAGGAGGCCGCCCAAGCCGGTATACCGGAGGCCCAGTTTCATTTGGGTCTGGCCTATGCTGAGGGGACGGGGGTTAAAAAGAGCCCCGAGATGGCCGTCAAGTGGTTGCGAAAAGCGGCTGAGTCTGGCCTAGCCATAGCCCAGTTGGAATTAGGCCTCTTCTACTCTAAAGGTCAGGGGACCTCAAAGAATATGACCCTCGCTTATAATTGGGTCAAAAAAGCCGCCGAGGGGGGCCAGGCCAGTGGTGAATATTGGCTGGGCCTCTGGCTCCTGACCGGCCAGGGCGTTCCCGTTGATCGCTCCCGGGGCCTTCAATGGTTGCGGAAAGCCGCGGCTCAGGGCGAGAAAATGGCTAATTTCCAGCTAGGCGAAGAATATATCAATGATCCCACTGGCGGAGGGGTGGCCAAGGAAGAGGCCCTGACCGCCCTCCGCCAGGCCGCCGAAGACGGTTATGAGAAAGCCCGGTTGAGCCTGGGTCGGGCTTGCCTGGACGGAGTGTTTGACCAGCCGGATCCGGTCGAGGCCGCCAAATGGTGGCGACTGGCCGCCGAAGCCGGCAACCACCAAGCCGCGGCCTGGCTGGGCGATCTGTTGTTGACCGCCGGGGTTGAGGGGACCCCGCGGGCTGAGGCGGAGGGGCTCAATTGGCTCCGGCGGGCGGCTGAGGGTGGGATCCCCCTGGCCATGTGTCGGCTAGGCCTTTTATATGAAAAGGGAGAAATTCTGCCCCAGGATCTGACTGAGACCGAAAAGTGGCTCAAGCGGGCCGCCCTCAATTGCGGCGCCGACCAGGAGTCGCGGCGGCTTTTGCGAGAGCGGGGTCTGGAGCCAGCCCCAGTCTCCGCTTTGGTCGCGACCGCCGGGACCCAGGCCAGGAAAGTTGGAGCGGCCAGGTCTCTGGGAAAAAAATTGAAAAAAAAGAGAAAATAGGGAGACTGGCGGTTTTTTCGTCAGTTTCATAATGGCCCGTCTAGGCCGATTCCGTTTGTCCCAGGGGTTAATAATCCGCTCCGAAATCGTCCGGCCGCCGGGTTAGGCTTGGCTTAACCGAAAAAAGCGTCTCTAAATCGCTATTTAAGGGAAAATTTGTTATTCTTTGGCTGGCCCAGTCGGGCTAGCCTAGTCTGGCTGGCCCGCGTGGGCTGGCTTAGTCACTGGCGGCCCAGGTTCAGCCTCGCCTAAACCCTAAAGGCTGGCGCGGGCTTATTTAGCGGGTTGTTATTTTCAGCTCAAGACCAATTTTATTTTAATCTTAAGGGAGCGCGGTGAGCGGAATATTTGATCAAGCCCTGGCGGATCTGCTGGCGGCGGCGCAACTGGCCCGCGAGAGCCGGGAGCTTTTAACGAAGACCGGTCATTGGCTGGCCGAGGGCCTGACCGCCGGGGCGGTAGTTTTTCTGTGTGGCAATGGCGGGAGCGCGGCGGAGGCCGCCCACCTGGCTGGCGAGTTGGTGGGCCGATTTCAGCTGGAGCGACCCGGTCTGCCGGCGTTGGCCTTGACCGCCGACAGCGCCATCCTGACCGCCGTGGGCAATGACTATGGCTTTGAGGAGGTTTTCGCCCGGCAGATTCAGGCTTTGGGCCGACCAGGGGATTTTCTGTGGGCCATGTCGACCAGCGGTCGGTCGCCGAATGTCTTGAAAGCTCTGGCCGTGGCCCGACGCCAAGGCCTGAAGACCCTTTTCATGAGCGGCCCGAACGCCCCTGACCCAGAGGTGGCGGACGTGGTCATCGCCGCCCCGGGACCCGGGACGCCCCGGATTCAGGAGCTCCATCTCTTTTACGGCCACGTGTTGTGCCAGATGGTGGAGAGCCTCATTTTTGGGGAGCCGGCGGCTAGATGACCAGGTCTCTCCCGGCTCTGGATCTAAGTCAGCTGCGTCTGAGCTCGCTGGCCAAAAGACCCTCCAAGGTCAACCGGGCTGATTTCGCCAAACCTCTGGCCGCTGGTCGGAGTTTTCGAGAATTCGCCCAGGCCTGGCCCAATATTCTGGCGGCCGGGGATCTCCGGCGGGCCGCCCGCCGGATCGCCGAGGCCCGGCGGGCCGGCCGGACCATCATGCTGGCCATGGGCGGGCATCCCATCAAGGTCGGCCTGGGCCCTTTAATAGTTGACTTGCTGGAGAGGGGGCTTTTTGACTCCATCTCGGCCAATGGCTCAATCATGGTTCATGACTCGGAGATCGCCCTGGCCGGGGCCACCAGCGAGGACGTGGCCGGGAGCCTTCAGGACGGCGATTTTGGGGTGACGGGCGAGACCGGGGCCCTGATTAATCAGGCCGCTCGCCAGGCCGCCGCGACCGGGCTTGGTCTGGGGCGATCCTTGGGCGAGCTTCTGGGCCAGGGGGGTTATCCCCACGCCGGGGACAGCGTTTTGGCCGCCGCCGCCCGGCTTCAGATTCCGGCGACCATCCACGTGGCCCTGGGCACTGACGTCTACCACATCCACCCGGACCGCGACTTCAGGTCGCTGGGCCAGGCCTCCCAGACGGATTTCGAGACTTTTTGCCAATTGACCGCCACCTTGACCGAGGGGGTTTTCATCAACCTGGGCTCGGCGGTGATCCTGCCGGAGGTTTTTCTGAAAGCCCTGACCCTGGTCCGCAATCTGGGCTTCGCGGTTCAGAGGCTAACCACCATCAACCTGGATTTTCTTTACCAATACCGGCCCCGGGTTAACGTGGTCGAGCGCCCGACCCAAGGTGGGGGCGAGGGTTTTTATTTCATTGGGCACCATGAAATTATGTTTCCTCTGTTGATGAGCCTGGCCCTGGAGAATCTGGCCCAGCCCGGGGAGCCGCTGTGAGTCGGGGGCCCAGGCGATGGTGGCTGAGGGGCCGGCTGGCTCTGTTTTTGGGGGCTCTGGGTCTCCTGATTGGGGGCCCAGTCGGGTCAACCTGGGCTTTGGATCGTCTTCTGGATCGGCCCATGAGCGCCCTGAGTCTGGCCCACCTTTATGAAAAAATGGCCCAGGAACAGCCGCTGACCGAGTCGGACACCCGGATTTTTCTGGCCAATCTGCCGCTGATTCTGGATTTGGGCCAGGACCCCGCTTTGATCGGCCGGCTGCGAGAGGTCAGCGGCTGGACGGAAAACCGGCTGATTTACGTGGTAACTAAGATAAATTTGGGGCTTTTGACCCTTTTTGACCCGGCCAACCCTCGCCTGCGGGCGGCCCCGGAGTTCACCCGGCCTCTGGCCGAGGAACTCAGCTTATTGGAGGGGCATCGGGAAGATTTTAATCGGGCCTTAACCAGGTTGCTGGGAAGGCCCAGATAGTTGGGGAGGCGGAGTTTTGGTTTGGGGCCTTGGGTTGGAGTCAGGCCCCGGGCGGAATTGAGCCTGGCCGAAGCGAAATGGCGTGAAGAGGCGCGAAGATGAAGGAGTGGTTATGAATGGCAAACCTGGGGCGCTCAAACTGGGGTTCCTCAAGACGGGACTGGTGTCTTTACTGGTCGCCTGGGGGTTGGTTTGGGCCAACTCCCTCGCCCTAGCTCAAGCCCAACCCCAAGCTCCCCCCCCGACTCAGGGCCCACCGCCCGCGAGTCAGAGCGTCCTCGGCGATCTGGTGGATCTGCCGTCGGTGGCCCCCATCTCCGCCAAGGCTCAGGCGGCGGTTGTTAACATCATGGTGGACCGGGCCTCGGCTCCCCTGGTGGAGCGGCCTCAACCGCCCACCCCGGGTCCCGGTCAACCCCCACCGGCCCCGAACCCGCCGCAAAAAGCCCAGCGACCCGGTTGGCAAGACCAGGACACCCAGGGCTCTGGGTTCATCTATGATCCGGATGGCTACGTGATCACCAATAACTATCTGGTGGAGAAGGCCGAGAAGATCACCGTCAAGCTCGACAGCGGCCAAGAGCTCAGGGCTGAGATCGTTGGGCGGGATCCCAAGACGGACCTGGCTCTGCTGAAGCTGGAAAAGCCCGGGCCTTACCCTTTTCTGACCCTGGGCGACTCGGATAAGCTCCGAATTGGCGACTGGCTGGTGGCCATTGGTAACCCCTTTGGCCTGGAGCACACCGTAACCTGCGGCATTCTTTCGGCCCGGGGCCGGGCTATTGGGGCGGGGCCCTATGACGATTTTCTGCAGACCGACGCCTCCCTCAACCCCGGCGGCTCGGGCGGGCCTCTTTTGAGCCTGCGGGGCGAAGTGGTGGGCGTCAACGCCAAAGTTTCGGCCCGGGCCGCCGGCATCGGGTTCGCCATTCCCGCCAAGCTGGTCGCTAAGATCATCGGCCAGCTGCGGGACAAGGGTTATGTGGAGCGGGGTTGGCTGGGGGTCTACATTCAGCCCATCACGAGCGAGATAATTAAACCCTTTGGCCTGGATAGCCTGGATGGGGCCCTGGTGGCCGACGTCCTGCCTGATTCCCCGGCGGCCAAGGCTGGGCTGCGTCATGGGGACGTGGTGGTGACCTTCGGGGGCCAGCCGATTAAGGAGTTTGGGGATCTGAGCGCCCTGGTGGCCGACACCCCGCCAGGCCAAGTGGTTAAAATCAGCCTGATCCGGGACCAGAAGAAAATGGAACTGACCGTGACCATTGACCGGCTGGAGGACGAGTCGGGGCAGGATCCCGGTGGGATTGGCGGAATTCCGGATCTGGGCTTGAGTTTGCAGCCCCTTGCCCCTGAAATGGCCAAAGATCTCGGTCTCCCCGGCGGCTTGATGGTGGAGAAAGTGGCCCCCAATTCTCTGGCCCATCTGGCTGGGGTGGCCGCGAGGGACATTATCCTGGAAATCAACCGCCAGCCGGTGGCCTCCCTGGACGATTACGTCAGGGTTTTAAGAGACCATGACGAGGAAAAGCCGATCCTAATGTGGGTCAGAAGAGGGGAGAGAACGGTCTTCCTGGCGGTCAGCCTGGACTAATTGAGGGGACTTTTCCCGGCTCGGGCCTGGCCCGAGCCGGGGTTTAGTCTTTCCAAAACCAGTCTCTTGATGGCTAAATCTAAGAAGTCCAGCTATTAAGGATTAGGCGGGCGCGGCAAAAAGTCCCTCGGGCGACCTCTACCCGACTCGCTGAGCCAGGCCAGGCCAGGCCAGGCCGGGCGGCTAGTTTTCCGGCTCTGTCAGCTGTTTGGCGGGAGACGGGAGGCCCGGGGCCGGAGGGTCTGAGCTTTGGCGGGATGAGAGACCGAGTTGAGCCAGGCTGGTTTGGAATTAATTTTCTAATTTCCAGGATACTTTGACGGTCAGGAAACTGTCAGGAAAAAGAAAAGCAAACTCAAATTGAGTCTTTTTCATTGGGCGGCGATATTGTTTGTGATTTTTTTGGTTTTTTTGGCTCTATTTGTCTACTATATTAATTTTGATGATCCCCTGGCCTATCTGATTCTTTGAGCTGGAGGCTGGTTCTTTCTGGCTGGTTTTATTGGAGAAAATCCCCTGATGATTCCTGGGGGGTAATTTTTCTGGCCCTGGCTGAGCCGCGACCTGGTCGGGCGCGCTCAGGCTGGAAGAGTTTCGTGGGGCCGGGTGGTTGCGGAAGGGACTCAGTTGGCCAGGGTCATCTCAGGAGCCAGCCCGGATTCGATAGCGGAAATCGCAAAACGGGGCTCCCTCCATCAGGGTCTGGGTTCTGGTCAGCTCAATATTCGGGGCGAACCCCTCAATGAAAGCCTCATCCCGGTTACAAGACAGCAAAAACCCCATCTCCCCCAAACCGATTTGACGATACATGGCCGCGTAGGCGCAATGGGTCACGTTGTAGTCAAAGCGCGCCGCGTCCTGGGCCAGAACCTCGACAGTCAAGGCCTGGCCCTTTTGCCATAATGGCTGCAAAGCGATGAGGTTAGCCAGGTCGCCGCCGCCCATCTCCAGGGCCAGTTTTTGGCCGGTGGCCCGGGCGGTCCGCTTGATGGCCAGGCTGAGGATTTCCCTGGCCGCCGCTTCCCCCAGGCGCTCTCGCAAGGCCTCATAAACGGGTTTGAGGATTTCCCCCTCCACCCGGCGTCGAGCTAAAAGGCTGAGCTCAGGTTCCTCAAGCATCAGTAATTTCCGGCCGGTTGGCCGATGGAGTGGACGACCACAATTTTATAACCCACTGGCAAGGGCAGTTTGCCGGCCAGGATATCCACGCCCGTGGTTTTCATGAGATTGGCCAGGCCAGCTGAGGCGCAGTAAAGGCCCACGCCTTGAGCGGCCAGGCCCACGTGGACTCCGCCAATGACTCCGTCCCGGATCGGGGCCGCGTAAACCAGGGTCAGGGGAGCCCCGCCGAACTCGGTGGTGAAGTCGCCAGCCAATTTGAGGGAAAGCTGATTCTTCTCCCCCTCGTAAAGCCAGACCCCGTTGGCCATGGCGGCGAAGATCAGCAGGTCCTGGCGGTTGTGGGCGGTGGGGATGACGCGCAATTTGCCGGCTTCCCGGTTGACCCCGAAGGCTGACCAGAGAATCTGGCTGATCTGTTCCAGGGGTAACGGGGTGGCCTGGAAATTGCGGAGGGAGCGGCGTTTATTTAAAGCCTCGTTTAAAGGCGCGCCCCCCGTCCGATCCGGCAAAGGCAAGTTGATGGTCTGGCTGTCTTGAGCCAGGGCCGAGGGGAGACTAGGCGAGCCGACGAGACCCAGGGTTAGGGCCAGGGCGAGACAAATGATGGCTTTCACGATAATAATTCCTCAAAGGGTCGCCGGGGGAGGGCAGGGCGACTGAATGGCGTCAAAAACAAAATGATTTGAGAGATTATAACAAAAAAAAAGCCAATAACTAAAGTCTTCCGGTGGCGGGGCGCGGGGGCTGGGTGGTTGCCCCGAGCTTCCGGAGGGAACGGGACAAAAATCTGAGAAAGCCTGGCCAGGTTAATTTTGGTGGGGCGGGTTTGGCGTTGACCAGCTTTGGCAGGTTAACGCCTTGGCCGGTGAAGAGCCGAATTTTATTTTTAAATAGGGCATTAGCGGCTTAAGGACTGGCGCTCCTCATGATTTTCCCCTTCCCCATTCTTCAGTCCAGGCGCTTCTCGTAAAGCCAGGAGCTACGTTTCCTCTCAGACGTTCCCTCTTTATACTATATTATATATATTGAGTCGTTAGTTTTTGATTAATGTTTAATTTTTTTATCAAATATCTGACCAGAACTACCGTCCCTTCGACCTATTAAGAATGTATAACATTATCTAAACAGGACGAATACCTGTTAAAATTAGAAAAATTAAGCTTTTTTGACCAATAGGGGGTATGAAGATAAGGCC
Organism: Deltaproteobacteria bacterium; assembly: GCA_031276635.1. Lineage (GTDB taxonomy): Bacteria > Desulfobacterota > Desulfarculia > Adiutricales > Adiutricaceae > JAIROO01. The sequence goes on along the minus strand of JAISMU010000103.1, from coordinate 11,239 downwards.
AAACACGGGAAGTCTAAGAATAAAGCCGTTGATCTCATTTTACTGCCCCAGTAAACGGTTGCTGTAATTTTGAGGATTTGGCATTGATTTTTTAATTTTGAGTTGTGGCAAAGTGGAATTTGTGATAGATTTGGTTTGTTCAGTCTGGGGGCGTTGGGCTTGACCTTTTTCAGCCATGACGTTTTAGAGGGAAAATTTTTTTATAATAAGGCGAATAAATTTAGAAATTATAAGATGTTATTAAATCTAAGCGTAAGAAAATTTAGCTTTTTCACCTGACATCATGCTTGACCAAGGCTTTTATGAGGTCTGTACAGCCGCAATTAATTGCCGTTATCATGAGGTCATATTTTTGCATGATTTGAAAAAATAATATGTTAAAAAAATAGTATTTATCAGTAAATTTTGCTTATTAGTTGTTAATAATTTTTTGTGATCTGGAGTTATTATTTTTATTAAAAATAAGCCTAACCCACCGAAATTATTAGATATTTTTTCTTGACTCAAACGTTAAAAACAAATCAGCGCGTAAGCTTGATTATCAAGGGGGTTGTGAGATTATGCAACAAAAATTGAGAAAAAAATCGGATTTTTGAATTGCAAAAGCTGTCTATGACGAAAATTGCCTTTTTAGCCCTTATGCCTCAAGGCTTTCTGAGGGTAGGGGTGAATTGACCCTGCGGCCGTGGGGGGTTACGACTCGTGAGCGTAGCGATGAGACATTGCTACCATTTCGGTGAATTGACCCTGCGGCCGTGGGGGGTTACGACTTCATCTAACTCCTGACGAAGCTTGGCGAGCTGGTGAATTGACCCTGCGGCCGTGGGGGGTTACGACTATTCGTCTTTATCAAAACCAAATGAACGATTAAGGTGAATTGACCCTGCGGCCGTGGGGGGTTACGACAGTCCTGAGCCGCAGTCTAGGCTTTATCTGGCCCAAAGGTGAATTGACCCTGCGGCCGTGGGGGGTTACGACAACAGACGAGCAAAAGTATTAATAACATTTTGGAGGTGAATTGACCCTGCGGCCGTGGGGGGTTACGACGGGAGTACAATCCAGAAAACCCAGCACTCTTAGCGGTGAATTGACCCTGCGGCTGTGGGGGGTTACGACATTGTTTCACTTCCTTAAAAGTGAAAATCGAGGTGAATTGACCCTGCGGCCGCGGGGGGTTACGACTTAGCCATTGCTGCAGCAAACACATCAGCTATTTTTGGTGAATTGACCCTGCGGCCGCAGGGGGTTACGACTTCACGCCCATACCGATGTTCGATTTCTCGAACGGGTGAATTGACCCTGCGGCCGTGGGGGGTTACGACATTGCAACAAATAATAATATCGTGTTCGTATTCAGAAGGTGAATTGACCCTGCGGCCGTGGGGGGTTACGACTTGGGCTCGTTATATTAATAGTTGGCTTGCCAGGTGAATTGACCCTGCGGCCGTGAAGGAATATGACTGTCGAATGGAGAGAAGGTGGACGCGGAGGGTTAGGAGTGAATTGTCCATGTGACCTTGAACGGTTACTAAAGTCCGCCAAATACCTCCGATGGTTTCAGGTATTTGGTTTAACTGAAAATAAAAGATACCGAATTCAATCTGACCAAGATCTTCACTAAGCTTCTGGTTTATATGGATTATCTTCTGTATAAAGAATGTTGACTGGTTTTTTTTAACGGTAAATACAATAAGAATTGGGCTAAAAAGCTACTAGAGAGTGAAAATATCATCTAGATGGTAGAAAGATTTTTATTGTTAGCTATTAACTAACACTCTTGAGGGACCAGCTGGCTGATTATTATTCAAACGCTCATTTAATTTTTCCTTAAATTTAGGTGGTCGCTAAATCTCGCTCCTCAGGAGCGATTTTTTTTCAGCCCGTTAGGCCGAGGCTGGACCTTGGGGCTTCAAGAGGCTCCCCGCCTGGCCAATTCTGCCAAGATGGCCCTTCATCAAGGGGCCAGCGCTCGTCAAAGGAAAGAATCGGCTCTGGCGAGTCTCGGCTAAAAATGAAGGGGACAAAATAAGCGGAAAATAATCCAGGAGAGTCAGGGCTTGAGGGATTCCAGCCTTAAGCTGTAGCCCAGGCCGTGTTGGGTTTGGATGGGATCCTCAGCCCCGATTTTTTGAAATTTTTTGCGGATATGGAGAATATGGCTGTCGATGGTCCGATCGCTGACCACCGCCCCAGGATAGACCAGGGTCATCAGCTCATCGCGTTGAAAGACTTTCCGGGGTCGTTGGCCGAGGGTTTTGAGTATCTTAAACTCGGTGGCGGTCAAGTCAATTTTCTGGTCGCCCCAGAAGGTCTCATAACTTTCCAGGTCCAACGTCAGGGAGCCTTGAACAAGCTTGGCGGCCTCGGTCTTAACCGGAGCCTGGGCCGGGGGGTTTGGCGTCAGCGTCCCCTGGCGGCGGAGGATGGCCTGGGCTCGGGCGGTCAACTCCCGGGGGCTGAAGGGTTTGGTCACATAGTCGTCCCCTCCGATGGTCAGCCCCAAAACCTTGTCCACCTCCTCATCGCGGGCCGAGAGAAAGATTATGGGCGTCTGGGCTTTTTGACGGATCTGGCGACAGACCCACAGCCCGTCCTGACCAGGGAGCCCGATGTCGAGGATCAGCAGGTCGGGTTGGTGGGCCTCAAAAAGCTCCAGGGCTTTTTCCCCGTTCTGGGCGGTCAGGGTCTCAAAGCCAGCGGCTCTTAAGCTGAATTCCACCACCTCGGCGATGTGGGCGTCATCGTCGACCAGGAGAATTTTGGCCACCTCAGTTGTCCTCCTGGGGAAGGCCCCGGGTCAGGGTGATCAACCCAATCTCGGGCCAGGCCCACAACCGAAACGGCAGGCCCGCCGACGATAACCCGTTGGAGATGATCAAGGTGGTCGGGGTCAAATAGTAAGTCCCCTGGGTGTGGGGAGTGGACAAGGTCATGAGGTTCCAGTCCGGGTTCCAGGGGACCTGAAACTGCCCGCCGTGGGTGTGGCCAGCCAGGTAAAGGTTGGCCCCGGCCTGAGCGATGGCGGCCAGCCCCTGAGGTCGGTGCCGGATGACGATGACATAATGGCCAGCCGGGGCGGGGAGGCCCGCGATGGCTTGAAAACTCAGGAGATCGGCGTCAGGGTCAGTCAGAAAAAACTGGCTTCGGGTGCCAGGGTCGTCAAAGCCAATGAGAGTTATGGGGGCGTTGGGGAGGTTGACGGCCTCGTCGCGCAGGATTCGGCAGCCCAGGCTGTCAAAGATTTGGGCTTCCTCCGCCGGGGCCTCGGTGTAGAGGTCATGGTTGCCGAGGACCCCGTAAACCCCGAGGCGGACCTGGCTGAGTTTGCGCAAAGGCTCCCGCCAATCCTGAGCCAGGCTGGCTTTGGTGTCCAGCAGGTCCCCGGTGATTATGACCAGATCAGGTCGCAGGGCGGCGGTCTGGGTCAACCGGCGGTCCAGCTCCACCAAGTCGGTGCCCAGGCCATAATGAAGATCGCTTAAGTGGGCAATCCGCAGGCCCTCCAGCTCGGGCGGCAGATCTGGGGAGCTGACCGTGATCCGGCGGACCTCGGCTGGCCCCAGCTGGACGCCATAACTGTAGTAGACCAGGCCCATAGTCAGAAGCCAAGCTAAAAAGACGAAGTGAAAAACCTTCACTCCCCCCCGCTTATTTCGGAACAGCCGCGGCAAACCCTTCTCCGGCCGATTGAGCCAGGGCCGCAGGGTCACCGCCACCAGCCAGATGATGGCGGCCACCGACAGCCACATCACATGGCCAAAATGCCACGTCAGGGCCGGGCGGTAAATATAGGTCCAGACCAGGTGCTCGGGGGGGATTAATTTCAAGAAATAGATTTGGCCGATGGCCATAGCGGTAACGAAGTTAAACAAGATGTAGACGGTTTTAACCGCGGAGCGGGCGAGGGGTTTTTTTAGGCGCCGGGACCAACACAGCCAGGCGGCCAGTTGCCCCAGAGCCATCAGGGCCCAGATAACCAGGCGAAAGGCGCTCATAGACCGCCTCCGAAAAACTGATATCTGTCAAGGAGCCCGGTCAAAATACCCCGCTTTCGGCTCCCGCCGCTGGAAACATAAAGGTGAAACAAGCCCCACTGTCGGCGTATTCAGGCGGGTGATTGGTGACAGTGATCTGGCCATTGTAACGCTCAACGATCTTGCGCACTATCGACAGGCCCAGGCCAGTTCCCTGGGTTTTGGTGGTAAAGAAGGGGTCAAAGACCCGGCTCAAGACTTCCTCGGAGACGCCCGGGCCGGTGTCAGTCACCTGGCAGGCCACAAAGCGCGTCTCATTTTCCCGGATCTGAAAGAGGCGCAAACGCAAGGCCCCGCCTTTGGGGGCCATGGCCTGAATGGCGTTATAGATGAGGTTCAGGAAAACGTGGGTGATCTGCCGATCGTCCGCCGAGACTTTAGGTAGATCCGGCTCGCTCTGGAAATCGACCTCCACGTTAGATGTCTTTAACTCATGCTTTAACGACGACAGGCACTCCCGGGCCAGGTCCTCCAGAGAGAAATTCCGGATGAGGCCTTTTTCGTCGCGGGAGAAGTTCAAGACATTATTTAGGACCGTGTTGAGTCGCTCCACCTCCTCCAGGATAACCTGGGGATAGCGGTAGAGCGGATCGGAGGGCGGGATCTTTTTCAAGAGCCGTTGGGTAAAGCCGCCGATGGAGACCAGGGGATTGCGGATCTCATGGGCCAGATGTGAGCCCATCTCGCCCTGAGCGGCCAGCTTCTCGGCCTCAATGAGCCGGATGCGCACTTGGCTGAGTTTTTGGTTGGCGTGCCGCAGCTCGTCGTAGATCTGGGTGTTCTCAATGGCCAGGCCCGCTTGGTTGGCCAGCATGGTCAGATCCCGCAGACACTCGCGCGTCAGCGGCTCCCCAGAGATGGAGCGGTCCACGGCGATGACCCCGACCTCCCGGCCCTTGGCCACCATGGGGACAGCCGCGTAGGCCCGGAGGCCGAAATCCATGAGGTCGAGATCATCGGAGGTGTCCAGGGCCCGGAAGCCCAAAAGAGGTTTTTTCTCGACCACCACCCGGGTCAGGATCCTTTTGGAGTCAGCGGTGACCGGCATGGACAGTTCCATGGCCTGGCCTTTGCTGAGCATCAGGGTCGCCTCCTCTTGAGAGGGCTCGCGGAGGATGGCGGTCAGGGGCTGGTCTTTTTCCTCATGGGCGTGGTTGGAGGCGGTCCAGTAGGAGGAGCTTTCCAGGAGCTTTTCAGTCTCGGTTTCCCGCACCAAAAGGATTAGAACCTTGTCAAATCGCAAGCCTTGGCGGACGGTCAGGGCCTGGTTGATGATCCAGATCAACTCGTCATAACGGACTGTGGTCATCATGGCGCTGGAAACGTCATGGAGGTTGGAGAGATTGCGGACCATGTTCTCGTTGGAGCGGGCTAGGCTCTCGACTTCCTTGAAAGTCAAGGCGTTTTCCAGGGCTCCAGAAATCATGCTGTTCATGGCCTTTAACAGATCTAAATCCTCACGGTCAAACAGCTGGGGGGTGACCGGGATGCCGCCCCGATAGCCGCCGAGCTTGTTGAAAAGCGAGATGCCGCCCCGGTGATAGCCCTGAAACATCAAGGGCGAGCTGATGATGGTGTGGGTCTTTTCCTTGTTGGTCAGATCCATGGCCTTGGGGTCATCGCGCAGATAGCCCATATAAAGCTGGTCGCGGTTGAGGGATTCGGCGATGGTCGGGGGCAGGGATTGGCCTTCCTGGTAGCGCAGAAAATTGTATGAGGGGGGAATGGCCCCGTAAATGGAGGCGAACAAAAGCCGCTGCCCGGAGCCATCAAGGACATTGAGGGAGCAACCATCAGCCAGAAAAACGCCGGCGGCGATCTTAGGAATCATGGTCATGACTTTTTCCACCTCAATGGTGGTGGAAAGGGTCCGACCCAGATCGCTTAAGACATTCAAGACGCTCAAGCGCTTACGAATATCCGTGGCCAGTTTGTTGTTCTTGATGGCCAGGGAGAGCTGATTAGCCACAGACTCGACGATCTGCCCGTAGACCGCCCCCCCGATGTCCTGGGTTTTTTGGGAGAGGATCATCAGGATGCCGTAGCAGGTCTTGTCGTCCACCACCGGGATGACGGCCAGGCACGCGAGGTAATCGGTCAGGTAATCTTGCCAGGGCGGGGGCAGATTGCGCAGGTCAAAGGGGTCAGCCAAAAGGGATTGGCGGGAGTTGACGGCCTTTTCCAGAAAAGTGTCGGCATAGGGGATGGGGCAGGTGGGCACGCCGGGCTCGCCATTGGAGCCATGAGGCGTCAAATTCTTTTTTTCCCGGTCCAGATAAAACAAAAGGCTCTGGCTCAAGCCCATCTCCCAGGTTAAAAGACCCAGAAAGTTACCGACTTTGGCCTCAAATTGGATGTTGGAGTTGGCTAAACGGATAAGTTTGGCCAGAAACGCGGCCGCGTCCCCCGGGCCACTCGCGCCAGGCACTAGCGGGCCTCTCCTTTGGCCACATCAAGCGCTTGCTCGTAGATGGCCGAGTAAGATATCGCCGAAATATCCCAGGAAAAGTCGGAGCGCATGCCCCGCAGCATCAGCTCGCGCCATTTGGTCGGCTGGCCATAGACCTCAATGGCCTTACTAAGGGTGCCCACCAGATCCTCGGGGGTGTATTGCTGAAACTTGTAACCCGTGCCCTGGTCCGGGTAATCAAGCTCATCCCGAATGGTGTCCTCCAAACCCCCCGTGGCCCGGGCCACGGGCACGACCCCGTACTTCATGGCGTACATCTGCTCCAGGCCGCACGGCTCAAAGCGCGATGGGGCTAGGTAGATGTCCGCCCCGGCCATGATCTGGTGAGTCAGGGCCGGGTCATAGGCCAGTTTCAGGCCCACTCGGCCCGGGTTGTGGCGGACCGTTTCTCTTAAAAAAGAGATGTATTGATCCTCGCCGGTCCCCATGAAAACCAGTCGCAGCGGCATGGCCAACAGGGACGGCATGGCTCTGGCGACGAGGTCAAAGCCCTTGCGGCTCAAGAGGCGGCTGACCATGGCCACAATGGGATCCGGACCTGGGTCCAGGCCAAAGAGGGCCGTCAGGTTGTCGCGGCAGATCTTCTTGCCGGTCAGGTCGTCGGCCCGGAAATTGGCCGGAATAAGGCGATCCTTGGCCGGATCCCAGAGGCTGTAGTCCACCCCGTTTAAAACGCTCAACAGGCGGCTCTGTCTTTCCCTTAAAACCCCCTCCAGGCCATGGCCGAACTCCTGGCCCAGGGTCTCCCGGGCGTACTTGTGGCTGACGGTCGAGATCAGATCCGCCCCCAACAGGCCGGCCTTGGTCAAGTTCAGCTGGCCGTGAAACTCCAGGCCCCGGAAGTTGAAAAGGCTCCAGTCGAGCCCGGTCATGGTGAAGTCGTAGTAGGGAAAGGTGCCCTGGTTAGCCAGGTTATGGTAGGTGAAGACGGCCCCCAGATTCCGTAACCTGGGGTTGGCTTGCTTGGCCAGGCGCAGGTACATCGGGACCAAACCGGTGGGCCAGTCGTGGCTGTGGACCACCGTGGGGATGTCCGGGTCAAGCTCATCAGTAAGATAAGATATGACCGCCTTGGAAAAGAAGATGTACCTTTCGGCGTTGTCGTCGTAATCGCCAAACTCGTTGCCGTAGATACCTGGTCGGGCGAAGAGGTCATCACAGCCGACCAAAACCAGGCGGTGGGCGTCCGGCAGGCTCAACTCATAAAACTGGGCCAGGCGATTGGAGATGGACAGGTCAATGTGCCGATCCAGCTCCGGTCGATAGGTCAGCTCATACTCCTCAGAGCCATTGTACTTGGGAACAAGCACCGTGACTTCATGGCCCAGGGCCTTGAGGGCTCTGGGCAGATGATAAGAGATGTCGCCCAGGCCTCCGGCTCGGGAACACGGGACAGCCTCAGGCGTGACAAAATAAATCCGCATAATGACTCTTTAGGGCGGAGGATTTCAATCTAAAGCGTTAGGACGTTCAACTCCTCGCCGGCTCAAGGTCGAGCCAGGCTCAGGAAACCGGGCCGGTATAGCCGTTTTCCTCATGAATAAAATCAACAATTGTTTGGACGGTCTCCTCGACTTCCTGGCTGTCCACCTGACAAGTGGCCACCGACTCATGCCCACCGCCGCCGAAATGCAGGGCGATGCTGCCAAGGTTGGCCTGGCTATCGCGGTTGATGATGCTGTTGCCCATGGCCAGGGCCACGTATTTGTCGTCCCTGGACCAGGTCAGGTGAATGCTGACCTTACACTGAGGAAACATGGTGTAAGGCAGGAATCGGTTGCCAGGGTAAATGACCTCCTGATGTCGGAAATCGATGATCAGAACCTGGCCCCTCTGGGTCGAGCAGGCCTTGATCATGTTGGCGTACATCGGGGCCTGCTCAAAGTAGAAAGCCGCTCGTTCCTTGACGTCGGGATCGTTGAGGATCTCATCAGCCGTCTTGGTCCGGCACATTTCAATGAGCACTTCCATCAACTTGTAGTTGGAGATGCGAAAGTCGTGAAACCGCCCCAGGCCGGTGCGGGGGTCCATGAGAAATCCCAGAAGGATCCAGCCTAGGGGGTACTCGATTTCCTTGACGGTCAGATTGGCGCTATCGACTTTGTCCACCGCCTCCATCATGGGATTCCAGTGAGCTGAGTAGCGGGAGGGCCCGCCCAGAAAGTCGTAGATGACCCGGGCGCAAGACGGGGCGATCCTGGACATGCCCCGATAGGAGATGGAGCCGAGTCTTTCGCCCTCGCTGGTGTGGTGATCGAACCACATGCCCGCCCCGGTGGCGTATGGCACATTAGCCAGAATGTCATTGGAGGTTATCTGGATCAGGCCGTCCTGGATGTCTTTGGGGTGGACAAACTGGTAACTGTCTATCAGTCCGGCTTCCTTTAGAAGGGCCCCACAAGCCAAGCCGTCAAAATCGGAACGGGTAACCAAGCGCATTTTTGGCCTCGGAAATTAAGTAACAATATATTTCGCTCAAAGAGGCTTATAACCTGATTGGATGGTCATTATTGGGGTAGGCCCATCGTTGGCCCTGGTCATGGTTATGACCAGAAACCGGGCCCAACAGCCATCAGGGGCGGCCCCGGTTGAGGCTGGCCGCAAAAAACGCGAGCCCCAGACAGCCTGGCCCCTGAAAAAAAAGGGCCAGCGATTGAGAGTAGAATATTATAAGATCCCAATTTTGTCAAGATCCTGAGGGGCCAAAGCCAGGTCATTAAATTTATGGATAATATAAAGTAATAAATAGCGATTTTAATATTAAAAATTATAAAATAGATTACAATAACATCATTTTTATTCAGGAAAATTTAATTGTAAATTGAAAAAATGATATTTAATTAAAATAAAATGTTTATATTTTTAATAAAAAAACATTATAATTTTATTTTAGTTATTAAAATACTAAATAAATTTAAAATTATTTATTAAATTTATCGTATAGATCATTTTAGATTTTAAAATATGTTTTATCTAACATTTTACAATTTTAAACTAATTTTAAGGAAGAAAACGAGGGAGAAATCAAGGGAATTTTGGTGGTAAATTTAATAAATTGGCGGAAGACCCTGGGTCTGACCGATTTTCCGACCAAAAAAAATTTTTAAAAAAAAACTTAAGGGCCCTAAATTTATAAAAAATTTTTAGAGCCCGTGGGGGGAGTTTTAGGTTTAAAAATGGTTAAACATTGGAAATTTATAATTATTTTTGGGTCTGGGGTCAAAAAACCGTTAAACAGATTTAGTTTTGACCAACGTCTGGCGGAAAAGTTTCAGTTTGAGGACTAAAACACTCGCCGGCGGGTGGGCGTGGCGGGCGGCGAGGCTTTGACTGGCCAAGGTTGAGGCTTCCAGATGTAAATTCCAGTCGAAATAGCCACTGTTCCGTTTTTCGCTGTGCCACCTTCCATTTTGGAGTGGCCACCATTCCGGAAAAAAGAGGGCCAATATATCTTGCGTTCGGTGGCAAACACCCAGATAAAAAATTAATTTATAAATTTAATTTATGAGATCTTTTTAGATTAAATTTTCAAATTAAAATTTAAAAATTATTTTAAATAACATATTAGACTATTATATATTTTAATATGTTATTTTTAAGCATTCCGGAAGAGAGGGCCACCATGACCAGAAGATTATGGCCACCCTTCAAAAAGATGCCATCAGTATGCGTTAAGGGATCAAAAACTTTTTCGGTGTATCAAAAGTTTAGAAAAAATTAAAAATATTTTTCCACTCTAGAAACAGGGACCTGGGGTTTACCTCTGGTCTATAGAAAAAATCGCAATATGCTAAAATAATAACCATAATTGTGCCAATAATAAGAGCCCAGGGGCTCTGCCCAATGGCAATTCGTGGCGGCGTCTCGACAACCTAATAATGGATATAGTTGATTGAATTAAATATTAAAATTATATATATAAGATATAATATCACCTATTAAACTAAATATTATTAAAATTTGAACAATAAAAAAAGAGGCGCAATATCTTGTGGTATTGAAAATCTTGTTATTATTGCAAAAGTGGCCCTCGAATTTCCGGAACGCTGACAGAAAAAAATGGAACAGTGTCAACTATAGCCGGATTTTACATGCTCAAACTCTGGAGGGAAAATTTTTGGATCCGAAAACTCCCGCCCGCAGGATCGGATCATTGTGAAGAGCAAAAAAAAAACCCAGCCACCAGCGGGCAGGCTGTCACGAGCCCGAATTGACTTGGCTCAGGCCTCAATGGCGCCGGTAGTCCGGGGGGCTGAGGGGTTGGCCTCAGGCTTGTCTTGGCCAAAAACCGCTTTCATCTTGGAGCCGTCGTCATAGAAGGCTATGGCGAGGTCAATAAATTTTTTAACCTCCGACCCAAACGAACTGTGGTAGTTCTTCTGGGTTATGTCCCTCAAGGCCTCTTGGGTGTCCTTGTCTAACATCCGATCAATTTCCGCGTCGGAGAGGACCTTGGTCTCAGTGGGCAGATTTATTGTTTCGCCCAATTTGAGCAACTCTTTCTTGATTGTCTCTGGCGGCAGTTTTTCCAGAACCAGCGAGGCCAGAGTTTTATTCATGTCATCTTCCGAGAGCCACTCCTGGGCGGCCTGGGCAAACAATAGTTTTTGTTCAGCTACAGTAAGATTTTGTTGACCAATTTCAAACAAAATTTTATTTTTTTGTTTGACTTTAAGCTTATTAGAAGCTAAATTGGCCAGGCTCTCAAATATATCATCCTTTGGCAGCAGCCCAT
>JAISMU010000173.1 GCA_031276635.1 Deltaproteobacteria bacterium | reverse complement strand
GATTTTTCGCCTGGGTGGTGATTTCTTCGAGGTAAGACATCCCAAACACCTCCTGTAGCTATCTTTGGACACCTTACCACAGAATATGGATTTCCACTACTTTTTTTTTGGTGCACCCGGCGAACCAGGCGGCAGGTAATTAAATTTTGTTTTGTCTATAAAGCGATAAATTAATGTTATTATAATAAATTTTATTTAATAATTATTTTTTTACCACTAAAATACAGTCCAACGGCTTTATCAGTTAAAAAAATGGGGCCGACCGGGTGAGCGAAGCCATCAATGAACGGTCCGTCCGCTTTTTAAAGAAAGGCCGAGACCGAAGGACAGCTGGTCAAGCTCGCTCAGGGCTCTTAAGTGGGCGCCTAGGCCCAGCGCGTGGCTCTCCCTGGGACTCCAGCGGGACTGGATTTTTGGGGAGTCTGGGGGCGTGGGCCTAACCTGACACCCCGGAACCGAATCTCGGCCAGCCGGCGATGATTACTCTGGTTTGGCCCTAGCTCAGGCAGATCTTGGGTTAAGGAGCTGGCTCCTTGGAGTTGTCCACGTCAGAAATAATATAACTACAAATTTATAAAAATTTTTTATATTTTAAAATATTATGTTTTGTAAAATATAAATATAAATTTTTATAGAATATTTTTAGGATTAGAAACCTGATTAAGACCTCTTGTTGGCCTTAGACTCGACCGGTCGCCAGCCGCCCAAAGGCGCTTTTGGAGGTTTTAATATTTTAGCCAAAAGACCAGGCCCAGATGTCTTTTCCCTTATTTCTCTGGCCTTTGTTTGAAAAGAGTCCAGCGGCTTAACAATATTAAGGGGGCTGATGAGGGGCGACCAGTCTCGGCTCAGGCCAGATGAAGTGATAGTTTTAACTGGTTGACCCAGCGGCGGCGCGATTGAGGGCCCCCTCAGCCTGGGCTCTCAGACCTGGTCAAGCCACCTATCAGGAGACCAGCTGTTAGAGAACCGCTGAGAGGTCCAGGGGCTCAACTCATTTCGCGGCAACCAGAAGGCGGGGAAAGCGCCCTGGAGCTCCTGGTGGGGTTGGCCCCATCGCTTGGCCCGCCCCCAAGCGTTCTTTTCCAGTGGTTCCAAGCCTGGCCGAGCCTTCAGAGTGTCGGGGAGAGCGAGAGACTAACCTCAGATAGCCAAGGAAATCCTGGCGTCAGCGATCGCGGGCGATAACTCTGACTCAGGCCTCAGCCTGGCTAGTTTTCGAGCGTGGGGGGAGTTTTGGGGGGTAGCCGCTCTTGATAAGCGGAGCTTGGCCGACCTCTTGGCGAGCTAAAAACCTGACAGAAATTGGAAAAATATTCCCGACCGCCGTCGAGGGAAGACCAGAGCTCCTTGGAGCGTAAAAACTAACTATTGGAAAATAATAGAAAAAATTGCCACTCTTTTGACTCGGGGTAGCCAGGGATTTCCCGGGTTAAGGCCGGAAAATTAGAGTAACATAGCGTAATTAATAAAAAAATAGAAAATATAACCTGGGCGGGTCGAACGCTTAAGAAAAGTTGACCGCCAGGGCGGCCTGACCGACCCCGAGGAAATAGTAATGACGCCATCGCCAAAAGGCGTTCTTTCAGGAAATATGCTTGGTAACATATTGAAATTACTAATTTTATTTGAGTCATAATTTTTAACGCTAGGGTTTTTGCGAAAGCGTCAGTAATAGGCGAAAATAGTTTTTACAGCATTTTATTTGTTATTTTAGATAAAAATATTTTAATTACTCAATTAATTTATATTTTAAGATACATATAATTACATTTTTATTTAATAAATTATACTGTTTAAATTAAAATTTAATAAAAATATTAAATTTTTTTATGTAGCTCCCTTTGAGGGTCTTTATTTCTCCCTCGGCCTAAATTAGATTCACCGTCGCTGACTTTTTAGGGCGGAATTTTTTTTTAAAAAAGAGTATTATTTGACCACCAACGCCAGGTGGCCATGAAGGTCAGGGAGGAGGCTTTGGTCTACTCGCTGGGCTGGCCCATATTGAACCTGAAATCCTGGCCGCGGGCTCTCTTTGGCCGGGATTTTTTTTAGCCTGTTGTTGAGCCAGCCGTTGGCGGGGATCGCTATTAAAGGCGCCCCTTGACAGAAATCGATTTTTTGACTTATACTTTGCCCACGCCAAAATATTCCCAGCCCTGAAAACCCCTTTGGCAATGGGGCCCGCGACAACGTTTCGCCCAGGGTATTTTTCAGTTTAAGGATGTCTTATGGTCTTTGACTCGCTCCATTTGGCCATCATAGTCTTCCTGGTAGCGGCCACCATTTTCGCGGTTTCCCCGCTGGTCATCGCCGCCCTGATCGCCCCCAGGAACCAGGGGGGGGATTACCGGATGCCCTATGAGTGCGGAATCCGGCCCCTGGGTCGAGCCTGGGACCATTATGGATTCAACTACCATATTTACGCCCTCATCTTCATCGCTTTTGACGTGGATGTCCTGTACCTGTTTCCCATCGCCGTGTGCTACCGGAGCTTACCGGGCTGGCTACCTCTGATCGAGGTGAGCTTTTTCCTGTTCTTCGTGCTTTTGGCGGTGGTTTATTTCCAAGCCAAGGGGGTCTTCACGTGGCCGCGCCGGAAAACCAGTTAACCCCCGGCGCTCCCAGGGCCAAGTCCCGGGTTGAGCCGCCCCTCATTAACCTCAAGCCAGTCAACTGGTTTTTTGACCTCAACCGGGCCATGTCCCTGTGGCCAGTCACCTTTGGCTTGGCCTGCTGCGCCATTGAGATGATGTCCGCCAGCATGTCCCGCTTTGACATCGCCCGTTTCGGGGCTGAGGTTTTCCGCCCCTCGGTGCGCCAGGCTGACCTCATGATGGTGACCGGCACGGTCACCAAGAAGATGGCCCCAGCCCTCACCCGGCTTTACGAGCAGATGCCGGCCCCCAAGTATGTCATGGCCTGCGGCAACTGCGCCATCTCCGGCGGGCCCTTCAAGTTCGAGGGCCAATACGGTGTCATTGAGGGCGTGGACCAGCTGGTGCCGGTGGACGTGTACGTGCCGGGCTGCCCGCCCCGACCCGAGGCTATTCTGGAGGGGATCTTCAAAATCCAGGAGCTCATCACCGGTCGGCGTTTCTGGCCCCAACCCAGGGAGATGGCCTCATGACCTTTGACCCGGAAAAGTGGCTGACCAGCTGGCGTCAGGCCGGAGCCTGGTCCTTGTCGCGCCATGACCCGGCCAAAGAGGGTCTGCGCGTCTCGGCTTTCCTCCCCCCCCAGGCCCTCGTCCGATGCGCCCAAGAGTTACGGGCGGCCCGCTACTCCCTGTTGGACATCTCCACCCTGGAGGCCCGGGAGGGACTGGTGGTCACCTACCACTTTGATAGCCTCGACGAGCCCGCCCGCCTGGCCTTCCGGGCTCTGGTTTCCCGAAAAAAACCGGTGGCCCCCAGCCTTTATGAGGTCTTTCAGGGAGCCGAGTGGCACGAGCGGGAGTCGGCGGACTTCTTTGGCCTCATCTTTGAGGGCAACCCCAACCCCATCCCCCTGCTGCTGCCCGACGATCTGCCCGGTCCTCCCCCCCTCCGGAAAAAAGAGGCTGACCTGGCTCCCCTGGCCAAACTCGGTCTCCTGGGCCAGGCGGAGATTCTGGATCCAGACTTCGGGGACCTGATTGGCCAGCCAGTCGGCTCTGGCCACCAAGGGAGTCAAGCGTGTTAGGCGGCCCGATTAACTTCGTCAATCCTTTAAGCGTCTTGGAAAGCCCGGGCACCCTGACCGGGGATTTCTACGCCCTTAATTTTGAGAAAAAAGCCAAGAGCGGTCGGGTCATCCTGAACCTGGGCCCGCAGCACCCCAGCACCCACGGGGTTCTGCGGGTGCTGTGCGAGCTGGATGGGGAGTACGTGGATCGGGCCGAGCCAGTTCTGGGTTACCTGCACCGCATGCACGAGAAGATGGGCGAGGTCAAGACCCCCTGGCAATATATCCCCAACCTGGGCCGGGTCGACTACCTCCACCCCCTGGCCTGGAACTGGGCCTACGTGGGGGCGGCCGAGAGACTGGCCGGCCTGGAGGTCCCGGAGCGGGCCGAGTACCTCCGGGTCATCGGTTGCGAGCTCAACCGGATCGCCTCCCATCTTCTGTGGTGGGGGGCCTTTGTCATGGACCTGGGTGGCTTTACCCCCATTCTGTACGCCTTTGAGGAGCGCGAGAAGATCAACGACATCCTCCAAATCATCACCGGCTCTCGGCTGACCATGGCCAACTTCCGGTTCGGGGGGGTCTGCGCCGACGGGGACGAGCGCTTCTTTCGGCTCATCCGGGAGTTCATCCCCTATTTGCGGGAAAGGCTCAAGATGTACCAAGGCCTGGTCACGGACAACATCATTCTCCGGCGGCGCCTGGAGGGGATTGGGCCCATTGACGTGGATATGTGTCAGCGCTACGGAGCCACCGGGCCCATTCTGCGGGCGGCTGGCCTCCCCCGCGACACCCGCCGGGACTACCCCTATTCGGTCTACCCCAAGCTGGAATTCCCCATCCCCACTGGCCCCATCAATGACTGCTTCGGTCGCTACCTGGTGCGCCTGCGGGAGATTGAGACTAGTCTCGCCATTGTTGAGCAGGCTATCAACCAGATCCCGGATGGCCCCGTCATCATGGACAAGGCCCCCAAGGCCACCTGGAAACTCCCGGCCGGGGAGAGCTATTGGGCCGTGGAGGGAGCCCGGGGCCAGATCGCGGTCCACCTCTTGAGCGATGGCGGCAAAAACCCCTATCGCCTGAAACTCCGGGCTCCGGGTTTTTCCAATCTCTCGCTTTTCGCCGAGGCCGCCCAGGGGACGCTCCTGGCCGACGCCATCGCCATTTTAGGCAGCCTGGACCTGGTCATTCCCGAGGTTGACCGCTAAAAGCCCAGACGCTCCTGGGTTAGGGTTTGTATATGGATCTTTCCCTCGCCATTTTCGTCCAGATCATTGTGGCCGCCCTTTTGGTGATAGGCCTCATGGTCGGTAACGCCGTGGTCATGGTTTACATGGAAAGAAAGGTGGCTGGCTTCATCCAGCGCCGCCCCGGCCCCTATGAGGTGGGCCCCTGGGGAACTCTCCAGGCCCTCTGCGACTCGATGAAGCTGCTGGCCAAGCAGCTTTACCGGCCCGGCAACGTGGATATCATCCTCTATTACCTGGCCCCGATTCTGGCCTTCTTTCCGGTTCTGCTGCTGTTTCTGCCCATTCCCTTCGGCCCCTATCTCACGGCTCTGAACGTCAATGAGGGGATCATCCTCATTCTGGCCTTCGCCGGGCTGGGGGTCTTGTCGAATCTGCTGGCCGGCTGGTCCTCCAATAACAAATACAGCCTCCTGGGGGCGGCCCGGGCCGTCTCCCAGACGGTGGCCTACGAGATTCCCATGATCCTGGCCCTCCTGGCCGTGGTCTTCCAGTGCGGCTCCATGGATCTCAAGAACGTAACCGAGCAGCAGGGAGCCTGGCCCTGGGAGTGGAACGTCCTGACCCAGCCGCTGGCCTTTTTCATTTATGTCGTCAGCCTCGTCGGGGAAACCAACCGGGCCCCCTTTGACCTGCCGGAGGCCGAGTCGGAGTTGGCCGCCGGATTTCACACCGAGTACTCGGGCATGGGGTTCGCCCTGTTCTTCCTCTCCGAGTACGCCAACATGCTCCTGGTCTCCCTGGTCGCGGCCGTCTTTTTCCTGGGCGGCTACAAGGGCCCGGTGGCTGACGGGTTCTGGTGGATCTTCATCAAAGCCTACGCCATCATGTTTTTT
This sequence comes from Deltaproteobacteria bacterium, assembly GCA_031276635.1. Lineage (GTDB taxonomy): Bacteria > Desulfobacterota > Desulfarculia > Adiutricales > Adiutricaceae > JAIROO01. The sequence continues at coordinate 3,879 of JAISMU010000173.1, read as the reverse complement.
CTGGTCTGGATCCGCTGGACTTTTCCCCGGGTCCGGTTTGATCAGCTTTTGAATATCAACTGGAAATGGCTCCTGCCGTTGAGCCTTTTAAATCTGTGGCTGACCGCCATCATCGTTAAGCTTCTGATCTAGAGTCGCCAGGCCCCTGGCTGGCGAGCTCGCCAGCCAGGGGCCCGATGAATCCGCGAGCGAGCGGGCTTTGGCGGGCTGAGAGAGAGCGGCGAGGAATAATATGCTGAAAGCGATCTGGGACAATATCAAGGGGCTCTACAGCCTGGTGGTGGGCTTATCCATCACCGGTCGCTACCTCTTAAGCCCCGTGGAGACCATCCACTATCCCCGTCAGGTGGTCGATGACGAGATCCTGGCCTCCTTCCGGGGCCCGATCCAACTGACCCTCGGGAAGAAGGACCCGGCCCAGACCCGCTGCGTCTCCTGCCAGATGTGCGTTAAAGCCTGCCCGGGCCATTGCCTCAAGGTGACCAAGGGCGAAGCCAAAGCCCCCGTGGCCTGGACCTACGACTTCAGCTACTGCTGCCTGTGCGGGGCCTGCGTGGAGTCCTGCCCGACCGGGGCCCTGGAGTTTTCCCATAAAGTTTATCTGGTGACCGTAAGCCGCGAGGAGCTGATCTTCGATCTCTTGGCCGACCTCAAAAAGAGAGCCGCCACTCGGGCCGAGGCCCCAACCCCCACTGGCTCCGCCGCGACTGGCTCCGCCTCGATCGCGGCGTCCGCCGGGTCAGCCGCCCCCGCCCCGCCGGCGGCGGGAACGGCCGCCGCCGCGGCCCAACCCAGCCCTAAACCCGCCCAGGCTTAAGAGAGGGAGCCTTGTGATATGAATGACATCCTGAACAATATTTTTCATTCCCTGGCCCGTCTCTTCGCCGACCTGGAAGCTTGGCTCGCCCCGTTTTTGCCCTCCCAGGACCTGGCCGCCTATCTGGCCTTCGCCTTTTATGTCCTGTTGCTGCTGGGCGGGGGCCTGGTGGCCGTTCTGGCCCGCAACCTGGTTCGGGCCACCCTGGGCCTCATCATCACCTTTCTGGGGGTGGCCGGGATGTATCTGCTGCTGGCCAGCCCCTTTCTGGCTCTCATGCAACTATTGATATACGTCGGGGCGGTCTGCGTGCTGATCTTCTTCGCCATCATGCTCACCAAGAACACTTCTGATGGCGAGGAGGCCCGTTGTCCCCGGCTCTCCAACCTCTCGTTGGCCGGCTTGGCTGGCCTGGCTCCCCTGGTCGTTATCGGGCCCCTCATTTATCAGGGGACCAGCTCCCTGGTCACGCGCCGACCCGCGGACACCGTGGCTAACCTGGGCGAGGGGCTTTTATCCATCGATTTGCTCTCATTTGAGCTTATTTCCATCATTTTGCTGGTGGCCATGGCCGGGGCGGTTTATCTGGCCTTCCGGCCCCATGGCGGGAGGGCGCGATGAGCCCACTGACCCTGTTTCTCCTGGCGTCCCTGATCCTGTTAGCCCTGGGCTTAATTGGCTTAATCACCCGCCGGACCATTGTGGGCCTTTTGATCTCGGTGGAGCTGATGCTGAACGGGGCCGGTCTCTCCATTGTGGCGGCGGCCAAAACCTCGTCGATAACCGGGCTATTGGACATCCACGGCCAGTTGGCCGCCCTCTTCGTCATGGGCTTGGCCGCGGCTGAGGCGACCCTGGTTCTGGCCATGGCTCTGGTCGTCCAGCGGCGCTTCGGTCAGACCACCACTGACAGCCTTACCACCATCAAGGGGTCCTGAGCGTGAAAGTCATTGAGTCGTCCCTGATCCTCTGGCCGCTTCTGGTCACCCTGGTGGCCCCGTTTCTGGTTCTCCTGGCCGGAAAAAGAGTCAATCTCCGGGAGTCGGTCTCCTTTGTGGCCGGGGCCATCACCTTCGCCCTGGTCATCTGCGCCGCCCCCACCGTCCTGTCGGGGGGCGTGCTGCGCTATGAGCTCTTCCAGATCCTCCCGGGGATCACCATCGCCTTCGCCCTGGATGGCCTGGGCTTCATCTTCGCCTTCATCGCCCCATTTCTCTGGGTCCTGGCCACCAGCTACAACATCGGTTACATGCGCTCTTTAAAAGAGCACGCTCAGACCCGATACTACTTCTGTTTCGCCGTGGCCATCTTTGGGGCGGTGGGCGTGGCCATGGCCGCCAATGTCTTTACCCTGTATCTTTTCTACGAGATCATCTCCATCTTCACCTACCCCCTGGTCGCCCACCACCAGGACGAGGAAGGCTTCCTCGGAGCCAAAAAGTATCTCGTTTATCTGATGGGCACCTCGAAACTCTTTCTCCTGCCGGCCATGGTCCTGACCTACACCCTAGCCGGGACCCTGGACTTTCCCCTCACCAGCGTGCGGGAGGGGATCTTCTCCAAGGAAGTGGTGGCCACTCACCCGGACCTGGTGCGGCTCACCTATGTTCTCTTCATCGCCGGGCTGGCCAAGGCGGCCTTGATGCCCTTCCACAACTGGCTCCCCTCGGCGATGGTCGCCCCCACCCCGGTGTCGGCCCTCTTGCACGCCGTGGCCGTGGTTAAGGCGGGGGTTTTCTCGGTCAGCCGGATCATCCTCTCTGGGTTCGGGACCGAGACCATGAGCTCTCTGGGACTCTCGCTCCCCACCGCTTACGTGGCTGGCTTCACCATTGTGGTGGCCTCCCTCATCGCCCTGACCAAGGATGACATCAAAGCCAGACTGGCTTACTCCACAGTCAGCCAGCTCTCCTACGTGGTTATCGGGGTGGCTCTGGTCGCGCCCCTGGCCATCCAGGGGGGCCTCATGCACATCGGCCACCACGCCTTCTCCAAAATCACCTTGTTTTTTGGGGCTGGAGCCATTTACGTGGCCTCGCATCTCAAATCCATCAAGAAGATGAACGGCCTGGGCCGCAAGATGCCGCTGACTTTTGGGGCCTTTGGCCTGGCCTCCCTGTCCATGATCGGCGTGCCGCCAGTGGCTGGCTTTGTCTCCAAATGGTACCTCATTAACGGGGCCCTCCAACAAGAGCAGCTGATCCTCCTGGTGGCCCTCTTGGCCTCGACCATCCTCAACGCCGGCTATTTCGCGCCCATCTTTTACCGGGCCTTCTTCCTGGCCCCCGAGCCCGGCTCCCAGGTGGAAGAGTGTCGAGAGGCCCCCATGTGCATGGTCATTCCGCTGATTCTGACCAGCCTGGTGTCAGTCCTGTTGGGCTTATTTCCGGGTGTTTTCCAGGACTTCATCCGGGTCTTTGGTAATTTTTAAGAAAGAGGCTTCTTTGGTCGGCCCGGGCTGGAGTCAGCTGACCTAGCTTTCAGCCAAGGGGTTAAAGGAATTTCAGTTTATTAATTCGCGGGTTCTTCCAGGCCGGCTCTTGGGCCTGGTTGGTCCACCGGTTTTAAGGGGTTTGGAATCCTGGAGTCTTTCAGCCTTCGTTTTCCAGCCTCGGGGTTTTTCAGCGGGGGTTTTTTAACCCAGCTCGCTCGGCCGCGGGACTTTGGGCCACGGGGTTGTTGGCCAACCAACGTTATTTACGTCTGGGAGTTTTTCAGCTTGGGTTTTTCAGCCCGGCTCGCTCGGTTGCGGGACTTTGGGCCACGGGGTTGTTGGCCAACCAACGTTTTTTAAGTCTGGGAGTTTTTCCGCGTGGGTTTTTTAGCCCGGCTCTTTCGGTTGTGGGACTTTGGGCCACGGGGTTGTTGGCCAACCAACGTTTTTTAAGTCTGGGAGTTTTTCAGCGCGGGTTTTTCAGCCCGGCTCGCTCGGCTTGTGGGACTTTGGGCCACGGGGTTGTTGGCCAACCAACGTTTTTTAAGTCTGGGAGTTTTTCAGCGTGGGTTTTTTAGCCCGGCTCGCTCGGCTGTGGGACTTTGGCCCACGGGGTTGTTGGCCAACC
>JAISMU010000152.1 GCA_031276635.1 Deltaproteobacteria bacterium | reverse complement strand
AGAAAAAAGCTATTCTCCGCGCTATTCCAGAGCTCGTAGATGTATCTGGTCTTATCCACGTAAAAATAGTTTTTATCAATTATATCCGCGAAGGTCTGATCGGCTAAAGAGAATCTTTTAAGGGGCATGATTCCAATCCTGTAAGTCTGGCGACCATGGCTCTCAAGGGTCAGCTTAAGCGCCCCTTATTAATGGAAAAATAAATTTGGCCAGGGCTTCCAAGGAGTTTTAATTATGACACATTGAGAGAGGTTAAACAATAATGAGAAAGGCTAATTTTCCGTCGCGATTTTTAAAGCTGAGGAATCTGGCCAGGAGGCCAGCCGAATCGCGAGCCGCCTGGTCGAAACGGTCGCGTGGGGAGCTGGTCGGGAAATGGGATTGACCTGGCTAACCTCGAAGTTCGGGAGCTGGCGGTGACTCAGGCGGAAAAAACCTTGGTCCTGAGTCTGCGGTTAAGGTTCCGCGACTTACCCCTCAAGATCCGGCCGGGACCGGTGATTTTGGCCCAGAACTATAACCTGAAAAACAATAAAACATAAATAATAGCTAATAAATAGATAAAATATAGCATTAAAATAAAAATATTCGCAAACTTATAACATAAATGCCAGAAAATTAAGCCGAGGCTGCTAGTCAAGAGAAGCCGCTTGCCGACTGACCAATCTAACGACAACTGATCTGGGGGGTGGGGTTTGGAGACCGGAGGCGATCCGGGATGGGCCATCGCCGGTAATTGGGAGAGGGAAATCGGCGGGCCTGGAACCAGGAATTTCAGACTTAAACCTTCTGGGGATGGCGCGGGTCGTCAAAAAGACGCCTGGAGCTCAAGACGGAGTCAACCGTTTTTCTCCTGATCTGGCCCAAAAGCGATCTTAATATCAGCGCGATGGTAGATGGCCAGGCCCACCTTGAGGACTTTATATTGGCCTAAATACTGTCTAGCGTAATTTTTTTCCTCAATTTGGGTCAGAGCCACCAGGACCGTTTGGTCAAGCTTTTTATTGATCCAATCAGCGTCAACTTTAACTTGATCAGTTTTAACAAAGTCGCTTTTATCTGATTCCTCTTTATTTGAGCCATCTTTTAGAGCCGCGTTGGGAGCGGGGATGTATTTTAACTCTATAATGACCTTTGTATCGTCAAACAGAGTAATCTCCAGATCCGAACGCCCCTCGGCGGACATGACTTCGGAGCGAACTTCTGATATTAAACCTTGTAGGTAATAATATAATAAAGCCTGATAAAAGCGATGATCTTGAATATGAATATTATAAGGTAAAGATGATAATATTGATTTAAACTCATTTTCTAAAGTTATAATATCTTTATTTAATAGTGATTTTTGAATAAGAAAACTTTTTTCAGTTATTTTATCATCACCTAACGAGCTTAAAGAGTGATATAAAACATTAAAAAGCGCGTTTTCATAAGATAATTTAACTTCCTCGTTCGGAACTTTTAAAGTATAAAATGTTTCATCTTTAACCCTTGAGAGAGGGACCGCGTAATTGGACACCGAAGCGGGTTTAGAGGTAGAGGTGGGATCGTAATTGATGACTTGGTCCACGGTCAGATAACCGGTCTGAAATAAGGTCGGGACTGGGTTGGCGGAGCCTAAAGAGGCGGTTAGCAGCTTACTCAGGCCATATTCTGTCAAGGACAATTTCGCGAAAGCGTATGGATCTATTTTCATGGCTTTGTCAAGATAAGTGGGCGGTCCGGTCACAAACCAGAACTTATCAAATTTTTGAGAGCTAAAAAAAGAGTTGATGGAAAAGGGATTGAGGATCTTGGTCCGGCCATCCCAACTGTAACCATCATACTTTTTGAAAATGGCTTGGGTTAATCCCTCTGGGGTGTGATTGGCCAGAACCCGGCCTTTAGCCCTCATACTTGCCAAAGTCGCCTCAAGATATGGGTCAAAGGCGGCGTGGAACTCTTCAATAGTATAACCGCAAATAGCGGCGTAATCATCATTCAAAGTCAGGTCCGTAAGGTTATTGAGGGACGAGTGGATCGCCGTTTGGGCAACTTTAGAGATACCGGTGATGAAAACGAAATGAAGATTTTTTTCCTGACTCTTGAGCGTCAAGTAGAAATCTTGAAGAGTTTTCCTGATTTTCTCAACCATAACCTCATTGTCAAGGTAGTCGAGAATGGGCTTATCGTATTCGTCAATCAGGACCACGACATTTTTTTTGTATTTAGCCTTCAGGCCATTAATCAGGCTTATAAAGAGGCTTTTTGGAGTTTCTTCGGAAAAGCCGACTCCTTCCGCGGTGGCTATCTCTCTAAGTCTGGCTTTAAGAGTCGACCCCAAATTTTCAACAGTATCGGTGTCGACCGCGTCCATGGATAGGTTTATGACTGGAAAAGGCTCAAAATCATAGCCGCGCGAATGGATGTCAAGCCCCTCGAAAAGCTCCTTACGGCCAAGAAAAAGATTATTTAAAGTGTCGACTAAGAGGGATTTGCCGAAACGTCTGGGTCTGGCCAAGAACCAATAGATGGTCTGGCCACTTGATTTTATCAGGCGGTGGATATACTCGGTCTTGTCAACATATAGGCTGTCTTTTTCTCTGACCGCTTTAAAATCAGCCTTGCCTGTGGGAAAATATTTAGCCCGCTCGTCCATCGTCAGACTCTTCTCTGGGGGTGGGAGATCAGTTGATTTTCCACCAAATTAAAGCCAGGTTTTAACTTAAGTAAGAAAAATTTAGTCGTAAGTTCGCCTAGTTAAAATCCGAGTTATAATCAAGGAACGGAATCGCGACCACGGGTAACCTCGGCTTATAGGCCAAAAGATCTCAGAAAAAATTATTTACTCCAACAATCATATACCATAATTCGCCTTCAGAATATCATTTTTTAGGGCTATTTTTGACATCGTCGCCAAAATCCTGTTTTAAAAAAATCGCGTCTTAAATAAGATTAGTGATTTCAACGTGTTACCAATTGTTATTCCAGAAAGAATGACTTTTTGCGAGGGCATCATTTTTAAGGGGGCCTTAGCCCCCAAATATGGCCCGGGCTTACCTCAGGCGTCTGGGCTCTGCCGCCCCTTAAATAATGGGCCCAGATCCCGAGCCTTCAGATCAGGAGCCCCCCACCGGGCCCAGGGTTTTCAGTTGGCTAATTGGCCCTATCCCTGGGAAAAAAATCGCGATCGCGCTGGTGGCGCAAGAATTTCACCCAGGGCTGCCGACGGGTCAGGCGATAAACCGGATAGGGCTCGGGCTCATTGGGGTTGGGCGGGGGCAGGTGGCGCACTGGAGGAGTTTTCGACTCTTGGGGCGGAGTGACGCCTTTTTCCCAGACCTGGGGATTGTGCTTGACCGCCTCATCCTGGAAAACGTACCGGTTGAGGCCAATGTTGGCGATGATGGCGATGGCGATGAGGTTGATCAATAAAGAGCTCCCGCCATAGCTGATAAAGGGGAGGGGGATGCCGACCACGGGAAACAGGCCCACCACCATGGCCAGGTTAATGGTCATTTGCCAGAAAACCAGGCTAATCAGGCCCAGGGCCAGATAAGCCCCGAAAATCTCCCCACTGTGTTTAACCACGTTCAAGGCCGACCAGATGAGGACGAGGAACAGGACCAGGATGAGACTGGCCCCGACAAAGCCCCACTCCTCGGCCAGGGCGGCGTAGGCGAAATCTGTTTCCGGGGCGGGCAGGAACCCGAACTTTTGCTGAGTGCCGGCCTGAAAGCCCTGCCCCAGGATCTGGCCGCTACCGATGGCGCTCTTGGCCTGGATAATCTGCCAGCCCTGACCGGTGGGGCTGTCCTCCGGGGTGAAGTGGTAGCGGATGCGGGCCAGGTGGTAAGGCTTGATGATCTCGTGCCGGAGGAGAAAGTCCTTGCCGCCGAAGGCGAAGATCCAGGTGAGGCTGCCCACGATCAGGGCGAGAATCGTGATGAGGACCCGGGCCCGGGGCCGGGCGAAGAAAAACATCGGGGTCACTGTGGCCAGGAGGTGGAGGGCCGTCCCCAGGTCAGGTTG
>JAISMU010000129.1 GCA_031276635.1 Deltaproteobacteria bacterium | reverse complement strand
AAAAGTTCAGAAAACGGGCCTGAGGCTAGGAAACGATCCGGTTCCCCAGATTGAGGGGAGAGCCAGGTCAAATAATCTGATTCAATGGCTCTGAGGAATTTTTCGCTCGGAATTTTTTGGCCAGGCTTGACGGGCTCAAATTAAGTTTTTGGAGGTAAGTGTCTGAAAAAATTACAGATTGACTACGTTTAACCCGCCAGCTCAATATATGTCAAATACGGCATAAGTAGCTGATTTTATTAAAAAATTTATTGACAAGAAAAATTTTTTCTCTCATACTTAGGACACCGGGCGACATTTATTGTTTTGATTCGCGTTTTTTGGTCATTATGGGCCTGGTCTGGTTCTTGACAGGAATTTTTTCTTCCTGGAATAAAAACATCGCCAGGGGCGGTGAACTGGCTTTTGGCTCGGTTTGGGCCTGTTAATTTGAGTTATAATAATCATAATATGTCAGAATAAACATAATTAAGAAATTTTCTAAAAAAATATTGACAATTAAAATTTTTTACATATACTCCGATTATCAACCACAATTTTCTTTTCGAGAAAATGGATTTTTCGCCAGGCGTCCGGTTTTTGACGTCATTTGGAGGCTATCATGGTTAAAATTCTTCGGGTCAACATGGCCACCCAAGAATGTTCCTTTCAGGACGTTCCTGAGCAATACGCCGGCTTGGGCGGTCGGGGCTTGACCTCTCTCATTGTCAACAAGGAAGTCAAACCCACCTGTACCCCTTTGGGTAAACATAACAAACTGGTCTTCGCCCCAGGCCTTCTGGGAGGCACCAACTGCGCCAACGCCAACCGCATTTCCGTGGGCTGCAAGAGCCCTTTGACCGGTGGCATCAAGGAAGCCAACAGCGGCGGGCAGTCGGGTGGCCATCTGGCCAAGATGGGCGTTCACGCCATCGTCATTGAGGATATAGCCCCAGAGGGGCAGTGGTATCAGCTGGAGCTGGGCGTGGACTCGGCCAAGCTGGTTCCCTCCGATATCACGGGTTTGGACAATTATGCCGGCGTGGCCAAGTTGGTGGAAAAGTACGGCAAGGAATGCAGTTACGTCACCATTGGCCGAGCTGGTGAGTTCAAGCTGTCGGCGGCTTCCATCGCCTTCACTGACCGCGAGTTACGGCCTACCCGCCACGCTGGTCGGGGCGGCGTGGGGGCGGTCATGGGGTCCAAGGGTCTCAAGGCCATCATCATTAACCCGGGCGACACCAAGAACGTGCCCCTCAAGGACAAGGAGGCCTTCGCCGAGGCGGCCAAGCGTTTTGCCAAGGCCTTGACCACCCACCCGGTCACCAGCCAGGGCCTGACGAATTACGGCACCGCGGTTCTGGTCAACATCCTGCACGAGGCGGGGGGGCTGCCGACCCGCAACTTCTCCAATGGCCGCTTTGACGACCACGAGGCGGTTTCCGGGGAAATGCTCAATCAGCTGACCAAGGAAAGAGGCGGTGAGGGCGTGGTCGCCCACGGTTGCATGACCGGCTGCATCATCCGCTGCAGCGGCATTTTCCCGGACAAGAACGGGAAATTCATGGGCAAATGGCCGGAGTATGAGACTCTGTGGGCCTTTGGGCCGGACTCCGGCATCAATGATATTGAGATGATCGTCCGCTACGACAAGATCTGCGACGACGTTGGCGTGGACACCATTGACGTCGGTGGGGCTCTGGGCGTGCTGATGGAAGCCGGGGTTCTCAAGTTCGGGGACGCTGAGGGGGCCCTGGGCCTGATGGAGGAGATCAGCAAAGGCTCGGCCATTGGCCGGGTATTGGGCAGCGGCGCGGCGGTCGCGGGCAAGGTTTACGGCGTTCGCCGGGTCCCGGCGGTCAAGGGCCAGAGTCTGCCAGCCTACGATCCTCGGGCGGTCAAGGGTCAGGGCGTCACCTACGCCACCACCCCCATGGGCGCGGACCACACCTCTGGTTACGCGGTTACCGCCAACATCTTAAGCGTGGGCGGCACGGTCGATCCTCTGTCGACCAACGGCCAGGTGGAGCTCTCCCGAAATCTGCAGATCGCCACCGCCGCCGTGGACACCTGCGGGCTGTGCCTGTTTGTGGCCTTCGCCGTTCTGGACATCCCGGACGCCCTGGCGGCCATCGTGGATATGCTGAACGCCCGTCATGGCCTGACCCTTAAGGTCGATGACGTCCCTGGCGTGGGCAAGTTGGTCCTGGATTTAGAGCTGGACTTCAACCGTCGGGCTGGCTTCACCAACGCTCACGATCGTCTGCCGGACTTCTTCCTGGACGAGCCCCTGCCGCCCCATAACAAGGTCTTTGACGTGACCGACGCCGAGCTGGATTCGGTTTTGAAGTGGTAACTGGCTTAGTTAATGACTCCGCGGGAGCCTCATCGCGGGCTGACCGGTCTGGTCAGCCCGCGAAACTCCAGATGAGCTCCCCGGTTCTCTCCACCCCGTAGCCCCCCAGCTCCCGTAACCTTGACCGGAACAGTGGGCCGCGGATGACGCTCAAGAGGGCCTCAATCCTGGGGTCTTGAAGAAACTTGTCTAAAATGACCAGATCATATTCCTCGACCCCAACAGGCAGAAAATCCAACCCCAGAGCCAGGGCGGCGGCTTTGACCCCTAGCCCGGCCTCGGCTCGACCCCCGGCCACGCTGGCGGCCACGCTCATGTGGGTGTACTCCTCATCGTCGTAACCGTTAAGGCTCCTGGGCTCCAGGCCGAGCTCCGCGAGTTTCCAGTCCAAGAGAACCCGGGTCCCGCTGCCTTTCTGGCGATTGACAAAAGTTACCTCGGGCCTGGCCAGATCGGCCAGACCCGTTATGTTGAGGGGATTGCCGGCTTTGACCAGGAGACCCTGCTCGCGGTCGGCCAGGCGGATGAGGCTGACTGATTGGCCGGCCAGGTTCTCTTGGATGGCGCGCTGATTATAAACCCCGTCCGGCCCCAACAGGTGAGAGCCGGCCAGGTGACACAAACCGGCGGCTAGGGCTCTTAACCCTCCCAGGGAGCCTACGTGGGCCGAGGCTAGGCTGTAACGGGGATTTTTTTCCCGCAGGAGGCTGTCCAGGATGGCCAGGGAGTTGTCATGGCTGCCGATGATTAAAATTGAGTCGTCAATGGCCCGGGCGTCCTTGATCAATTCCGCCTCCACCGGGTCTTTTAAAGACAAACCTTCGCGGGCGGCCGGGATACTGATTATCCCATGAGCCTTGGCCAGGCTGGAGACGGTCCCGGCCCCCCGTGGCAGAGGAGCGGCCACCACCTCCTCGCCCACCCGCCCCAGAATGACCCGGACCCGCTCTTCCAGCCCAGGCCGAGAGGCCAGGGGTTGGAAGAGGCGGACCGGGAGCTTGGGTCGGGGCGGCGGAGTCTGGCCTTGCCAGGCTTTCAGCAGAACCTGAGCCAGGAGCTCAAATGAGGTCACCGCTGAGACCGGGTAACCCGGCAGCCCGAGGGCGGGTTTGCCATTGACCCGGCCCAGGGCGGTGGGTTTGCCAGGCATGACCTGGATCCCGTGAAAAATGAGCTCGCCCAGCTCCTGGAAGATCCCGGCGGTGTAATCGCGGCTGCCAGCCGAGGAGCCGGCGTTGATGATGATTAAGTCAAAAGCGTCCGGGGAATCGGGGGAGCCGGCGGTGGCTTTCCTGAGGGCGGCGGTGATGAGTTGGGGGTCGTCGGGGACGATGGGCCAGATGGTGGCCTCACCCCCGGCTCGCTCAATGAGGGCTTTGATGACCAGGGAATTGAACTCCGGCAGTTTCTGGCCCGCTCTCAAAGCTTCTGGAGTCAGCGAGCCCAGGGGAGCCATTTCCGAGCCAGTGGGGATAAAAACTACCCGAGGGCGGCGGAAGACCAGCGGCTCCAGAACCCCGGCCGCGGCCAGAGCCCCCAGCTCATAGGGCCCGATGGTCGTTCCCTGGGGGAGGATGGGCTCGGTGGCCACCAGGTCCTCGCCGATCTTGCGAACGTGTTGCCAGGGAAAGGCGGCTTCCTCCACGCTGACCGCCGTCCCCCCATCGACCGCTGGGTCAGCTGGAAAGACTTTTTCGGCCATGATGACCGCGTCCGTCTCAAAAGGCAGGGGCGCCCCGGTGTTGACCCAGAAGGCCTGGGAGCCGAGGAGGAGCTTTTTCGGGCGACTCTGAGAGGCCCCGAAGGTTTGGGCGGCCTGGACAGCGATGCCGTCCATGGCCGCCCCGTGAAAGGCTGGCGAGGAGACTTTGGCGATGGCTGGCTCAGCCAGAACCCGGCCACAAGCGAGCTCCAGGGGGACTTTTTCGCCCGTAAGGGGCGAGGGGAAGGAGAGGATTTGGGCCTGAGCCTCGGGGATGGAAGTCAACTTCAGGTAGACGCGGCGTTTTTCCACAAGCGGTCCTTTCGCGGGGGCTCGGCTTTTTATTTCTCATCTGGGAGCGAGCTTGAGTTATTTAAAGAAATTGTTGTTAACTCAGGTTGATTACTCAGGTTGATTAATCAGATTGTTAAGTCAGGTTGTTGGCTCAGGGTTAAGTTTTTAACCAAACGCGTCAAACGCTCGGAAAAACGTTTCCGGTCCCGGCTCTTAGGAGAGGAGGCGGATCTCCACCAGGGCCCCGGCTTCGAGGCCCTCCAGCTCCTCAGGGCAGATGGCCAGAGCCTCCGCGCCCACTAGGGTGGTGATGAGCCCGCTTTTCCCTAAAATGGGGGTGGCCAGGAGGGGCCCTTGGGGGTCAGGGCGGGACAAACTCACCCGAAAGTAATCCCGGCGGCCCTGGGCCGAAACCACGGGCCGACTCAGCCTGGCGGTGAGACTCTGAGCCCAGACAGGCTCACGGGCCCCGGTTAGACGCCAGATCAGGGGTTTGAGAAAGATCTCGGCGGTCACCAGGGCCCCGGCGGGGTGGCCCGGCAGCCCCCACAGGGATTTCTGGCCCGCCCGCCCGATGATGAGGGGTTTGCCCGGGCTCACGGCCACCCCATGAGCTAAGATCTCGGCCCCGGGAATGGCTTGGAGGGCCTGGAGGGTGAAGTCCCGCTGGCCAGCAGAGGAACCCCCAGAGATGACCACGATTTCGGCGGTCCGCCAGGCTTGGTGGACTAAGGCGCTCAGAGTCGGCAGATCGTCTGGGGCCAAGCCCAGCGAGAGGGTTTTGGCCCCGGCGAGGCTGGCCAGAGCCTGGATGGTCTGGGAGTTGATGTCCCGCACCTGACCTGGGCCAGGCTCAACGTCCAGGGGGACCACCTCATCGCCACTGGCCAGGATGGCCACGGTGGGCTGGCTCCGAACTCGGGCGCTCTTCTGGCCCAGAGCGGCCAGCAAACCCAGTTCTGGGGGGCCCAGAGTCTGGCCAGGCGGGATCAGCTCCCGCCCCTGGATCGCGTCCTCATCGGCCAGGATAACATTGTCGCCCGGAGCCAGGGGGCGGGTCAGCTCCACCAGGCCTTGGCTCTCGCTGAGTCTGGCGTGTTCCAGCATAACCACGGCGTCCGCGCCTTGAGGCAGCATGCCCCCGGTCCAGATGCGGGCGGTCTGGCCGGGTTGGATAACCAGGGTGGGGGCCTGACCCATGGGACACTCGCCCACCAGCGTCAGGGCCGCTGGCAGACCCTCCGAGGCCCCGAAGACATCCCGGGCCTGGACCGCGAAGCCATCCACGGTGGAGCGGTCAAAGCCAGGCAGGTTCTCGGGGGCCAGAAAGGGCTCGGCTAAAACTCGGCCCAGAGCCTCGGCTAAGGGAACCTCGGTGGCCGGCAGGGGCTCAAAGAGCTCTAAAAGGGCCAAAGTTTCGGCTACGGATTTTAAAGTGAGGAAATTAAACATGGGCCGCCAGTCTTAGCCCAGGCCCCTCAAGGGGGGAGCGAGGCCAACCCCCGGGAACCCGGGCTGAGCGAAGAGACTCGCCCGCCCGCGGCCGGGCGAGTCAAGAAAAAAAATTTTTTTGGTCTGGAGGGCGAGGGAAGAATAGGCCTCAAGACGGGCTCAATCTACTATATCTTTTTCGGAACTTTCAACAGCGGCCAAAAATAATTTGTTTTTCGCTATACTTGGCTCTGAGGGCTTTTTGGCGCCCGGGGCTTGAGGGACAATCAAGGGAAAGGCGCTGAATCTATGACTAATCTGATAGCTAAAATTTTTCTGGCCAGTGAGGAAAACTATGTCCTGGGCCCGGGCCGCGTCGCCCTCCTGCGGGCCACCGAGAGTTTGGGCTCGTTAAATAAGGCCGCGCAGGCGGCGGGCATGAGCTATCGCTGGGCCTGGGGCCGCCTGAAGGACTCGGAAAAAGCCTTGGGCGTCCGGCTGCTGGCCGCCAAGCCCGCCGCGGGCCGCGGTCAGCCGAAAGCTTTGACCCCAGAAGGCCAGGAGCTGTTGGATTGGTACGCGGCGGTGGAGAGCCAGGTGGCGGAGGTATTGCGCCAGATTCCCACCCCGACATTTGTGACGGAGAATCTGGCCCCGATTTCCGGGGAGACCAAACGCCAGAAACTGGATTGAGCCCGGGGTTTTGGGCTCGGGGCGTGAGAGCCGGGTGGTCGAGTCCGGTCTACCTTGTTCGGACCGCCTCGTCTGGTCAGTCTGGCCAGGTCAACCTGGCTGGTGGCCTCTGGATTTAGCCTGACCCCCGCTGGCTTGAGTCGAGGCTTTTGGGGCCAACGAGGCGCGGTGAGGGCTTCAGGCCTCAGAGGCTCAAAGGCCCTGGCTTCTGATTTCTGGCCCAGGCTCAAGGGTTGAGGAAAAAAAATGAATGTTTCAGTTCGTCTGTCCACCACGTTAAGACGCCTGGTCCCCGGCTATAAACCGGCCGAGGGGCTGGAGATCGAGATTGAGACCGGATCGCTGGCTTTGGACTTGGCCCGGCGGCTCAATCTACCGCCGGAGGAGATCAAGATCGTTATGTTGAACGGTCGGCGGGTCAATCTGGAGACCCCTTTGGCCGAGGGCGATCGGGTGGGCTTTTTTCCGGCGGTTGGTGGCGGATCGGGGAGCGCGGCCCAGAGTCTAGCCCCGGGCCGGGTTTCATGATCCATCTGGAGCTTGCCTTAAGGGAGCGGCTGGTGGAGGCGGCCCGACAGGCTTATCCCCTGGAGGCTGGAGGATTTTTGTTGGGCCAGCAGCGAGGGGAGGATTATTTTCTCCAGGCCCAGATCCCGGGCCAGGGCCCGTTGAGCCCGACGGGTTATCTTCTTTCGGCTGAGGAGTTGCTGGCCGCGGAAGCCACGGCCAGGACCTGGGGTCTTTTGGTTCTGGGTTTTTATCACTCGCATCCTGAGGGGCCGGCCTGGCCTTCCAGCGTAGATCATGACGACGCGTTGCCCGGTTATCTTTACGCCATAGTCGCCCCTGGCTCCGAAGAGGGTTCGGCGGCCTTGGCCTTCTTTGGCTTGGATGAAACCTCGGGTCTTTTGACCATTGAGCCTTTTATTGTTCAGTCATCTGATTGTTTAGATAAACGCTCATGAGGGGCCGCCCTCACCCCTGTGTCCTGAAACTCAGATTTCTTTTCGCTGTGATTTCGGCTACTTACGTTGAGTTTCCTGGTGAGCGCTTCTGAGGCTTGGCCTCACCCTCGCCGCGCAAAACAGCCGCGCAAAATAGCGAAATTTTTTTGCCGTGATTTCGGCTACTTACGATGAGTTTCCTGGTAAATGGCTCGATCCATCGGGCGGGCGACCAGTTAAGCCCGCTGGTTGTTCAGATAGCCCGGCCGTTCCCCGGCCAAGCGACTCAGTCTCTTAGCGAGGCGGCCCCGGTCAGGCGGGGGAGGGGGTCGGGCCTGGGGCTGGCCATTCCTGGCCCGTGGCGAGTCCGAGCGGCTGGTCAGTCGGAGAAAGTATGAGCCCAGAAGTTGTCATCAAGATTCCCCTGGCCCTCGCGGTCAGGGCCGGGGTCCGGGAAATTTGGGCCCAGGCCGACAATGTGGCCGGGGCTTTAAGGGAGCTGGCGGCCCAGGCCCCCAGGTTGAAAAAATATCTTTTCCACCCCGAGGGAGGTTTTCGGGATCTGATCAGAGTCCAGGCCGGGGACCGGCTGATCGGGGCGGAAAGCTTCGACGATAGCCTCCTGAGCTCGGGCCAGACTCTGACCCTGGCGCCCCAGGCCCGAGGTGGGAGCGACCAAAGCTCCGTCGGCTCCCTGGTGGGCTCAAAACCTCTCCCGACTCTGGACCAGGAGGAGATCACCCGTTACAGTCGGCATTTGTTGCTGCCGGAGATCGGGGTGAAAGGCCAGAAGCGACTCAAGGCGGCCCGGGTTCTGGTGGTCGGGGCCGGCGGTCTGGGCTCTCCTCTCGCCCTGTATCTGGCCGCGGCCGGGGTGGGAACCATCGGGTTGATAGACGACGATGAGGTGGAGTTGTCGAACCTGCAAAGGCAGATCCTGCACAGCCAGGCCGATCTGGGCCGGCCCAAGGTTTTTTCGGGCCGAGACCGTTTGCTGGCCATCAATCCCCGAATTAACGTCGAAGCCATGAAAACCCGCCTGGACCGTCATAACGCTCTGGATATCCTCAAATCCTGGGACCTGGTCTGCGATGGGACGGACAATTTTCCCACCCGCTACCTTTTAAACGACGCGGCGGCTTTTTTGGGGTTGCCGTTGGTCTATGGCTCCATCTTTCAATTTGAGGGGCAGGTCAGCGTCTTCTGGGCGCGCGAGGGTCCCTGTTATCGCTGTCTGTATCCCACCCCGCCCAGCCCGGGTCTGGCTCCCAGTTGCGGGGAGGCCGGGGTGATGGGGGTCATAACCGGCTTAGTCGGGGCCATTCAGGCGGCGGAGGCCATCAAGCTCATTGTGGGCGAGGCTAAGGGGTTGCTGGGCCGGTTGATTCTGGTGGACAGCTGGCTGATGGAGTTTACCGAGCTGGCCATCGAAAAAGACCCAGGCTGCCCCCTCTGCGGTCGCGCCCCGACCATTACCGAGCTGGTTGATTACGAGTTATTCTGCGGGGTGGAGACGCCCGCCGCCCTGGAAGCCCCGGGGTTGAGCGCCCTGGAGTTGAAAAAGCGTCTGGCGAGCGGCCCGCCTCTCCAGATCCTGGACATCCGCGAGCCGCAGGAAAAAGAGCTATTTAAATTTCCCGGGGCCAAGGAGATGTCTTTTGAGGAAATAACCGGGCGGCTGGGGGAGCTGGACCCGACTGTGGACACCATAGTCATCTGTAAAATCGGCCAGCGCAGCCTTTTCGCCATCCGGGCTCTTAAAAAAGCCGGTTACAATGGCCCCCTGTTTAACCTTAAGGAGGGCGCCAACGCCTGGGCCAGGGATGTGGACCCCACGGTGGCCGGGTACTGAGAGGCTGGCTCGGGCTTGAAGAGCCTGGCCTGGGCCATCGGGATCGCCAGCCAGTTGGGTCAAGTCAGGTTGAATGAGGCGGTTTGCTTAAGCAATGGATTAAGCCAGATTGATTTGGTAGTAGTTCCCGCGCCAGGCGGGCCGCGTCCAGCGCGTGGGTCTTCGGGATATCCAGTTTCGACCGATTGTCTTGAGTCTGGGCCTCGTTCCCCACCGGCATTGGGAGCCCGAACTCCTTAACATTATTCCACAGAGCCCAGCGGGTAAGATTCATCACCGCCGCGTCTTTCCAAGGAGCCTTAACCTGGGCCTGTATCCTGGCCAGTTTTGCCGGGTCTTTGGCCAAAAATACCTCAAGCGATTAAGCGGTCTTCATCTGGTTACCAGAGGCGCCCGCTATAACCAGATCAGAGGGCCGATTACTCCCGCCTCTAGCCCTGGGGACCAAATGATCAACCTCTAATTTCCCCTCTTTGCTCCCCCAATAGACGCGTTGCTGACCATATTTTTTCAGAAGAGACATCCTTAATTTATAACCCCACAGAGTCCCATGTTGATATTCAACCCTGGCTATTTCCGGGTTCGCCATCGCCTGGGGAGCAAACTTGGTCGTCTCTCTGGCTATCTCCCCTGATGGGGCCAGTCTCCGCGGTTTCTCCCTTAATCTGACCGGCCCGTCCCCAACGCGCTGGCCAGACGGAGCCAACCCGCCCTTTTGTTTGGCCTGGTGGTTAAAACGGGGTTTTCGATATCTCCGACTCGCGCCTCTCCGCCGGCGGCGATAGCCGGCCCGCTGTTGGCGGCCCGGACGGAGCTGGTCCCGCCGATGAGCCCGCTTGAGAAAGAGATAACCGTTACAACCGGCTCGGCCGCCTCCGGGTCTTCGGTCCGCCGAACTAAGGCGAACCCGGTTGTTTGGCTTCTTGGGTCAACCTGTAACTCAATGGCTTTACAACGCTGGCCTCAGCCTGGCGGTCCAATAGAATAATAGCGCGCGGGACCATTTAGTCGATCTTGGCCCGCTACTGTTCCCTCATTTTTCTGGCCCGTCTCGGAGCGGGCGGGGTTAAGGCTTTTTTATTTTTGTCAACAACGAGCGCTGGCGAGGGAAGCGCCGATAAAAGCCTCTCCCGGCCAGGTTATTCGTTAAATGAACGTCTCCATTGCCTCGGGAATGTTGAGGGTCGGGCCGCGCCCACTCCGTTTCGCGCCTGTTCCAGCTTGTCCGCGAATGAGTCTTCAAGAGGTCAGAACAGGAAAAGCGCTCTGACGTTGGTCTATAGCCATTATATTCAACGTAGTCTCTGAGCCGGAAGATCCAGAGCCTGACCCCGGTAACCATGAGGGCTATTTCCAACCTCGCCCCTTTAGCGTGGCAGAACGGTTACCTTCTTATTTCTCAAAGCGGGATTTAGGCAGGCTCTTAAAATCCAGAATCCGCTTGTAGTAGAACTTGGAGGTGTAAATCGCCGCCAGGGGATTGTGCCCCAGGACCCGGTCCTTGACGGCCAGGGTAATGGCCGGAACTTTGCTGTGCTTGGTGAAAAGGTAGTCGTGGCCAACGCACAGGCCAATGGAAATGTTGATGTCCGCGCCCCAGTCGCAGAGGATTTTGGCTTGCAGGACCGGGTTGCAACAGGATTCCTGGACACCGGGGGTCAGTTTGAGGTGATCAGGCAGGCCAATTTCGCACTTGTCCACCGACCCGACTTTACAGACCGCGGTTTTGACTTCCAACCCAGCGGAGCGAGCGGCCTTGGCGTAAATGTTGCTTTCGTCCAAAAGGCCTACGCAAGAGGCCACCCCCAGTTTTTTCGCCCCCATTTTCAACGCGAAGACCAGAGTTTCCTCCAGCCGGGTCAATCGACCGTAGTACTCAGCCTCCACCTCCGCCGCCGCCCGGGCCACCCGGGCGTCCAGGCTCCGGCCAGAGTACAAGGCTTTGGTCTCAGCGGCCCCGGCCTGATTGGCCTCGGAAAGACAGAAAGCTGGAGACTTGGAGTCCCGGCGATAACAGTTGCGAGGTTGACAATCCGAACAGGAAAGCTCAGTGGCCTCTTTGGCGACCTTGGTCGCTTTAGGGGCCGGGACGTTCTTTTTGGCGCTCATGAATTAAATCCTTTCCCCGTAAGCCCGAGGCCTGGGAAATTATTGGTCAAACCACTGAGGGGCTGACTGGCCCGACTGGTTTTAATGGAATGACAAAATGGTAATCAGGCGAAAAAATAAAAAAAAAATAAAAAACAGTTGTAAAAAAAATGTTTACAGCCTTCGCGCGAATCGATCAGCCGAATTTGAAAGTATTCTGAGTCTGGGTTTTTCTGTGTTTAAAACAGTAAAAACCAAATGGATTAATCAAAATCAAGAATCAGGCCCAGAGCTGACGACGTCGTAAACCCTCTGATATTTAACATTGACTCTACAATAAAATTAGCGCTTTAATGTTACCAAACGAATTTCCTGAAAGAATGTCTTTTTGCGAAAGCGTCAGAGCTAGGCGCGGTTGGCTCCTGGAGCTTGGCGTGGCTAGAGGGGCGCCATAAAATAGAAAACCCCTAACCTGATCTCCAGAAGCGTGACCAAAATTTAACCTAATTGCCCGGGAGCTGTCAACCAGACTGGGAAAATTGGAAAATTTAGCCGCTCTGATATTGGAGCTGTTAAATCCTTAAGGTAATTTTTCTTTAAAACTTAATTTCCCCCGCAGAGGCGGCCACAATCGCCCTGAGGCCGTCGCTGGTGGACTTCCCTTCACTTCACGTTTGTTCTATATAAATGGCTCAGCGTTGCCGTTGTCGACAGAAATAAAGTCATTGATAGCTTTCGCCAGCTCAGAGCGGCTGGCGAAATTCCCGTCTTTTAAAGCTTTTCTGGTCATGATACCAAACCAAATCTCAACCAGGTCGCGCCAACTGGCTGAAGTTGGCGGAAAGTGAAAAGAAAAATTTGGGCGCGCGCCCGGCCAACTATCGAGTTATTTATGGAGGCGATAATTATCCATGATCACGTGAATTTCCTGGTCTGGTGAATAATCATTGGAGATCTGGCCCATAAACTCAAGAAACTCTAACCTCCGTTCCTCTCTGTGATTTGAGATGTTATGTGACCAGTCGCCACTTCCAACGCGGCAAATAAATTGAGGGACCTGTTTTTTTGACAGGCGCTTTTAAAGCCCCGAACAATTTTTTGATTTGACGTGTATACATAGCCAACAGGCCGCTCAATAGCCTGAACGCTTGGTTTTTCGTTAACAGACGCAAAATGACGTTTTGGGGGGGGTTTAAGCGCGCCCCTGTGATATCCGCGGCCTTGGCGGCAAAATTGACATCAGCCCCGACGCGCTCACTCCGCTGTCTTTGGAGACAGATTCCCTCAGACCGCAAAACACGCCAAACCTTATCATCTGAGATGTTGAGAGCCTTGGCTACCGAACCTTATCATCGGAGATGTTGAGAGCCTTGGCTACCGATTTCCCATCCCACTTGGCTTGACCAAAAGGAGGAGGAGTTCCCAAAAGTTCCAGTATTGACTTCCTTGTCGCCACAGGATCGTAAATAGGTTTTTTTCCCAGGGCGAGGCAGGTCGGGTAGACCTTCAATTCCACCATTGCTGAACCTTTGCCTCCACATTCCGACTGTATTGGGGCGTATTCCCAGTTTTTCGGCTATGACGGCGTCCGTTGTTCCTTCGGAAGCCATTAGGACTATTTTGGCCCGTTCGGCCATCCTAACCTCAACCGCGCGGCTATTGGCCAGGTCAGAGAGGATAATACGAACTTCCTGAGATAACAGAGGTTTTTCGGCAACACGGGACATAGCGCGCAACCTACCTGGGCCACCATTATATTTATTATCTGTTATCAATTCAAGTAGACACTAGTTGATTTTAAGAGATTTATTTGCGATGAAATTTTTAATAAAATATAGTAAAATCAATATGTTACAGAAATAATCCGACAGGCTCCTGGCAGCTTAATCAGGCTCCTGGCTCTTACGGCTGGGGTCTGTAACCATTGGCGATTTTTGGCCAAAAACAGCTTTGACCTGGGAGCCATGGTCATAGATGACCAGGGCCAGATCAATAAATTTTTTCGCCTCAAGCCTAAAGGGGCCATGGTAGTCTTTTTGGGTTATGTCCCTCAAGGCCAATTGGGCAATCTTAGTCAACACCTGGTCAACTCGCCCGCCCGCGAGGTCCAGGGAATCCGAGGACAGGTCCATCTTAACCCCCAGATTTCGTAACTCTTGGTTTAGCTTCTCGGTCGGTAGTTTTTCTAAGACCAACGCGGCCAAGGCTGAGTTGATGTCCTCCACCCGGAGCAATTCTAGGGCGGTCTGGGTAAACAATTCGTTTTTTTCAGAGTTAGTTAATCCTTTTTTATTTATTTTATAAAAAATTTGAGCTTGTTGTTTGCCGTCTAGCTTATTAAAAGCTAGATTGGAGAGACTCTCAGACACCTCCTCCACTGGCAGCAATTTGTAAGCTAAGGACGCCAGAGACGCGATTTCTTCCTCGGCCCTTTTTTGATTGGCTTTAGACCGATACTTGAGCTCAATGATCAAATAGACCTGACCCGGTAACTCCACGCCGAGATCCAACCGGCCCTTAGAACTGGGGACCTCGCTCAAGACCTTGAAGTCCATAGCCAGAAGGATCGCCTGGACGATAAGGTGGAAATCTCGCTCGTCCTTTGGTCTCTGGTGGTAAGTGAAGGCGCAAATAAAATCCCTGAACATGGAACTGACTATCTCGGCGTCTTTAGCCAGAAAGGCCTCTTTGAGGCTCTCGCCCTTGTTTTTCAGCTCCGTGGGAGATTGGAGGTCTAAAATGACGCTGAAATAATCTGGGTAGTACCCCCGCGCTACCTCATGATTGGGAAACCTGAAAGAATATAATTTCTCAGTCTCTGTCTGATCGCCAACCTGAACTTTGACTATTTTGATCTTGTCCAAAGTCAGATAACCGCTGTGAAAGAGGACCGAGGAAGCCGCGGGCTTAGTCAGCCGAGAATCGCGCAAATCGCTGGGAAAGATTGAGTCCAGATCGGGTTGAAGAAAATCCAGGGGCCTTTTCTTGATCAGGGCGGTCAGATGGCCAGGTCGCTCCCTTCCCATCCAATAACCCTCAAAAGAATTATTTTTAAAAAAACGTAGGATGGAATAGGGGTTGAGGACCCTGGTCTCGCCCCCCCAGTTGTAGCCGTCATACCAATGGAAAATTTTAGCCCGCAAATCATCCAGACTGGCGGAGGGAGCCATTTCCCCATTTATTTTCAGGTTCGCCAAGGTCGATTCCAACCGATCGGCGAAAAGAGAATCGAACTCTTCCAGGGTAAAACCGCAGAGGCCGGCGTATCTGGGGTCCAGCGAAATATCATAAAGGTGGTTGGGCCCCGAGTCCGTGGCGGTCAGAGCGTAACTGGTTATGCCAGTAATAAAGGTGAATCGGATTTTGTTCGCCACTTCCGGTTTTTTCAGAGCGGCGAAGAAGTCGTGAAGAATCTCGGCGTTGGCCTGGGCCACCTCCAGATTAGCCATGTTTCTGGTGACCGGGGCGTCATACTCGTCGATGAGCACCGCTATTTTTATTTGAGATTCTTGGTAGAGAGCCCGAATAAGGCTGTCAAAATACATGTCAGAAGTGTTCCCAGAGACCTCCTGGCGAGGCTTGACCTCATCGGTAATTTTTTTGAGCTCCACGATAAGATTGCTTTCCAGCGTTGCCGGACTCGTGGACCTAAAGGACAGGGTTAATCTCAAGACCGGGATCCTGGGAAAGTCGTAATCTGACCGCTCAATCCAAAGCCCTTTAAAAGTCTCGCGATTGCCGGAGAAGAGCTCCTTTAGGGTGTCTAACAAAAGGGTTTTGCCGAAATGGCGAGGCCGAGACAGAAAATAGTTCCTCTCCTCACCATTGACCAGATTGTAAATGTATCTGGTCTTATCCGCGTATAAAAAATTCGCGGCAATTATTCGCGCGAAAGACTGGTTGCCAATCGGTAATTGTTTCAGCGTCATTAAACCAATCCTGTCAGCCCATTAGCCTTTTTGGGGCCTGCCCTAGGCGGGCCGGCTGGAGTGGCCCTTGGAGCGGCCAAATGAAGAGTAAAAAATAACACCTAATCGGGATAGAGACCTGAACTTAATTATGCCACCTCGGCCGAGGTTTTGCAATAGTTGAGAAAAAATAAAGTTTGGGGTTTTCAAAAATAAATATTTAAAAATTGATATTAATATACAAATTTCAATAAATAATATGTTTCTGAAATATAGCAAAATATAATGTATTTTTGAAATAGACTTGATTCCTAAACCGTGGCCTAAATTTGAATAGCCGCTGATAAGAGCCAAATATTTTTCAAGCTTACCCACCCGCCAGGAGAAGTAGTGTTGGCCCTGAGGCCGTTCCAGAGAGAGATCGCTAGCCCGAAGAGGCTCTGAGTCAAACCATCAATCACCCGCCTAGCTATCGGCCTCTGGCGTATTTTGACCAAAAAACAGCTTTGACCTGGGAGCCGTGATTATAGATGCCCAAGGCGAGATCAATAAATTTTAAAGCCTCAAGCCTAACCGATCTCTAACCAGACTCCCATTTTAGACATCTAAATTTGAGCTAAATTACAGTTTATTATATTAAAGTAATTAAACAAAATTTAAAATGTTAAATTTATATATCATTTTACTATATAGCTTTATTTTACTTATTTACTCTCAAAAAGTTGGCGCCCTGGGAGGGTTCAGCGGAGAAGTATCTTAAATTTGGGGACCGACTAACTATAAGGAACTCTGGCAGAGCTCACTGTTCGAATAGAGGAACCGCTGACGGACCAGCCGTCGTTGTCCCGGCTCGCCCAGAGGTGGAAAAGGAGGCCGGAAGGTTGACCTCGGAAATCAGTAGCGGAACTCCTTTTTCGGTTGAAAACCTGGACAAGACCCATCCTGATGGCTACTTCGCTGAGGACGTGGAGAGCGAGGAGCTCCGCGCTGTGGGGGT
This sequence comes from Deltaproteobacteria bacterium, assembly GCA_031276635.1. GTDB lineage: Bacteria > Desulfobacterota > Desulfarculia > Adiutricales > Adiutricaceae > JAIROO01. Next base: position 15,499 of record JAISMU010000129.1, on the reverse strand, counting down.
GGAGAACGTATCCATATACGCGGCCGAGGATCTTTAGCTCGGCCAGATATTAACTTGACTTTGACGGGGACCAGACAGGGCTAATTTTAGCTTTTATCATTGGCCGGATGGCCAGGCCTGGCCGTGAGGCCGCCACTTTCAAGTGGCTTAAACTGAACAGGCCAACCTATCTGGGGTCCAGTGAAATATCGCGAAGGTGGTTGGGCCCGAGTTCCATGAAGGCCAAAATTTAGAGCTATCTCAGCTGGCATTTCTTTATTTGTTATCCCTGGCCAGGTGACAGTCTATTTTCCTTGTGAGGCTAGTCGTTAAAGAGAAAAAGTGATGGAACGCCATGAGAAATTAATTTTTGGCCACTTTAACAAAGGCCTGAAATTTTAGGCTCTAAAACACATTCATTTTTAGGCTTTATGCCGCGGCTAACTTATAATTTTCACTTTTGGCCATTATGGTGGCCCTTGAGCCAGACTCAACGTCGCTAAACTAATCAGTATAAATTATTTTTCCTTGTTTAAATTATTTTTAAAAAGCCTCAAAATTTCTTTCCAGAGTTTTATTTCTAGTCATAAAAAATATATGTCTTGACTTACCTACAATAGCTGTGTTAATTGGATAGCGCATTAAAAATAAAGTTAAATAATTAATGTCGTTATCGGTATATGTCGCGTTTGACATATATTGTTTGTCAGGTGAAGGCATTATTCTCTAAACCCAACTCTAAGGAGCGGACAACATGAGAAAATTCTGTTCAATTCTTTTTCTGGCTTTAATTTTTGCTCTGGCCGGGACCTCAGGCGCCGCCGTGGCGACCGAGACCATCAAAATGTCCACCACCACCAGCACCCAGGACTCAGGCCTGTTGGATGTGCTTCTGCCTGAGTTCACCAAAGACACTGGCATTGAGGTGCAAGTCTTGGCCAAAGGCACCGGCGCGGCCATCCGCGACGGGATTGACGGTAACGTCGATGTCATCTTCGTTCATGACCCGGAGCGAGAGGAAAAGTTTGTGGCTGATGGCTTCGGGACCAAGCGTTTCAAGGTCATGCACAATGATTTTGTCATCGTCGGCGATCCCTCGGATCCGGCGGGAATCAAGGGCGAGAAATCCGCCGCCCAGGCCTTTAAAACCATAGCCGATAAAAAAACCGAGTTTATCTCTCGCGGGGATGACAGCGGCACCCACGCCAAGGAAGTGGCTATCTGGAAGCTCAGTGGCGTTCCCATGAAGGACAAGGCCCCGGAAGGAGCCTGGTATCTGAGCGTTGGCCAGGGCATGGGCAAGACTCTCATCATGGCCGCGGAGAAAAAAGCTTACGCCCTCTCCGACCGGGGGTCTTACATAGCTCAGAAATTTGGGGCTGAGAATCCGACCTCCCTGGAAATAATTGTTGAGGGCGATGAGGCCCTCTTCAACCCATACGGGGTTATTCCGGTCAATCCCGCTAAGCACCCTCAGGTCAAAATAGGCCCGGCCACCAAGTTCGCCGAGTGGCTGGTTTCGGCCAAAGGCCAACAGGTCATCGCTCAATACAAACTCAAGGGTCAGCAGGTCTTCTACCCAGACGCCATTCCGACGGCGAAATGATTTATTCCTCGGCCTCCGCCCTGAAAGCGGCGGCCGAGTTTCAGATTTCAAGCTGATTGGGCCAGACCCGGTGGGAGAGCCATGAGCGTATTTTGGGAAAGTTTTCTGGCGGCCATGAATCTTATTTTTTCCGGGGACCAGGAAGTCTGGAAGATTGTCTTTGTCTCCTTGGGTTGCACCTTCTGGGCTTCCTTGGGCGCCTGCCTCCTGGGCCTGCCCATCTCTTTCGCTCTGGCTTATCGCGAATTTTCTGGCAAAAGGATTCTGATCCTTATTTTTAACACCTTGCAGTCAGTTCCCACCGTGGTGGTGGGCCTGTTTCTCTATGTTTTCATTTCTCGCCGGGGTATTTTCGGCCCCTTGGACCTTCTTTACACGCCCAAGGCCATTTCCCTCGGCCAGTTTTTTTTGATCCTGCCTTTGGTGGTCATGTTCACCTTGGCGGCCATCAGTCGGCTGGATCGCCGCTACCACCAGACCGCCCTGACTCTGGGGGCCTCAGGTTGGCAGGCGGCCCTGGTTGTTCTGCGCGAGTCCAGGTTCGCCCTGGTGGCGGCGGTCTGCGCGGCCTTTGGGCGAGGCGTGGCTGAGGTGGGGGTCAGCATGATGTTGGGCGGTAACATCAAGGGCTTTTCCCGGACCATGACCACGGCCATGGCTTTGGAGTATGACAAGGGAGAATTCGTCATGGCCGTGGCCTTGGGTTTGATTTTGCTGTTGGTGAGTCTGATTTTGAATTTTTCGCTCAGTCAGTTCCAAAGCCACCGAGGAGAACAGTGACAGAGTTGTACCGTCTGGAAAAGGTCTCCCAGGTCTTCGGCGACCGAGTCGTGTTGGACATTGAGAGCCTTCAGTTGGAGAAACGGGGAATTTTAGGCCTTTTGGGGCCTAATGGCAGCGGCAAAACCACGCTTTTAAAAATTCTGGCCTTCCTGGAGCGCCCTACCCAAGGGCGGATTTTTTTCCAGGGCCAGGAAGTGGCCCCGCGGGAGATGGCCGCGTTTCGGTCCAAGGCTGTCTGGTCGCCTCAATATCCCATAATGTTCTCGGGCTCGCTTCTGTACAACGTTGAGTTTCCCTTGAAAATCAAAGGGATCCCGGCCGCCACTCGCCGGAAGCGGGCTCTGGAGCTCCTTGAGCTGGTTGGGCTCACGGAGCTGGTCAAGGCCCCGGCCCCCAAACTCTCTGGGGGAGAGTCGCAACGAGCCAGCCTGGCTCGAGCCCTGGCCGCCGGAGCGGAGGTTCTGCTGCTGGACGAGCCCACCGCCAGCGTGGACGCGGCGGCCCGGGGGTCGCTGACCGAATTGATCGCCAGCCTCGCCAGAGAGGGTCTCTCCATTATCCTCGCCACCCATGACCAGGCCCTGGAAGAGCGCCTGGTTCAGAGGAAGATCCGCTTATTGGATGGGAAAATCGTCCAGGCTGAAAACTCCCTGACCCTAGTGGGGGAGCTGACGGTGGCGGCTGACTGTTTGACTCTGCTTCTACCTCCCGAAGCCCCGAGACTCAATGGTCGATTGAAAATCCTGAGCCTGACCCGACAAACGGAGAGCGCGTTGGTGGAGGCCCTGGATGAGAGCCAGGTCAAGGTAACCGTCAGATTGTCAGGGGGCGCCAGCTTGGAGAGAGCCTGGAGCCTGACTCTGGGTGATACCCTGGAGGCCCGGGTTTTAGCGGCCAAGGCGCCAGAGGCGTGAGTCGGCTCCCGGTCTCCCAGATTCCCGGACTTCCCGACTCATTGTTCCTGGTCTTATGGCCCATTGAGGCGCCAAGCCAAAAGCGACCGAGCGACGAAGGGCAAAAAAATGATTTTTTTAGAGTCTCTGAGGCCCGCGCAAAAAGTTATTCTTTCTGGAAGAACAATTGGTAATATATTGAAATCACTAATTTTATTTACGGCATGATTTAAAAAAACCGGGTTTTGGCGAAGGCGTAAAATTGGCGAAAATTTCGGCAAAGCGCCAAAATAGCCGTTTAAGGCCAAGAGAGCGCTAGCGCGGCTATCTTTAAAGAATCTACGATTCTAAAATTAAAAATAACATAAATAATACATTTATATTTTATAATTATATATAAACTAGTCAATATAGAACTTTAAAAACTATTTTATGATATAAAAATATGACGATAAGCTGGGCGCCTCACCTTGAGGCCTGAAACCTTAAAAAATTATGTTGTGATTAAGTTGTTATTTTGGACAATTACGCTATATTTCCTTGAAAATAGCTGGCTAGGGGAGTTTAGTCAGTCATCCTTGGGTTATTGAGGACTCCGGGGATTTGGTCAGGGGGGTTCCCAGGCCCCTTAAATTTTTCTCTTATCTTGGCCCAGGCGAGGCGAGAGGCAGACTTTTGGGTCGCCTAACTAGCCGAAATCAGGCTATTTTGAGGCGAATAAAAAAATCAGGTGATTTTATTGACAGAAGCACAACTGTCGTGCTATAAAACTTGATTCATTGTGTCCAGGTGACACGCCTCTGTCAGGCGCTTGGCCGACTCGGCCTTACTTATCTTAATGGTTTGGGAGCCTGGTTTTTTTCTTGAGGTTGTGGACTTGGTGGCGCGCTGTTTTGGATGAGCTTGGGCGTTTCAGCTTGGTCAGCGGGCCTGGTTACTCTAAATCGAAGGTAATTTCCATGAGCGATAAGACTTTTATGGCCAAAGAGCCGGAAGTTGACAAGAAGTGGTATCTTGTTGACGCCGCTGGCCTGGTGGTGGGGCGCTTGGCCTCGGAGTTGGCCGTTCGCCTGCGGGGCAAGGACAAGGCCATCTTCACTCCTCACAATGACACCGGCGATTTCTTTGTGGTCATTAACGCTGACAAGGTGGTCTTCACCGGTCGGAAGCTGGACGACAAGATTTATCACCGCTACAGCGGCCACATCGGGGGCATGAAGGAAATTTCCGCCCGGGGCCTTTTGAGCAAGAAGCCCACGGAAGTGCTGGCGCGCGCGGTCAAGGGCATGCTGCCCAAAAACAGCCTGGGCCGTCGGCAGCTGAAAAAGCTGAAGATCTACGCTGGGGGAGAGCATCCGCACACGGCTCAAAAACCCGAGAAGATTGACATTTTGTAGTTCCTGGCCGCCGGCCATGAGGAGTTGTTCTAAGTGATAGCGACCAATAAGTTTTACGCCACCGGCAAGAGGAAAAGCTCCATCGCCCGGGTTTGGATGTCCCCCGGGGCAGGTCAGATTCGGATCAACCTCCGCCCTCTCAATGACTATTTCTCCCGGGACACTCTGCAAATTGTGGCTGAGCAACCCTTGACCTTGACTAACACCCAGGGCCAGTTTGATTTTTATATCCTGGCCTCCGGGGGCGGCATTTCCGGTCAAGCTGGGGCCGTTCGTCACGGGATCGCCAAGGTCCTGCAGAAGTATGACGCCAATCTGCGCTCGACTCTGAAGAAAGCCGGGCTCTTGACCAGGGACGCTCGCGAGAAAGAGCGCAAAAAGTACGGTCAGAAAGGCGCTCGCGCCAGGTATCAGTACTCCAAGCGGTAAACCCGGCCCTGGCCGGTTAAGCGCTCGTTTTTTCAGCCCGGGAACTCTGGCCAGACCCCCCGGGCGATTAGACCCGACATTTTTCGTCGGGTTTTTTTATTTCTCAGGTTTGGTCCCCTTGCGGGTGAGGAAAAAACCATGAAAATAGGCATTGTTGGAGCCAGTGGTTACACAGGCCTGGAGCTTTTGCGACTTTTGGCCCTGCGACCACTAACAGAAGTTACTTTTGTGACTTCCCGCCAGGACGCTGGAACCCCCTTGACCACCATGTTTCCCAGCCTGGCTGGGCACGGCCAGTATGACCGGCTCAAGCTGGAGAAGCCGGAAAATCTGGCTGGGCGGGCGGAAATCATCTTCCTGGCCACCCAACACGGAGTAGCCATGAGCCTAGCCCCGGCTCTGTTGGAGTCTGGGGCTAGGCTCATTGACCTGTCCGCCGACTTCCGGCTGAAATCCGCCGAGCTTTTTGAGACCTGGTATGAGACCCATAAAGCCCCGCGGTTGCTGGCCGAGGCGGTTTACGGCTTGCCTGAGCTCTATCGGGATTCCATTGCCAAGGCCCGGCTGGTGGCCAATCCTGGTTGTTACCCGACCAGTATAATTCTGGCCCTGGCCCCTCTATTAAAGAATGGCCTGGTGGATCTCAGCCGGCCCATCATCGCGGACTCCAAGTCTGGGGTGACGGGGGCCGGGCGAAGTCTGGCCCGGAGTAACACCTTCTGCGAGGTCCAGGAAAATTTTAAAGCCTATAAGGTGGTTGGCCATCGCCATACCCCAGAAATAGTCCAGGAGCTCGCCAATCTGGCGCAGGGGCCGGTGACCTTGAGCTTTACTCCGCACCTTCTGCCTATCAACCGGGGCATTTTGTCAACCATCTATGTCTCGTTGAGCCAGCCGTTGGGGATGTCGGCTTTCCGGGCCTTTTATCAGGACTTTTACGCCAACGATCCTTATGTCCGGATCCGGCCTGAGGGTTACGTCCCAGAAACAGCGGATGTCCGGGGGACAAATTTTTGCGATCTGGGTTTTTTTCCCGACTCGGTCGCCGGATTGTGGAAGATCGTCTCGGTCATTGACAACATTTGTCGTGGAGCTTCGGGCCAGGCGGTGGCTAACCTGAACATCATGTCCGGCGCTCCTGAGGATCTGGGGTTGACCGGGTTGTCGCTCCGACCTTGAAAGGCTCGGAAATGGGGAGCGATCCGCGACCCCAGCTCAGTTGGTGGCTGGATATTAAAGTTGACTATCTCAGGGCTGATAGCTCTGGGGCAGATAGCTCTGGGGTAGATAGATCGGGGCCAGATGGATCCGCGGACACCGATTTGAGGGGATTTTAAGGAGCCCCGACTCCCTGGCTCAAGGGAAGAGCTTAAGCCAGGGAGTCGAGGTGATTGGCTGGAGGTTTGGTGTCCAGGGAGGCGTAGCCTGAGAAGATGGCCTGGCTTTTGGCCAGGTTGTCAATGGTTTCCTTAAGGGAGGTCAAGCCTTTGGTCAGATAGGCGGTCAATTTTTCCTCTAAGTCGGCCATCTCGCTCAAAGAGGTTAAAAGCTCCTCGCGGATCTGGCCCTCAAGGCTATCCTGGGGGGGGACCTCCTGGCTTTGAGTCAGAACTTTCAGGCTCATCGTCGTGAAGTCAAACAGATCCCGCCGGGCGTCAATGAAGTGCTCCCACAGAGTGGGCTCCAGAGGATCCTGCTCGGGGTCGGCGATCTGACTGGCCAGACGCGCGGCGAACTGGCGGTCCAGCTCCAGGCATTGCTGGCAGACGGCCAGGGTTTTGGGCCAGAGGCCCTTGGGGTCGGCTCCATCGGCTTTCATGGGCGGGCCTTAGTGTCCCTTCTGGCAGAGTCTGGGCAGCAGGTCCTTGAGATCGTTTAACGATTCGGCCATCTCGTATTCCAGAACGTCGGCCAGGAAGATCCAGTCGTTCTGCTCCTGGAGATTGATCAAAGTGTTCAGGATCTCCACGATTGACTCCAGGTACTGATTGAGGGCCGAGGCGCTGTCCGTGTTCTGGCCTTGCCAGAGACCAAGAATGTGTCGGGTCTGCTCCAGCATGCTCATCAGCAAATGCAGGGCCTCCAGGAAATTCAGAAAGTGCTCGTTGGCCTCGCGCTCGTCACCCAGGCGAAAGTTCTCCACTATCACTGGGAGAGCCTCAATCAGGGCGCTCACGTATTTTGGCCCGGCCTCCAGAAAATTCAGGCTCAAGTCCTCCATGGTCATGGTTTTGAGGGTCAGGTTGGCGATGGATTGGCGCTCCACCTCCAGGGCGGCGTGCGGCACCTCTTCCACGTAGGGCTCGCCATTGAGATAGACCCCGGCGATGAGGCGGCCATTGACGCTGGGGTGCTCCATCAGGCTGACCAGGATTTCCTCCAGGTTGGCCCCGGGGATCTCATTGACGGTCATCTCTTGCCCATCCACGATCAAAGATTGCATGCTTGTCTCCTGTGGTCCTTGGCTCTAGAGGGGTGGCGCTCCCCCGGGTGGCCGGAAATTTGGGATCCTGGATCTCTCCTGGATCTAACTGACCGGATAATTAGCAATTTGGGGGCCAAAAAAGAGGGGGGCTGATTTGCCTATCTCCCCGGTTGAGGGGCCAGAAAGCGACCTGGCCTGGGGAAGAGAAATTTTTTATATTATTGAGCTATTAATGTTTAAAAATATATTGTTTTAATTATTACTATATATTTATTAAAGAATATATAAACTTAAAGATAAATATTTGACAGAGACTGGGAGTCTCGCGCCCTTGACCTCGGGTCAAGGGCGCGGATGGGGCCTGATTCTGAGGGTCAGCTCTTGGGCCAGGGAGCGAATATTCCGTATAGCCCGTCCGGCCCAAGCCGCCAAGCTCCTTGAGACACGCCTGGGAACCAGCGACTGGAGCCTGTATTCCTAATTTCCGCTCAGTCCGCCACAACTTATTTTCTTTCTCCCGCCCGCGCGCTAAAATTCGCTCAAAATGGCTGGCCAATGGGCTAAAAAAATTCTATTTTCGTCATATAATATTGTCCAGAGAGGGCTGGCCCGCCTGGCCGGCCAGAGCCTCAAGTCGCCCCGTCGGGTTAGGTAATCTTTTGATTATTTTCTTCTGTAGCGATGTTACTCGCCTTTTGTGGCCAAACCATTAGCGGTTAGCCACAAATCCGAGCCATGAGATGTTATTTAATGATAGATATTGTCCAAAATTGGTATGATCTTTCTTCTGACCAGGGCCCTTCCGGCGGCCGGGCCAAATTTAAAATTGCTGAAGCTCTCATTTTTAAAGTTGAAAATATTTTACTCTTCAATTTCGTGGGTTAAGCTCATACCTAGAGAGTCTGAGGTTTAAGCCCCGGGTCCAATTTTACTCTTCCTTGGGAGCGCTGACCCCAAAAAGAGAGAAACTGGGCCCAACCCCCTTCTGAGCCAGGCCCGAGGCCACCTGAGGGAGCCGCGGTTTGGACCGAGCGGCCCTCATCGCCCAGAGTCCTTAAGGGCTTGACCAGGCGTCTGCCAGGCGGGCCATAACGGGGTGGTGGGCTTTCGGTCAGCCCGTTTGAGTCCAATTTTGGGCGCCCAAAATTAGAATCACTGTTTTTTCGGCGGGTTATATTGTTTTTTCAGGCTCTTTATGTTATCTGAGTCTAATGATATCAAGACGGAATTGGTCTTGAGCCTTTTGAGGAAAAGAGGGGCCCAAGGCAAAGTTTTTTTCCAACCCGAGGGCCAATCGGTTTTTCAGCTGGTCAAGCTTGAGCTCTCAGGGGCCGGCTCAGAGCCTGAGATGGGGAGCTGGCCTGGCTCTTGGGCTTGAGAAACCCAGGTTTGTTGACAAGGTTCAGAGGAGGGGGCGAATAATGAGGTTGGTCAACGCGATCTGCCAATCGGCCTTTTTATTTCTGGGAGTGGCTGTCCTGGTCGGAGGATGCGGGGGAGGCGCCCTGGTGGGCGGCTCCTCAAGCCTGCAGCGGGAAGTTGACGTCCTGAAGATGGAGGTGGCTGATTTAAAGGATCGCTCTCGCTTGACGGACATGGGCGGGGGTGGCGGGGGACAGGCGGCCAGCGATCTGCGCCTGGACGTGGACAATCTGCGTCTCTCCCTGCAGCGCGTTATGGAAAACATTGAGACCGCCAGCCTGGGGGGCTTGACCATCCGCCAGCAGTTGGAATATTTGAGCCTCCGGCTGGATCGGCTGGAGAAACAGCTGAAACTTCCTCCCTTGAGCCCGGAGGTGGTGGCCAGCTCTGGCCCCCTCGGGCCGCCGGTGGTGGGCCCGGCCGTGGTTTCCCCCGCCTTGCCCCCCACCGCTCCTCTCCCGACCGCCGAGAATCCGCCCGCGGCCACTCCCGCCGCCGCCCCGCCTGAGGTAAAGAGCGGTTATGACGAGGGCAAAACTCTGTTTGATCAGAAAAAGTACCCAGAGGCCATCGCCAAACTCAAGGATTACCTGGCCAATGAGCCCACTGGTCGCCAGGCCGGGGCGGCTCAGTTCTACATTGGCGAGTGCCTCTATAACCAGAATAAGTACGAGGACGCCATTCTGGAGTACCAGAACCTGGTCACCGGCTTTCCCAAGCACACCCTGGTTTCGGCGGCCCTTTTGAAGCAAGGCCTGTCTTTCCAGGCTCTGGGCGATAAGCCCAGCGCCAAGCTCTTTTACCAGAAGGTGGTCCGGGAATACCCCAAGAGTTACTCCGCCGGGGTGGCCAAGGAGAGACTCAAGACCCTTTAGGCTCTGGCCTTTTAATCAGGTCCTCCCACTCAAGGCCTCCTACTCAAGGCCTCCTACTCAAGGCCTCCTGGTTAGGGCCTCCCACTCAAGGCCTCCTAGTTAGGGCCTTTAAAATAAGAAAAACCCGAGCCCCTGGAGGTCCGGGTTTTTTTTTGAAGATTCGGGCTGGTGAATGGCCAGCGGCTGAGTCGCCCGGCGGCCTGCGAGACTATGAGGCCGTGAGCCCAGGAGTTTGAGCGACCAGGAATTTGAGGACCCTGGGGAGGCCTTGACCCGGGCCCCTGGAGACGTCTTGGGCGAAGAGAAGAGAACGGCAACCCTGGAGAGTTAGGGATTTTTAGAGGAGGAAATATTTTGTTTGGTTGTGTTTGTTGTTTAATAGATGTATTTATAATAATATAATTAGTAGCAATTAATTTAACCTTAATTTGTTTAATTAATTTATAAAATAAAGTTATTTAAACAAAATAATTTAAAATCGATGTTTTTAGTCATAACAAAGTCTGGGCTCGTTGGGGAGGGCGGACCAGGTTAAGGGGAAAAAGTTAAATAATATCCAGGTGTTATCTGACATCTGGGGTTAAAAACGGGCCTTCAGGGTGTTTTTGCGCTGAAACCTTTTTAATGATATACTGGTTGAAAGATTATGAGGTTTCTGGGGCCAAGTCTTTGGAAAACGTTAATTTGGAAAACATTGTCTCGGATAACCTGGTTTTGGCGATCAAGGTCTTGGGAAACATGTTGGTGGGCTGGAGTTTATAGATGTCTCAGTCAGATGGCAATATTTGGAATGGTAAGTCAGTCTTGGTCATTGACGATTACCAGGCCGTTCGGAAGACCATCAAGGAGCTTTTCGCCACAATGGGCTTGAAAGTCACTGAGGCCGCCAATGGCGTGGAGGCTTTGGAGCATCTTAATGGCCCCAAGACTTTTGACTTGATTATCACTGACTTGGTCATGGCGGAGATGGATGGCTTTGAGTTGACGGAAATGGTTAAAAACAACCCTAAGCTGCGGTCAATTCCCCTGGTTATTTTGTCAACCCACGCGGACTATAAATATATCTTCCGGGCCCTGCGCCTGGGAGCTGACGATTATCTCATCAAACCCCCAACCGCCGAGATGGTCCACATTGTGTTAGCGAGGGTTTTCAATCATGAGTGGTAATAGCCCCGAGGCTAGCCACCCCGCCGCGGCTCCGGAGGGGGGGAATGTCGCCTTGCCCGCCTCCCCGGAACTGGACCGCATGGCGGTCAAAATTTCTCACCTGGACCGCCTGTTGGGGCTGACCGGGGAAATAATCATTTCCGCCTCGAACATCTCCATCCTGCAACGGCATTTGTCCACCGCCTCGGTCAACATAGACAAAAACTCGATGGAGATGATCAAGAACGTGGCCCTGACCACCAACCGCATCTCCTCGGACCTGCATCACTTGGTCATGGATATCCGCATGGTGCCCATCAAGGACACCTTTCTGCGGTTCCGCCGTCTCGTGCGCGATCTGGCCAAGAAAAGGGGCCGGCAGGTCAATTTTGAGATCGTTGGCGAGGACACCCTGGTGGACAAGACGGTGGCCGAGCGCCTCTATGAGCCCCTGGCCCACCAGATCCGCAACGCCGTGGACCATGGGCTGGAAGATCCCCTGGAGCGCAAGCACGCCGGCAAATCACCCACCGGCCAGCTGACATTAACAGCCTACAAAAAAGAGGGTTTCACTTACGTCTCGGTCTCCGATGATGGCCATGGCCTCAACAGCGCCCGCATCCGGCAGGTGGCCGTGGAAAAGGGCTTTCTTCCCCAGGCGGCCGCGGCGGCCATTTCCAACGCCGAGTGCTGGAATCTCATCATGCTTCCGGGTTTTTCCACCGCCTCTGAGGCCACCGAGATCTCGGGCCGGGGCGTGGGCATGGACGTGGTCAAAAGCACGGTGGAGAATCTGGGCGGCGAGGTCCTGATTGAGACGACCCTGGGCCATGGGACGTCCTTCACCTACAAGATCCCTCAGCTCTCGGCGGTCAACATCACCGACGCCCTGATCATCCGCTGCGGGGAAAACTATTACGCTGTGCCCATTGGGAACGTCGTGGCCACCCAGTCCTTTGACATCAAGGAAATCCACACCACCATGGAGCGCACCGAGAGCATCATCTATCTCGGGGCCATTGTGCCGCTTCATGACTTAAGAGGCCTTTTGACCGGGACCCCGCTCTCGGACGAAGAATTCAAGGGGTATCTCCCGGTCATCATCATTGACGCCAAGAACGGTCGCCTGGCTTTAAAGGTCTCGGAGTTCATCCGACCCCAGAAACTGGTTCTCATCCCGCTCCCGGAGATCTTCTCCGTCCGCGGGGTGGCGGGCACGACCATTCTGGGGGGCAGCCAGCTGGGCATGGTTCTGGACCCGTTTGACCTGATCGCCATGTCCAGCGGTCGGACCCTGGACATGAGCGATAACAACTTTCTGGACCGCTCCTCCGTCATGGGGCCGGATGAGGGCGAGGATGAGGCCGCGGGCGAGGTTGAGGCCACCCAGGAAACCACCCGGAAATCTGGGGGCCAGGACCTGGCGGGCCTCGCCAAGCCTCCCGACGGAGTCATGGAAGAGTCCATGGCCGAAGAATTCTTTGTGGAGATCCAGAACATCCTCAATGAGGTCAGCGAGGAGATCTTCCAGTTGGAGAAGGATCCGGAGAACATCCGGCGGGTCAACACCATTTTTCGGCACTTTCACTCCATCAAGGGCAATTTCATCATGACCGGCTTCAACAACGTGGGCTCCTTTGTTCATGAGTTGGAGACAGTCCTGGATCAGGTGCGGGAAAAGGAGCTGAAAGTTGATCAGAATGTCATAGACTTGTTGCTGGACGCGGTCAAGAACCTGGAGGTGGGTTTAAGCGAGATTCGGGCCGGTCATGGCTACGAGATTCATGATCTGGAGCTTTTGGCCGAGTTGGCCAAGTATAAAAGGGTGGAAAGCAAGGAGAGGCCCGCGCCGGACGAGAGCGATGACCAGTTTCACCTCTCGCCCTTGGGGACCATTCTCTATTTTTCCAAGCTCATCACCCAGGGAACTCGAGTTTACCAGGCGATGTTCAAAATAGGCCCTTCCTTTCAGGACGCCTCTCTGGTGGCTTACCTGATCATTAAGCGCCTGGCCATGATAGGCGACCTGATCGACACGGTTCCCAGTCTTGAGAAGATCGAGAAGGGATTGGTCTCCGATAAGCTCAAGGTCATGTTCGCCTCGACCTACAGCCTTGATGAGGTCAACCGGTTTTGCGAGCGACAGCTTAAAAGGCTTTACCAGGTCCAGGAATACGACAATTTGGCCATGGAGTGAGTCATGACCGCCAGCGTGCTTTTGTTGATTGATGACCAACAGTTGCGAGACAAGCTCACCGGTTACCTGGCCGGCGACCGATTTGTTGTCACTCAGGGCCAGGCTCTGACTTCCAGCTCCCAGGTGGCGGCGACCATCGCCCAGATCGCCGCGGCTAACCCCAATCTGGTGATCATGGATTACCTGGGCGAGGATGAGGCCAGCGTCAAGGTCCTCCAGAGTTTCGTTGACCTGGGCCCGGGGGTGGATTTCATTTTTGTGGACTCCGCTCGCCAGGCGGAGCCCGATAAGATCATGTTGGCCTTTAACGAGGGGGTTCGGGCCTTTCTTTCGCCCGACATCTCGGCGGTGGGCCTGGTGAACTACGTAACCCGGGCTCTGGAGGGGCCAGCCCGCTTTCGGGGTGGGTTTGCCCGCCCGGACTCGGATGGCGGCTCCCCGTCTTTGGGGGGGGACAGCCACGGGCGGCTCCGGAGCCGGTTGGATAGCTCGCTGAAGCTCATAGCCTATCTGCTCTCCACTCCCTTGAACGCCCAGCCGCGCAAAACCCTGGTCCTCTCGGACTCGCCCTATCAGCGGGAGCTTCTGCGCAAGCACCTTGAGGATCACAACTTCACCGTCCTCACCGCGGCCAACTTTGATGACGCCGTGACTCTGACCCTGACCGAGAAACCTCGGACCATCATCAGCGACTATACCCTTGATGACGGCAAGACCGGGCTGGATTTCTGTCAGGCCCTGAAATTCGCCAACAAGTACACTCCATGTTATTTCGTGGTGTGCACGGCCAACATGGACAAGTTTTCAGAAATCATGACCCCCGGCAACGGGGTAGACGACTGCGTCCTCAAACCCTCGCCCACGAGCTCTCTGAACGAGTTTTTAGCCAGCGTCGCGGCTGGTCTTCTGCTGTAAGGTGGTGCGGATTTGAGAGCCCCGCCGCGGGATCCGACTCGCCGTAACCCTCAGCCCGCCAAGCGCCCTGATGTCCTGGGGGATAGATTTTGGCGGTTGGGAGCCATTTTTGTCCTGTGTTTTCTGGTCTTCTACTTCAGCTACGACCACGGTCGGGCCTCTATCCGGGGCCGGCTGGAGCGGGAGATGGCCGAAAACCAGGCTTTAAGGACTCAGCTGGCTCTGCTGGAGCGGGAGATGGAGCTGCGGCCAAGCCCCTGCGTCGGGGGAGCGGAGGCGGCCTCGAAAGCGGCCGCCGAGTCGGCCGCGGAGTCAGCCAGACCGCCCGGGCCGGTCAAGTTTACCACTCGCGTCGGGGAGGATCGGGCCTTTTTTGGCGGTCGGCTGATTCTGACGGTGGTGGAGGTCAATAACCTCGATCGTGAAGTGACAGCCCGCCTCCATTATAAGGATTCGGCCCATCGGGAGACCACCCTGGTCCAGGTTGGCCAGGCTTTGGTCGTCAACATTGACGGGCAGCGCCAGCGGTTTTTTCTGGATCAGTTGAAAGGCTCTCTGGCCTATTTTTCTTTGTACGAAAATCAACCAGTCTCCACCTCTGAGTCGCCCGCCCGGCCGGAGCCCGAGTCGGCGTCCTCCCCGCCAGCCAGGTCGGAGGCCCAGTCTGGTTCGGCTACCCAGTCCGAGCCGGCCGCTCAATCTGAATCGCCCGCCTCGTCCGCGGAGGCTCCAGGAGAGGCCGGGGCTGGTCCGGCGGCCCCAGGTTCCTCTTCTGACTCGGCTGGTAGGTAACCGTTCACCCACTATAAAATTGGGGTAAATTGGAAGCGCGTCCGGTTACTCCAAAGAAATATGGGGCTATGATTACGCCATTTCAAAACCTGTCAGCCCTCATTATCGAAGTTGATAATATTTTACTCCTCAATTTCGAGGGTTAAGCTCAGACATAGGGAGTCTAGGGTTTAAGCCACGGATCCAATTTTACTGTCCCTTGTGAACGCTGACCAAAGAGTAAGCGCTAGTCCGACCTGAGCGAAGGTCAGGCGCGGTAGCTAACAGGCCTTTGATGGTTTCTAAGACATTATTTATAGAGGTTAGTTTTGTTATAATGAAGTTCTGTATCACTAATTAATACAAATATAAATAGATAAAATATTTTTTTTAAAGGATCAATTTAGTAATTATATTATGCTTGTATATTAATATAAATAAGGTAAATTTGCTAAAAAAATAATATTTTTAAAAAAATATTACCTAGCTGTTAAGACAATCGTTCCGCTGGGCCAAGGCTGACGTCTTCCCAAAAATCTGGTTTTTAAAATCATACCGTAAATAAAATTAGTGATTTCAACACGTTAACAAAAGTTATTCCAGAAAGAATGACTTTTTGTGAGCTCATCAAGGCTCTGCAGGGGGCTGAGTCATATTTAAA
>JAISMU010000096.1 GCA_031276635.1 Deltaproteobacteria bacterium | reverse complement strand
TGGTAAAGGAGCTGGAGATGTTCTTGATGTTCGGGATAAGCGCGTGGTTCAGCGGCTGGATCAGATCCAGGCTTTTTAAAGCCGGTATAAAATATGTGCTGGGGACGATGACATCATAGATGCCCTGGCGGCCGGTCTCCAGCTTGGCGATCATTTCCTCGTTGGACTCATAATAGTCCTGGCGCACCTTGACATTGTGGGTTTTCTCAAAATTGGTGATGATATCGGGATCCATGTATTCCGACCAGATGAACAAGTTTAGCTGACGTGGCGGGTCAGCGGCCCAAACCTCGCTCGACGCCCCCACAAGGCCCAGGGCCAGGGCGACGACCACAACCAAACCCGAACAGAATTTAACCATTAAATGAACTCCTTTTAACTAAGTAAAAAAAATAATAAAGATAAATGGAATAGTTATAACTAAATTGGTAATAAAGTTAAAGGCGCCCGACCTGAAAAATGGGCTTTTAACTAAATCCACGGCGGTTAAAAATGCCTAATACTAGGGTAAAGGGGCCGGGATTTCAACAGAAAAAAAATCTGAGTTGCTCAGGTCTGGCGGCGACTTTTCTGGCTGCGGGGCTTCCAGTCGTTTTGGGGCGCGAATTTATTGATGATTTGGGCTCAGGTGTTTCTTCGTCAGTCAGGGGCCAAGTTGGTAAAATTATTGTTAGCCGCCTGCGCCTGAGGTTGAGCGGCGGGGGCGGGCCCCTCGCGGGCAATTGGGCCAGCTGATCTCTGGGGTTTGGCCAGCTCGCTGGCTCTATTCAGTCTTGATTGGTCCGGCTTGATTGCCGCCGCGATAGCCGACAGCCTCACCAAGACGTCGGGGCTCTCCCCTCAAAACGAGGGCGAGCTCCCGGCGAGCTGATTTTTAGCTTTGGCCCCGGCCTGGCGGGAAAATTTTTGGCCAGATGACAAACCGCCCGACCGGAGGTGGGAATCGCGCCCCCGCGTTAGCCAAGGCTAAGGCCTTAATCCGCTCTTCGAGCTTGGGGCGGGGGTCTTTCGACCCAGGAGCCGGTCGGCTTTTAAGCTGAGAAAAATTCTAACCAGAAAATAATAATAATTATTGCTTTTTCAGGTGGCGTCTATTTTTCAGATATTATTTTCTTGAGGGCAAAATTAGAATTACCGCTGTTTTACTGGCCAGACTTCTAGGGAGTCTTTGGGGCAAAAACCGCTTTGATCTGGTCGCCGTAGTCATAGGTGGCCAGGGCGAGATCAATAAATTCTTTACCAACTGGGTTAAAAGAATCGGCGTGGCGGGTAAGCTCGAGGAGCCGCAATGCCTCTTTGGCGGCCTTGGCTAAAAACCGGTCCATTCCTTTTTTGGAGAGGTCCTCAGGCTCGGGGGCAGAGTTAACGGATAGCCTAATCTGAGTAACTCCTGGTCAAGCTCAGCCCGCGATAGTTTTTCGACAATGGTCGCGGCCAGAGCTAGAGGCATTTCCTCGTCAGATAGGTCCAGAGACTCCAGAAATAAACCTGGCTTTCTTTTAGCTAGAGTCAGGGTTTCATGGTAGTATTCCCATAAAAGTTGACCTTTTTGTTTACCATACGCGCTTCCAGCAAGCGTAAAGGTCGAGACCCTCAATGGCCTCCGCGATTGGGAGCGGCTCAGCGGCTAAATAACTAAGAATCCTCTCCTGTTCCTCTGTCCTGGCGGGGTGGATATTTGGCTGACGCGTGATGGTCGCGAGCGAAACGATTTGATCTGTCAGCTCCACGAGGAGAGTGAAAATTCCCAGGGCCGTCAGTGGCTCGCTTTTGACCCTGAGGCCCTGAGCCGAAAAGAACAACTTGATTAAGGCCCGGAAAGACTTCTCGCCCTCTGACTTCAGTTGGATAGGCAAAGCGGCGAAGAACTCGCTGAAGATGGAGCTAACTTTCTTGGCGTCATGGCTCAAAAAAACCTTGGTCAGCTTTTTTGGCCAGCGGGTAAGTTTTTTGGCCAAATCTGGGTCAATAATGGATCTGAAAAAATCGAGGTAATAGGATTTTTCAACCTCCCAATTAGGAAACTTTAAAGAATAGAAATCCAGAAAATTAACCGGCTCAGGCTCATCATCATAAAGAGGTATTTTGGTTATTTCACCCATCGTCAGGTAGCCTTGTTGAAAGAGGAGTAGGGCGGGCCAAAGCCGCTTCAGATCATTTCTCCTGAAATCAGAAATCTGATAGAAAATCAGTCTGGGCCTGAGATAATCGTGAGGCTTCTTTTCAATCTAGGCTCGCGGCGGGGTGGGCCAAATGTTTGAGGACCAATAGAGGTCAAATTTTTCGCGTGGAAAAAATTTGAGGGTGGAAAATGGATTGAGGGCCCAGAACTCACCTGTCCAAGCGTAACCGCCATACCATGGAAAAATTTTCTCCCGCAAATCTAGAGTGGTGGCCGAGCGGTCCATCTGGCCAGATTTTTGGAGACTGGCCAAGGTCTCTTCCATTCGATCGCCGAAAAGAGACGCAAACTCCGTCAGATCAAAGCCAACCAGGCCAGAGTATTGGGGGCGCGACGAGGTGTTTTTTAAGTGAGCGGGCCAACTCCTTTTTGGAAGAGCCAAAGGAAAATTGGTCGCGCCGGCGACCAGGGTAAAGCCGATAAATTGTTGATTTGAGGCAGAAATCAGCGGGTCGAGAAATTGACGGATGATTTTAGAGTCGCCTTCGGCTAGCCTCAGGTTCGCCAGATTGGCGGTTACCGGGGCGTCAATATCGTCAATGAGGGCCGCAATTTTGGCCTTGGACTCCTGGCTGAGAGTTCGAATGAGGCTCTTAAAATTTTTCCCCGAGGTCGGCCCGCTGACCTTATCGCCTAATTTGGCCGCCGGGGCTATTTTTTGGAGTGAGGCGAGCAGGTTGGCCTCCAGGATCTCGGGGCTACCCGACTCCAGCGCGAGGCTCAAAGAGATGACGGGTCGCCGGGGAAAGGCGTAATCGGAGCTCCCAATCCCAAGCCCTTAGAAATCGCTCGCGATTGCCGGTAAAAAGTTCCGTCAGGGTGGATAACAAAAGGGTCTTGCCGAAATGGGGAGGTCGGGATAGATAAAAGCCTTTATCCAAGCCAGATATCAGCTTATAAATGTATTTGGTCTTATCCGCGGATAAGATATTCTGATCAATTATTTCCGCGAAAGACTGGTTGGCCAGAGGGAACCCTTTTTTTGGTCATTAATTCAATCCTCTCAGCTCGCGGGCCATTTTGAGTCTCTGTCGCTCGGAAATGGGGGGAAGGCCCAGTTTAACGAAATAAATAAGAAGTCCCAAGCCGATGAATGAAATTCATTATGCCTCATGCCAAAGCTGTTTGACAAGGCGAAGACAAAAATTAATTTATCACAACCAAGGCCGTTTTACAGCCTGAAGACTGAATTTTCTTGAGCCGTCTTCTGGCCCACTTTTCAATAGCCCTATCTCACCGGTGGGGACAGCGAGCGCGCGTTTAAGGAAGCGAGGCTCGCGGAAGCTGGGCCGGATTTTATTTAGGGGTTTGAATTGTTGGACCCGTTTTTAGGTCGAGTCAGATTATATTGTTCTAGATTTTTTTTGAACACCGCTCTCAATTTCTCGGGCGAGGAATCCCCTGGGGCGGAATTTTTTTGGGGATTAGAGCGCCTCTGTATCCGGGGACGGCCGACGCTAATTTGAAGAAACATGTTTGTCTCATAGAAGCCTGGGGGAAGGCGAGGCGACTCCCAGCTGACGTTTGGCGACCATTCGTTAGACATTCCTTATAGTTTGGCCCAGGCTCAGTTCTGGATTTCGCCTCCCCAAAAGAGGCGCCTGTCTCCAGCCCGCCTGACTCAGTCGAGCCGGCGACTCGCGTCTCGCGCGCCTTCAGGATTTATTCGCCTCACCGCCGGGACGAGGGTAAAAATATGGCCGAAAATGGCCAGACAGCCCGGCCCTGGGAGGTATAATCAGGTAAAATTGAGCGGGGAGGGTCTGTCATGGCTGACGACCAGGATAGGTTGTATTCCGCTTTAGTCCGGCGGGACGGGCGACTGGATGGCCGTTTTTTCGTGGGCGTGTCCTCCACTGGCGTCTATTGTCGACCAGTCTGCCGGGCCCGGCGGCCAAAACTGGAAAATTGTGTGTTTTTCCGAACAGCGGCGGCGGCGGAACGGGCGGGCTATCGGCCTTGCCTGGCTTGCCGGCCTGAGTTGGCCCCCCGGCTCGCGGGCGTTCGGGCCTCGGCGACTTTAGCCAGCCGGGCGGCGGTCATTCTGGAGGAGAGTTGCGGAATTCTGGAGGATTTGAAGACGGTCGCCGAGCGGCTTGGGCGCTCGGAGCGTCAGGTCCGCCGGGCTTTTATGGAGGAATATCAGGCGACCCCGATCCAGCATTTACAAACTTGTCGGCTCCTTTTGGCTAAAAGCCTTTTAACCGACACGAGCCTTTCCGTGGTGGAGGTGGCGATGGCCGCCGGGTTCGGTAGCCTGCGTCGGTTCAATGATCTTTTCAAAAAACGCTATGGCCTGGTCCCGACCGCCTTGCGACGAAAAAACGCGAGTGTTGACCGGGATCGCGAGGCTCTGGAGGTTACTCTGAGCTATTTTCCACCGTATCGATGGGACCAGATTCTGGGGTTTTTGGCCGCCCGAGCCATCGAAGGAGTGGAGAAGGTCGAAAATGAGAAGTACTTTCGAGTAGTTAATCTCCAGACTCCTGATAATCAATGGGTCCAGGGTTGGTTGAGCGTTGGCCATCAGCCGGCTTTAAACGCTCTGTTGGTAACAATTGGAAAAACTCTGTTGCCGGTTCTGCCGCTGGTTTTGGCCCGGGTCCGCCATCTGTTTGATCTGGGTCAGGACCCAGAGGCGATTTTTCCAACCCTGTCTCCCCTCAATGAGCTCCGGCCGGGCCTTTTTGAGCCGGGGACGCGACTACCGGGAAGTTTTGACGCCTTCGAGACCGCGCTCAGGGCGATCCTGGGGCAGAGGATCACCATCAAAGGAGCGGGAGGTCTGGCCGCCCGGCTGGTGGCGGCTTACGGGGCCCCGGTCCAGACCGGGATTCCGGGGCTGACCAGAGTTTTTCCAGGGCCGCGGGATATTTTGGCTCTGACTGATGATCCTCGGAGCGGCCCCCTTGATGATCGGCTGGGCCCCTTGGGGGTAACCACCATTCAGGCTCGGGCCATTGGCTCCCTGGCCCGGGCCTTGTTTCAAGGCGAAATAGATTTGAGCCTCTGGGCCGACCCAGAGATGGAGATGCTCAAACTCCAGGCCATCGCGGGAATCGGGCCCTGGACCGCCAAATATATCGCCATGCGCGTCTTGGGCCACCCGGACGTTTTCTTGGAGACGGACCTGGGCATAAGAAAAGCTCTGGCGGGTTTCGGGCCGCCAAAGGGTTTTTCCCCCCGAGAGCTGGCGGGGCTGGCCGAGGCCTGGCGACCATGGCGGAGTTACGCCACGGTCAATCTTTGGAACTCTTTATGAGAGGAAAATCATGATCTTAACGTTGGATTATCCCTCGCCCATTGGTCGACTCACTTTGGCCGCCAAGGGTGAGAGCCTCATCGGCTTGTGGATTGAGGGACAGAAATATCACGGCGCGGCGGCCCTGGGCGGGCAAAAGGGGGAATCGCCAATCCTGGTGGCCACCAGGGCCTGGCTGGAGCGTTATTTCGCCGGGGAGCGGCCCGCGGTTGAGGGTTTAACCCTGGCCCCAGAGGGGACCCAGTTTCGGCGGGCGGTCTGGGCCCAATTGCGGGAAATTCCTTATGGCTCGGTGATCTCTTACAGCGAGCTGGCCAGAAGGCTGGCTGGCGGGAAGAGGGGAGTCAAAACGTCCGCCCGGGCGGTGGGCGGGGCGGTTGGGCGCAATCCCATTTCCATCCTGATTCCCTGCCACCGGGTGGTGGGCGCGAACGGGGATTTGACTGGTTACGCCGGGGGATTGGGCGTTAAGGCGAGGTTACTTCAGTTGGAGGGGCTGGAGGTGTCGGGTCAGGCTCTCCCGAAAGAGGCTCTCTCGCCCAGGGGGCTTTGACTCAATTTGAGGGGACTCTGACTGGCGATTTTACCAAAAAAAGGATCATGGCGCCTTTTTTTTTTAATAATGACTCCTTCGCAAAAACCCTGTTTTTTTAAATCATGTCATAAATAAAATTAGTGATCTCAATATGTTACTAAACGTAATTCCTGAAAAAATGACTTTTTGCAAGGT
>JAISMU010000027.1 GCA_031276635.1 Deltaproteobacteria bacterium | reverse complement strand
GAGGGCGGTTTGCTGACTGAGGCGGTCAGGCAAAAGCCTTACTCGGTCATCCTTTTGGATGAGTGCGAAAAGGCCCACATCGATGTTCTGAACATCTTCTACCAGGTTTTTGACAAAGGAGTTTTAACCGACGCTGAGGGCAAGACCGTCAACTTCGCCAACACCATTATTCTTCTGGCCTCCAACCTGGCCTCGAACATTATTGAGAGCGTCTCCAACTCCACGCCCCGGGACGACCTGCCGTCCTTGATTGAGGCCATTCGCCCGACCCTGGCTAACCACTTTCAGCCAGCTCTCCTGGCCCGCATGACCCTAGTGCCATACCGGACTCTGGACCATGACGCCCTGGAGCGGATCGCGTCTTTGAAACTGGCTGGCCTGGCTCAATTGATCTTGAGCAACAACGGGGCCAAACTGATTTATGGCGAGGAGATTGTCAACTTCATCGCTGACCATTGCCTGGACAACCAAACCGGGGCCCGGGACATTGACCGACTGTTGTCGGCGAAAGTCATGCCTCAGATGGCCCAGGAAATTCTGAGCCGCATGTCCCAGGGTCTGCCGGATCCCAAGACCATTAACCTGGGTCTGGACGAGAGCCAAAGCTTTAAAATTGAGTTTGACCGGGACTAGACAAGCCTCCTCAGGGCTAAGACCAGGGATCAAACAAGCATGGACCAATCAATCCTTGACCAATCAATAGTCAACTTGGGGATCGAGCCCATCCCCGGCGACAATCCCTGTGGCCAGGAAATCCGCCAGGAGGCTGATTACCTGGCCATTCAGGCGGAAATTGAGCGCTTATCGGCTCTGTCCGGGCTGGAAACCGGGGTCAATTGGCGTCTGGTGGTGGAGTTAGGGCAAAAAATCCTGGCCCAGAAATCCAAGGACCTGACCGTGGCGGTCTATCTGGCCTTGGCTCTTTTGGAAACGCGGCCTCTAACCATTTTGGCCACAGTGGCGGTTTTTCTGAGCGAGTTCCTTGATCGCTTCTGGGATAACTTTTATCCCCCGGTCAAACGCCTCAGGGCTCGCGTCAACTCTTTGGACTGGTGGCGGGAAAAGACCCTGGTTAGCTTAAAGCGCTTTGAAGGTAAACTGAGCCCGAATGAGTCAAGCCAGATAGTCGACTCCCTTAAAAGGCTGGACAAGATTTTGGCCGAGCGCGACCTGACCAATCTGGTCGAGGTTATTAACCTGATCAAATCCACGCCTCTAAGCCAAGAGCCAGATCCGTCCGGCCCCGCCCAGTCAGCCTCTGACAACTCCCAAGACTCTGGCTCGCCGAGCCAAGGGGGAGCGGAGACGCCGGATTCCCTCAGTCAACCAAGTTCCCCCAAAAAGGCGGAACAGCTTGACCCTCAAGAGGCCTTAACCACCTTCATGACCGCATTGCGGGATTATTTACGAACAAATTTATCCTTAAAAGATCCCTGGCGCTATAAACTGACCCAGATGGCTCTGTGGCTGCGTCTGACCGGGCCGCCGCCCTCGCGGGGCTCATTCACCGGGCTGCCGGTCCCGCCCCCGGAAATCTTAAGCTCCACCAAGGCTCGGCTGGAGAATGGCCAGGCCGCTGAGGCTCTGAGCGCCTTGGAGGCTCAGGTGGCCAGCTACCCCTTCTGGCTGGATTTTCACAAGGTCCGGGTGGATTGCCTCATGGCCTTGGGGTATGAGACAGCCGCCGAGGCCCTGACCGCGGAGATTCAGGTATTTCTCCAGATGTGGCCAACCTTGCGATCTTTAAAATTTGAGGACGGGACCTCGCTTATCTCCGAGGAGACCGGTCAATGGCTGGAAAACAGGGCCCAAAGCCAATCCAGCGGCGAAACTGATCGCCTCGTTGAGCTGAAAAACCTGGCTCGGGGCAATCCTGGCGAAGCTCTGGTGGCCTTGGCCAATCCCGCCAAAAGACCGACGGATGGTCGGGGTTTAATGACTTACCGAATTATTGAGGCCCGACTGTGGCTGAAAATGGGCCGAAAAGATCTGGCCCTGGGGCTCACCCAATGGCTTTTGGCGACCCTGAGCTCTCAGAGCCTGGACACCTGGGAGCCGCGTTTGGCCATTGAGGCCTTGAGCGCCATCTACGACATTTACCTGGCCTTGGGGCCAGAGCGAGCCGAGGACGCCTCGGCCATCGCCCAACGCCTGGCTCTCATCAACCCAGACACGGCCCTGGGCCTGAAAATCCCCCTCCCGACAAATTAACCCTCAATTATTTCCACCTCAGATTGTCTAAGTTTGCGGTCCAACCAGATAATAGCGAATGGGACCAATTTATAGATCCTGGCCCGTTTCTTTACCCTCAGTTGGCTGGCCCGCTTTGGCGAACCCAGGGCTAAACGTTTTGTTTTTGTCAACAACAAATACTTTCAAATGAAGCGCCGATAAATGTCCGTAAGGGCTAGGTTATTCAGTAAAGAACCTCTCCTCGGGAATGTTGAGTATCGGCCCATGACTCACTCCGTTTCGCGCCTGTTCCGGCTTGTCTACTAATGAGTCTTTATGAGGTCAGAACTGGAGAAGCGTTCTGACGTTGATTTTTAGCCATTTTATTCAACGTAATCTCTGAACCGTTAAGTCCAGAGCCTGACCTTGGTAACCATGGGGACTATTTCAAACCCCACTCATTTATCGTGGGTGAAAGGTTACATACCTTACCTTGGAATAAATCCTTCAACGACAATCTAAAAACCCCTAGTTAGATAAAAATTTAAACAATTACCTCCAATTATTATTAAGCAAATTTAAATATTCATTTCGGCAAATTGCTGGTTCACTTCTTTGACGCAAGGAGCGCGATCGCCAGCGCCACGAAGCGACTATTGTGGTTCTCTGACGGCTTTCAAGCCTATCCTTTCTTCCACGCCTCGCCCCCAACCTACAGCCAAGGCGATCCCCTGGACTTCATCCACCACCTCAAGCGACGAAGGTTAATATTTTTCCATCTGCTTTTCTCCATTGGAAAGCAGTGTTTCAAGGGATCTATTTACAACGGCCTTGGATTTTGTTGGGCAAACTTTAAACACTTCAACTCTATCAGGATCCCACTACAGACGTTATTGAGCTTAAAGAACAGATCTTAACGCTCAGGCTTGAGCCCGGCGTCAGCCACATACTCGACAGTTCGCTCGGAATCAATTGTATTGATACCTACGACATTCAAGATAACCCAGAGGGCGAGAGGGAAAGTTCTTTTATCAAGCTCACTCGCCGCGCGAGGCAGTCATCAGGTATTTTTTTCAAGAGATCTTTCAAAGCCTCGGCGTCAGGCTCTTCAAAAGCCTTAATTAGTAAAAAACCGAAATCATTATAATTGCCAAGTTTATCAGTCAAGACCGTTGATAGGCTAAAAGACTCGCCCTCTTTCCTGACTTCCAGGTTAGGTATTTTCAGGGTGTAGATATCGACCGCGGGAGGTTCGGCAAAAGTCAGATAGCTCGTCTGAGATAAAAGAGACGGGAAAGACAGATTCTCAACGACCAGGGCTTTTAAGCTGGATTAGGACATGTTGATGATATCAAATCTCAAGGCCTTGGCTGGCTCAAACTTGATACACTTGACCAAAAAAGATGGTGTTCTCGACGCTAACCAATATTGTTCCAGCTCCATATCAGAAACAGGGCTCATCAGGGAAAATGGATTGAATACCCGACCGACCCCGTTCCAAGAATAGCCATCGCGCGGTGAAATCAAAGCGGCGTGGAAAGACGCGAAATCTGGACAGCCAGAGTTCTTGAATAGTCCTTCGGAAAACGTCTCCGCCAGTGGCCCGGCCAGGTTTTGCTCAAATTCATCCATGGTGATCCCACAGACGTTCGCGAACTATTGTTTTTTCCAAAATGTTCTTAAGAAAGTCTGAGCGAAATTGGTCCAGAGGCCGCTCAGGCCTCAATTTACCACGAAAAACTTAAGTAGCCGAAATCACCGCGAAAAAATTGCGATTTTTCATGCCGTGGGAGTGAGGCCCCCCTCATGAGCCCTTACCTTGGCTGGCTCAAAGGCGAGCTCATCATGGAGCGATTTGAGGTCTTGCCTGGGTGAGGCCCCGAACAGGCGGGCGTAATCGCGGCTGAATTGGGAAGGGCTTTCGTAGCCAACCTGAAAAGCCGCGTTGGCCACTTCCTTATTTTCCTCCAACATGATCCTTCTGGCCTCGATCAAGCGTAATTTTTTCTGGTATTGAAGGGGACTCAACGCTGTAAATGACCTGAATTGTTGGAAAAAATTTGATTGACTCATCCCGCTGAGGCTGGCCAGCCAATCAACCCGAATCGACTTGGCGTAGTTTTCCTTCAACCACTCTATGGCTTTGCTGATATGGTTACTCCGGCTCGTCTCGGAAATGATCTGTCTCAGCCGCGGCCCCTGTTCTCCGACCAGAAGTCGATAGCAGATTTCCTTTTTAATGAGAGGGGCCAGAACCGGAATATCCCGCGGGGAGCTCAAAAGTCGCAAAAGCCGGATAAAGGCGTCCAATAAGCCCGGGTCAACCTCACTGACATAGATAGCTCGCTCGCTCTCTCTGGGTTGGCCTGGCCAATGGGTGGTTTCCAAAAACAACTCAATCATGGTCTGACGCTCCAAGGTTAGTCGCAAGGCCAGATAAGGGCGCTGGGAGGTAGCCTTGGTAACCCAGGTAGCGACCGGCAGATCCAGGGTGGTGACCAGATAGCGTTGGGCGTCGTAGGTCAGGGATTCCTCGCCGATGACGACCGATTTTGAGCCCTGGCCAATCAAGCAGACGCTTGGGGGCAGATAGCCCACAGCCTGGTTTATGGTGGGCGAAAGTCGCTTATAAAGAGTTAACGAGGGAATAGCCGTGTCCAAATCCCCAGGCTCACTAATGAGACTGCCGATCAAGGCGGCCAAAGGGTTGGGTTCCTGACGAGGTTGACTTTGAGGGTTGGTTGGGGTCATTTAGACGCGGGCGCCTCCCTATGATGTTTGAACTGGCCCCTAAGAGGGAGACAAACCGCGCCCTGAGACCAGACTCTTGGTCAGCGCTGGGAATAAATCGCCTTTATGGGGCCATTTATAGCTCTTCCCCCCTGGCTTTGTCAAGGCCAGGCTCCAAAATAATGGAGGATCAGGCAAGTTTTTCAGACTATTAGTCTATCACTCAAGACCTGGATTGGGGTATAAATCAATAAATTGGTTATTCTTGGTTGGTCTTTTCGAGGCTGGCCCCCTGGAGACTGATTTTCTCTCTATTGGACATTGTTTATCGCCATCGCCCAGACCTGATGATCAAAAGGTCAACTGACTGGGGTCATGGTCGGTTCGCGCCAGGGTAAGGACTAGAAAGTCTCCGTTGGTCTGATCCTAATTATCCCGCCCAGACCTGAGTCTGGGCCAAAGGAAAAAATCATGAAATTACTTGTTTTGTCCTTGACAGCTCTTTTGTTTCTGGCCTCATCCGGCTTGAGCGCTCAGGCGGTCGAAGGGAAAAAACCCCTGGTTCTCTTTTTCTCCTATTCCGGCAACTCCCAAGCCATAGCCAAGCTCATAGCCCAGAAAACCGGTGGGGACCTGGTGGAGATAGAGCCGGTCAAAGCCTATCCCAAAGACTATAATGATTGCGTTGACCAAGCCAAAGAGGAGCTAAATCGGAGCGACCGACCAGAGGTCAAAACCGATCCAGCTCGCCTCGCTGGGCATGACGCCATTATCCTGGTCCACCCCAATTGGTGGGGCACGTTACCAATGCCCGTGGCCACTTTTCTGGAAAAAGCCGATTTCTCTGGCAAAACCGTTTTCCTGGTCACCACCCATGGCGGCGGCGGGACAGGCCGGAGCCAGAAAGACTTATCCAAGTTGGCCAAAGAGGCGACGGTGAAGGACACTCTGGCTATCTATGGTAAGGGCGACAACACTCTAGCCAGCGACCTGGATAAATGGCTGGCCAAAAACGGTCTGACCTCATGATCTGGCTCAGCCGACCACGATGGCTGACCCAGCGGCTGACCGTGGATTTTCTGATGGTTGTCTTTTTGATTTACGCCACTTCCTCCCGGGCCTATGGCGGAAATTTCCATGAGTGGGCCGGAGTGGCCTGTCTGGCCTGCGTGGCCATCCACGTTTGGTTGAACCGAAATTTTTTTCGCTCCCTGGTCTCCGGGACTTGGAGTTTTCGTAGAAGCCTTAACACGGCGATAATCGCGGTCATTATTTTAAATGGGTCTTTATTCCTCTTGACCGGGCTTATGATGTCCAAGGAAGTCCTGGCCTTCCTGAGTCTCAAAGGTTCCATGACCTTAAGGAACGCGCACGCCACTTTGGCCTATTGGGCCTTGCCGCTGATAGGGATTCATTTGGGGACCCAGTGGCGCCGAGTGGCTCGAACTGGCCCCAAAGGCCCAGGTCGCACCCGGGTCTGGTTTCTTAAAATAACCATTTTAATAGGGATGGTTATTTTCGGGATTCGCTCCTTTCTGGGCCGCGAGATGCCTCAGAAGCTTTTTCTGGGCCGTTCGTTTGATTACTGGGATCCAGATAAACCCGCCTTTTTTTTGTGCTTAAGTTATGTCTCAATAATCATTTTATTCACGATTCTGGCATACTTTCTCGATCGTTTATGGCGAAAACAATAAAATTGTTATCATATCATTTCGCCAAACCTATTCAGAACTCGGATTTGACTGGAAAAGACTGACTTGTATTGAAAATTTCACCAAGACCTGGACGAGCTTTAAAAGCCAGGCTGACCACCAGGCCAGAAGATTTCAGCTCGTCGACCGTTGATGATTATGAGCCCATCACAGTTTCGGTTATGGCGCCGAACTGAGGGAAACCTGGAAGGATAAAATAAATGAAAAATCTATTTTTTTAACGCTGAGATTATAGTTGTTGTCGTCGATTTTGTCATTTTGGACTGGGCGCGACCAAGCTATAGCTGACCATGATATGGCTGACCAACTATATTCGGCCAAGCCAGAGTTGACCAAGCCAGGGCCAGCGCCTCGGAAAAAACGTTGGGGATAATATAGACGTGGTCTTTGAGCCCGGAGCTATAAACAACTGGCACACTCACTCCCAAGGTCAGATCCCGCTTGTCCCTGATGGTGTCGGCTATTATCAGGACAATGGAAAACGGCTCGCCGCCTGATGAAAGGCGAGGTTGCCCAGATTCCTCCGAATGTTACTCCCTGGCATGGCGCCGCCCCGGACAGTCTTTCACTCATCTGGCCATCATGCCAAACTTTGATTGGAACCAAATTATCTGACTTGAGGCCGTCTCGGATAAGGAGTGCCTGTTGGCCACTCAGGTAGATTGAGCGGTCAGACAACCCCGGCGAAACAGTCCCGCGATTGGAGTCAAAAATGTATTACCAGGCATTCCAAGGGCTGAAACTCTCCGCTCTCTGGTTTGGCAACATGCGGCTGCCGACCCTGGAAGACGAATCCATAAACTCGGGGGAAGCCGATAAAATGATAGCGCGAGCCTATGAAAACTGGGTCCACTACTATGATACGGCTTTCGGTATCATGATGGCCAATCAGAGCTATTCATCGGGAAATCGCTAGCCCGCTTTTTTTCAAAACAAGGCTATTTTCAGCCAGTCCGTAGCCATAGGGCTCCCTCAGAAGGATTGGAACAATGACCATGAACGAAATATTACTTACAGATCGGCCTTTCAGGGAAATAAGAGATAAAAACATTTTTTACGTGGATAAGACCAGGTACATCCACCAGCTCTTGACTCGCGTTGATAACAGCTTTTTTTTGTCTAGACCCCGCCGTTTCGGCAAAACGCTTTTACTATACACTTTGGAGGAGATTTTTTCCGGCAACCGCGAGCGTTTTAAAGGGCTTTGGATTGAGCGGTCTGATTACGCTTTTCCCAGGCGCCCGGTCCTGTTTTTGAGCCTCGCGGTGGACTCGGAGAACCCAGAAATCCTCGAAAAAGCTATTGCTAATAAGCTTGACGGCTTAACTCAAGCCGCCAATCTCAGACAGACTGTCAAGTGGGACACACTTAGCGATTATTTT
>JAISMU010000147.1 GCA_031276635.1 Deltaproteobacteria bacterium | reverse complement strand
TAAAAGACTACCACGCCCCCTTTAGGCTCAAGGCTAAAGAATTTATTGACCTCGCTCTAGTCATCTATGACCATGGCTCCCAAGTTAAGGCCCTCTTTAATCCAGAGCCTGATTGAGGGGGTTGAGCCTGAGCCATTTTGCGCGGGCGATTTCCACCTGGCTCGACCGCGGGACCGTTGTTAACTTTTCCGCGCGGAAGGTTAGTCTTAAAAAATTATAGTTTGAGGAGCGTCGCCAAGCCGGGAAACCTGGCGGCTTGGACTTGGCCTGAGCCTCCAGGTCCAGTTGATTCCAGGCGTCCCCTTTGGGCTGAAAGCTTGGATCTTGGACCCTTCCTCCAATGCCGTCAGCTCTGGCTAGAACTTGCCCGCCTAGCTTTCCCTCAGAAACTCCATCCCCTTCCCCGTCCAGGTTGTTTTCCTTCACTTGGCTCACTCCAGCCACAATCGGTCCAAGCTAACCAGCGTCAAATCCGCTAATCCCGTCGGGTCGCGGCTAGCAAAGAGATGGCTGGGCGTAAACCCAGTTTGGCCAGCGAAACTATACCCCTGAGGCTCCGCAAAGGATCTCGCCGGAGAGACTCGGCCTAACAGAGTCGTAACCGCCGAGCCTGTAAATAGGCCAAGCCCCACAAGGGTTCGATGAGTTCCTCAGTCTGAACCTTGTAGTGGAGGCTGTTGATGGTGAAGTCCCGGGTCAGGGCGTCTCAGCGGGCCCGGCCCAACAGGATCTTCATGATGGCGTCGGCCAGCCAGCCCACGACCAGGCCGTTGGAGACGCGCTAGGTCAGGGTGATCATGCTCGGGACCAGAAAAATCAAGAAAGACTCGGAAAAGTTCTGAAAATTGATTTTGGCCCTGGAGTTGAGCGTCAAGAGGCCCACCAGGACCAGAATTGAAGCCAAATTGGCCCCCCGGGGACTATCAAAAATCGCGGTGAGATGAAGATGGCCAAAAGGAAACAGACCTCCACCGTTACGGCGGTCAAATCCCACCGCCCGCCCACGGCCGTCCCGGTCCCGGACTCTTGATAAGTGGCCTTGACAGATGGCTTTGGTTAGATATAATGAGCCCCAGAGATTACTCTCACAGACCAAATATAGCCAGAAACCCGTTAACTCGGTTTTTCCGGCCCTCGCTAAACCCGCGATAGCGGCGTCAGAATGAGACATGTCTGGCTCGGGGGCATTAACCTGCTTGCCCCAGGAGCCATCACGCCTGAAGTCAGATCCTTTTTTATGCCAGCGTGATTTTTTTGGGGCGGCCCCTTCTAGGAGGCCCTCGGTGAAAGTCCTGATTTTTGACTGCCGCGATTCCTTTACCTACAATCTGGCCCACCAGGTCCGGGAGCTCCTGGGCCCGGGCGACCAATTGGACATAGTCCTCCACGATCAGCTGGATTTGGGGCGGGTGGGCGATTACGACAAGATTATCCTCTCGCCTGGCCCCGGCACCCCGGCGGAAACTTTCAACCTTTTACCCTTGATCCGGCGTTGGGCCCCCTGGAAATCCATTTTAGGGGTTTGTCTGGGCCACCAGGCCCTGGGTCAGGTTTTTGGGGCGCGGCTCGTCAATCTCCCCAAAGTTTTTCATGGGGTTAAATCCCAGGTCCAGCTCGTGGCCGAAACCCGCCTTTTCGCTGGCCTGCCTCGGGCCATTGAGGCTGGCCGTTATCACTCCTGGCTGGTCGAAGAGAGCCCTTGGCCCCCAGAGTTGGAGGTGACCTGCCGGGACCAGGGCGGTCTGGTCATGGGGCTGCGACACGTCCAATATGATGTCCACGGGGTCCAGTTCCACCCTGAGTCGATCCTGACGCCTCTGGGGCCCAGGATTGTCCACAATTTTCTCTACCGGGAGGCGGCCTGAGATGGACTTTGTTGAGCCCAGCCTGGTCCGCCAGGAGATGAACCGCCTGGGGCGGGCTGGTCGACCATTTCTGTTCCTGGTCGATTTTGAGTTGACCAAGGCCCTCCTCGTGGAGGACCCAGAGCGTCAGTCGGCCATTCACTATCAGATCTGGGGCCGAGGCAATAAAAAAGCTGGCCCGCCCCCGCGCCTGGAAGGGGCCCATTTTGCGGCCAGGCCTCTATCCCTGGCCGAGTACGCCCCCCGGTTTCAGACGGTCATGGCCGGTCTGGCTCGGGGCGACAGTTACCTGGTTAACCTCACTGTGGCCACTCCCCTGGAGACCTCCCTGGGTTTAGAGGAAATTTTCGCGGCCAGCTCGGCTCTTTATCAGCTTTATGTTCCCGGTCATTTCGCTTGCTTTTCCCCGGAGAGATTTGTCCGGGCTCACGAGGGCCTGATCTCGACCTGTCCCATGAAAGGCACCATCAACGCCGACATCCCCAACGCGGAAAAGGTTATTTTAGAGGATTTCAAAGAGACCGCCGAGCACGCGACCATTGTGGATCTCCTGCGCAATGACCTCAGTCTCAGCGCCCAGGAGGTCCGGGTCAGCCGGTACCGTTATATTGATCGGATCCGCTCCCGGCAACGGGAAATTTTGCAGGTCTCCTCGGAGATTATCGGGCGGCTGCCTCCGGATTATCCGAGCCAGTTGGGGGACATCATCTTCAAGATGCTGCCAGCCGGTTCCTGCTCCGGGGCCCCGAAGGCAAAAACCCTGGAGATAATCAGGCGGGCTGAGCCCGGGCCCCGCGGCTTTTATACCGGAGTTTTTGGGGTTTTTGACGGTCAGAGCCTGGACTCAGGGGTCTTGATCCGTTTTATTGAGCGGACTGAATCGGGCCTGGTCTTTCGGAGCGGGGGCGGGATTACGGCTTACAGCGATCTGGCGAGCGAGTATCAGGAAGTTTTGGAGAAGATTTATTACGCCTGAGGCTGAAAAGATCTTGGGTCAGGGCGGGAGCGTCGCCTTAGGGCTGGACGGGGAGAACGGCGATGGAGTTTTTGGAAACAATCAAATGGTTAGACGACCGCTATTACAATCTGGCCCTTCACGAGGCCAGACTGGCGCGAACCTGCCAGAAGCGTTTTGGTCGCGACCCGGGTTTCCGCCTGGCCGAGGTTTTGCCGAAAAATCCAGGGCCAGGGTTGATCAAGGCCCGACTGGTTTACTCTCGGGACGATTTCGCCATCTCCTGCGCGCCTTATAGTTGGCCGGTCATCAACAACGCCCGCCTGGTCAGCTCGGATCTTTACTACGGGGAAAAATTTCTCGACCGCTCGGCCATTAACGATCTCAAGGCCAAGAGCCTGGCTGATGAGATCATCATTGTTCAGGACGGCCAGCTCACGGATTCCTCCATCGCCAACCTGGCCCTTCAGGATCGGGCCGGGAACTGGTTTACCCCGGAAAAATGCCTGTTGCCAGGGGTCAAAAGAGCCGCTCTGCTCGCGACTGGGCGCCTGCGGGCCCGGCTCATCAGGCCCGAGGATCTGGTCAATTACGAAAGTTTGAGCTTCATAAACGCCATGATCGATCTGGAGGATGAAATCCGCCTCCCCGTCAACCAGATTCTGGGTCAGGAAAATTTTTCAGCGAGCCCGAATTTTTAAAGCCAAGAACGCTGGCTTATTTCGGGCGTTTTCTTGCGTCCGGCTGGCGGGTCAGGGTAGACCTCTCCTTGGGGTTCTCGTGGCCCGAGAGCCAGCTGAGGGAGCGTCTTTAACAATAATATTTAAAGATACTTATCAAATAAAATTTGTGTTTTTTTATCATGAAAAGCCATAAAAAGCGGGCGAATAAAGGTCAACGCCTCAATAACCGTGATGTTTTGGACAGCCAATTTTTCCATTAAAAAAATTCGCACGCCCTGGTCAAACACCCCGAAATCCACCTCCTGCTGGCCGAGGGCTAGTAACAATTGCTCATTGTCAGGATAAAACTGTTGGCGACCTTGGTCGAGAGCCTGGATTTCCTCGTTATAGGCGATCCCCTCAATCAGGCCCAGGGAGAGTTTTTTCCGACCGATCTCGCTGATGGCGGTGACGGAGAGAAGCGGGTTCCCGGTTACGATCTCCGTCACCCCATTGCGCAACAGCTTGGAGAAAAGGTAATTTTTTTCCCGCTCGGGAGTTTTCGGCAGTTGAAAAACCGCGTCCAGCTCTTTTTGGGCGAATTTTTCCTCAATTAAGGCCCAGTCCTCCAGGATGAACTCCAACTCAAAGCCGGCTTTTTGTCCGGCGGCGCGGACTTTTTCATAGTCCAGGCCGACCAGGGCGCCCTGGTCGTCGTAATACTGGTAAGGCGGAAAGGGATCCGCTCCAATGAGAAGATTTGTTTTAGTCATAATATCACCTTATGGTAGAAAAGAAAATTTAAAATGGAATAAATTTACAGTTAGATCAAATTAAATAGTTGTTTAATTTTATTAAAAAATTAAACAATAATTTTAATACATAAATATCAAATAATAAATATAAAATAAAGTAAAAATTAAATAAAGTTGAAAGCGATTTTTTCAGTTTTATTTTAACCCAATCGGCCCGTGGACTCAAGGGCATTCGTTGGCCCACCGTGGAAAGCGGCGTTGTCCGAAGAATCTCAGCCGCCAATGGGCTTGAGTCTTTGGCCGGTTCTGGAGCTTTCTTTCGGGTAGTCTGGGAGTTTTGGCTCAGGCGCGGGCTGAGGGCGAGAGGTTTTCGATGGTTTTTCCTCAATAGGCCTGGAGTTTTATTGACTTCAAACTTTGAAATGAGGTACTTTGAGCTAGGCCCGGTCTTTGCCGCCCGCCTTCGGGCTCTCTCTCTCAACCAGGGTTTTCTTTTTCTCCATCGTCTGGGCCCTCATCTTTGGCCAAGACGCCGCGGGGCCAGATTTTTGGGAGATTCTGGCTGACCCTGAGTTTTTGACTCATATATAATTAATGTTACATTTTCAGGGAAGAGGTATTTTTTATGCCGGAACCGGCGATTTCCCGCAAAACCAAGATAGTGGCCACCATCGGCCCCGCCTCCGATAGCCCGGAAATTTTGTCCAAAATGATGGACGCTGGGCTCAACGTGGCCAGGCTCAATTTTTCCCATGGAGATCACGCCTCGCATAAGGCCACCATCGCCACGCTCCGTGGCTTGGCCAAAGAAAAGGGCCAGGAAGTGGGCATTCTTCAGGATTTGAGCGGGCCCAAGATCCGTTTGGGGGCGATCACGGAAAGGCGCCTGGAAAATGGTCAGACCATTAAGTTGATCCAGGGCTCGGGGGATTGCGACTCGGACACCTTGACGGTCAATTATGATTACCTCTTGGACGATGTAGAGCCGGGCAGTCGCATCCTTTTGGCCGATGGGCGCCTGGAGCTGCGGATTCTGGCTAAAAACAAGGATAGCCTGACCGCCGAGGTGCTGACCGGTGGGGCCATCAGCGCCCACAAAGGGGTCAATCTGCCGGAATCAAATCTGCAGATTCGGGCCTTCACGGACAAAGATAAGGCGGACCTGGTTTGCGGCCTGGAGGCGGGGGTGGATTTCGTGGCTATGAGCTTTGTGCGCCACGAGGACGACCTCAAACCTCTGCGGGAGATGATCAACCGCTCTTCCAGCCCTCCGCTTCTGATCGCCAAGATTGAGAAACCCCAGGCCCTGGAGCGGCTGCAAAACATTCTGGACGTGGCTGACGGCCTGATGGTGGCCCGGGGGGATCTGGGCGTGGAGATGGCCTTGGAGGAGGTGCCGCTCATCCAGAAGGAGCTTATTGAGGCGGCCAGAAAGCGGGGCAAACCCGTCATCACCGCCACCCAGATGCTGGCCAGCATGGTCTCCAGCCCTCGCCCGACCCGGGCGGAGGTGACCGACGTGGCCAACGCCATCCTTGATGGCACTGACGCGGTCATGCTCTCGGATGAGACCGCCGCCGGCCAGTTCCCGGTGGAGTCGGTGGCCATGCTGCATCGGGTGGCCATCCGGGCCGAGCCCCACATTGACACGCTCCGCTTCATGAACGAGAGTGTGGATCTGAGCCTGGAGAAGATGGGGGCCAGCATCACCAAGGCGGTCTCCATCCTGGCCCGGGACCAGAAGGCCAAGGCCATTGTGGCCATCACCCAGGGCGGCTCCACGGCTCGGCTGGTCGCCCACTATCGTCAGTCGGTCCCCGTGGTGGGCATGACCTCCAGTCAGACCACCTATCGCCAGTTGGCCCTGACCTGGGGGGTTATTCCAGCCCTGGTGCCGGCCTGCGACTCCATCATGCTTCTGGAGCAGCTGGCTAGTGAGTTTTTAGTGCGTAACCAGCTGGCCGTGAAGGGCGATGTGGTTTTTCTGACCTGTGGGCTCCCCCTGCAGGTCAGCGGCACTACCAATTTGATCAAATTATTGGATATTGGCGAGGTTTGTTAAGGACCAAGCCAATTTTGACAAAATAAATTTAAGACCCAAAATATGGCGCTTTTTTGGGGCGGAATAGGCGGAACAGCGCCAGATATGCCCTGGGGGCCGGCGACCGGCCCCCAGGGCTGGCTCAAGGCGGACTAGTTAATGGCCGATAAGGAATATGTCAACAGGCCTCAAAGCGCGGGAAAAGGCTTTGGGGCGAGGATGGTTTTCCATGAGCGCCAACGATAACCCCGCCCAGGTATCCATAAACGCGCCCTCGACTGAGGCCGCCGTTTACGTGAGGGTCTACCCTCCGGACACCAGTCTGGATATCAACATCACCGCTGAGGGTGAGGCCCTGGAGGTTCTGGTCACCCCCCGAGGGCGGAGTGTTCAGGTCCGCGTGGGGCCTACCGCTGGCGCGACTTTTGGGGGCCCGGGCCCAACCGGGGTCCAGGGGCCCCTAGCCGCGGGCCCGGTAGGCCCGGGCCCACCAGACTCAGGCCCATTAGCTTCTGGCCCCTCCGCTCCTTCCCCAGCCGACTCGGCCCTACTGGTGGATTCGGCGGGGTTGACCATTGACGAGGGGGCTTTGGAGTCTTTGTCCAGCTCTACGGATGTGGGCCCGGCCCAGGCTCCTCTAGAGGCGATGGAACCGCCGAGGGGCTCAGAAATTCTGGAGCCGGGAGAGGCTGAAATCAGCCCCCCCGCCGCTCCGGCGGTTTACCGCGACCGCGATGGGGGCCCGCCGCCCGCGGAAGTTCTGGAGTCCCTGGCCCAGTTGGCCGACCCTGAGCCCGTCCCGCCGCGGGACGATCCTCAAGCCGCCACAGACCGGCTAGGGGAAATCGCCAGCCTGTTCGGGCCGGCCTCGCCAGCCGTCGAAGCCGCCCCGGGGGTGGAGCCGGAACTGGCTGAGGAAGCGGCTGGGGATTTGGTCGAGGATTGGCCAGGGGGGCCGTTGGCGGAACCCTTGGAGGCTTTGGGTGATTTTTCCCTGGATGACGTTGAGGAGCCGCGCCTGGCGGGGGCTCAGGCGGGTGAGCAAGGGTTGAGCCTGGCGGCGGCGGTGGAGCCGGGCTCGGAAGACTTGCCGGCGGTGGATTTAAGCGACGTTGCCGCCAGTAACTCATCTTCCAGCGATTTCCCTTCCAGCGATTTTTCTTCCAGTGGCCTATCCTCGGCGGAGGTTGAGCCGGTCGCGAGCTCCTC
The DNA here is from genome assembly GCA_031276635.1 of Deltaproteobacteria bacterium. Taxonomy (GTDB): domain Bacteria; phylum Desulfobacterota; class Desulfarculia; order Adiutricales; family Adiutricaceae; genus JAIROO01. The sequence continues at coordinate 14,370 of JAISMU010000147.1, read as the reverse complement.
GGGGGCAAGGATTGCCGCGGACACTAATTTTGACCAACCTAACGCCGAACGGTTGGCTTTGGCCCAGGTTCCCCGGCCCGGCCAATCCGCCCCGGACTCCTCGACCGCGGTTATTGTCAATTACCTGGAGGACACGGTGGACAGTTTCTTTGAGGTTGAGGGGCAGGCCAGAGATCTCTCCGAGGAAGAGGATATGGACATAGATCTTCTGGAGCAGGGGGCCAACGTCGCGGTTCTGGCCGCCAAACCCATGATTCCCGTGCCGCGCAAAGCCCTCTGACCATGGCCCGCTCTTGGCTGTTTTTGGCTCTGGGAGCCCTTTTTTTCTGGGGAGCCGAGGCTCAGGCTCAACCAGATCCCTCGGGCCGACCTTTGACCGCCCAGATGGTGGCCATGGAAATTGAGGCCCGACTTCTCCGCGATCCCTCCTACGCCACCGTCTGGAACGTTGGCTACGATCTTTTCCGGCTGCATTTAACCAACCAGGACACGGCCCGGGTCATTTACCTGGGCTATAGGTCCGTGATGGGTCGAGGCTTGTCTCGGGAGGCTAATCTGGCCATCCGCCAGGCGGCCATTTATTGGCAAAAGGTTCACGACTATGGGATCCTCAATGTGCCGGTGGGGGTGGACAATAATTGGCGAGGCCAGATATATTATGGGGATGGGTATTTGACGACCCTGAAAATGCGTCGGCCCAAAGGCGGCCCGGTTCCCCTGATTCCCAACCCCAAGGGGCGAAAGAGGCGGGAGCCTTACCGGGGCCGGCCCGACAATCCTTACCCGGGCCCCTATTATCCCGGCGTTTATCCGCCTTAAGGGATGGGGGATTATTCGAGCCGTGACTTATGACATGATTGTGGTTGGCGGGGGCCACGCTGGTCTGGAGGCCGCTTTGGCCGGAGCCCGCCTTGGCCAGAAAACCCTTTTGGTGACCCAGAGGCTGGCGACTATCGGGACCTTGTCCTGCAATCCGGCTTTTGGTGGCCCGGCCAAGGGCGGCCTGGTCCGGGAAGTGGACGCCCTGGGGGGTTACGCGGCCCTGGGGGCGGATCAGGCGGCCACCCAGTGTCGGGTTCTGGGCGAGAAAAAAGGCCCCGCCGCTCGAGCCACGCGCAATCTGGTGGACCGAGCCAGTTACAATCGGCTGGCTCTTCAGTACGCCAGCTCCTTTCCTGGCCTTGAGCTCTTGGAGGGCGAGGCCAAGGCGGTCCTGACCCAGGCTGGCGAGGTTTCGGGCCTGGAGTTGGTCGATAACCGGCGCCTGCGGGCCAAGGCGGTGGTCTTGACCGGGGGCACCTTCTGGAATGGCCGGATTTATCATGGTCTGGTCTCAGAGCCTGGGGGTCGGATCGGGGAAAGCCCGGCCACCCATTTAAAAGCTTCCCTGGAAAGTTTGGGCCATCGGGTGAGCCGGCTTTCCACCAGCACCGCTCCCCGGCTGCTGGCCAAGACCGTGGATTTCACGGGGTTGGCGGAGCAACCCGGCGACGCCAGCGCCCGCCCTTTTTCGGCTTTGAGCGGCCCACCCAGAAACCTGGTCAGCTGTTACCTCACCTGGACCAATCCCCGGGCTCACCAGATTGTCCGGGACAACCTCAAGACCTCCATCATCTACGCCGATAACCCCGTCAGCTCTGGGCCGCGCTATTGCCCCTCTCTGGAAGACAAGATTCACAACTTTCCTCACCGCGAAAGGCATATGGTTTTTCTGGAGCCCGATGGCCCAGAGCTGATCTACCCAGGTGGCCTGCCGACCGGGCTGGACCCCCAAACTCAGCAAGCCTTCATCAACGCCATCGTGGGCCTGGAGAAAACCGTCATCGCTCGACCTGGTTACGCCATTGAGTATGACGTCAGCGATCCCACTCAACTGGCTCCCTCTCTGGAGTCGCTGCTCGTCAAGGGCCTTTTTCTGGCTGGTCAGATCAACGGGACCAGCGGTTATGAGGAGGCGGCCTCGCAGGGGATTTGGGCCGGGGTGGGGGCGGCTTTGCGGGCGTCTGGCTCGGAGCCATTTTTCTTAAGGCGCGACCAGGCTCTTTTGGGGGTCATGCTGGATGACTTGACCGTTCTGGGCGTGGAGGAGCCTTATCGGATGTTCACCAGCCGGGCCGAGTGGCGCCTGTTGCTGCGGGAGGACAACGCGGATCTGCGCCTGAGTCCGGTGGCTGAAAAACTGGGCCTGCTGGATTCGGAGCGCTCAAGGCTTTTTCAAATGAAACGGGTGGGTCTTGAGCGGGGGTTTCAAATTCTGGAACGGTGTCGCCTGAGCCCGGCCCAGGTCCAGGAGTTGGCCAGTCAATTTCCCATGCTGGAAAAAGACCGTCAAGCCGACGGCCCCCTGGCGGCGGTGGACTTTTTGCGTCGGCCCTCGGTCAAGCTGGAGTATCTGTTGCCCATCTGGCCGGAATTGGCCCAGCTGCCGATTTCGGCCCAGCTAACCCTGGAGACGGAGATCAAGTACGCCGGTTATCTAGCCCGGCAGGAGCGGGAAGTCAAAAAGCTGGCCAATCAGGAAAACCTGCCTCTGCCCAAGGATCTGAACTTTTTGGCAATTCCCGGCTTATCGCGGGAAGCGGTGGAAATCCTGAACCGCTCGCGACCGCTCACTCTGGGTCAGGCCTCGCGCTTGCGCGGGGTAACGCCAGCTTCCCTTTCCGCCCTGGCCATTTATCTCCACAAACAGACCGCGACTCAGATCGCCTCCCCGGCTGATTGACCCGAGCCCTTTTAGCCTGAAAAAAAAATCCGCCAATTTTAGCCTGGCCTGGGCTCTTGAGAGGGGCTCTTGGCCGAATTTCCCTGAAAAGAAAAGAAGCCAATTTTTGCCTCAACCAGGCCGGCCAGGGACTCTCAGGCTCGGGTTGGTGGGGAGTTAGCCGGCGAGGAGCCAAGAGCCTGAAAAGGATAACTTATGGAAATAAATAATAAATTATCTGAGCCGTGGTCCACCTGTCCAGATTCCTCAAGACCAGGGGGAACCGGCCCAGAGGGGGATTCGCAAGGTAACTACGAGTAATTAATAGTAAAATTCATTTTTGAAAATGAGCTTTCCCGCTCTCTTCGCTGACTGCCAGAAAAATTCGTCTGGTTGGGCGGCGTTTTTTTTTTCGCCCTGAGCCTCAGGGGTTGACCCGAGGAGCGGCTAGCTTCCGAGCGCTGGTGGGGTTAGTCGCGATCTTCAAACTTCAGGCCCCAGGGGCGATTATAATATCTAACATCTGGAATTTATTATGTTTTGTCTGGAGAGGCGGGATTCTCCGGCGGATCAGGGGGGTTTTCCCGAGTATTTTTTCTGGTTGGAAATATATTTTTGCTCGAGCCGGCTGGCTGGCCAGGGAGCTTCAGGGAAAAAAAGCTCATTGAATAGATAACTATCTGAAATTATTATATTTTTTTCTGAAAATAGGCGAGAGAGAGCCGGGTCGGAATGATTTTGCCCTGAGAAAAAATCAGCGTCGCTTCTTCTGGGTAACGGCGGTTTCAGGGAATAGCGTTGGCTCAGGCTCAGGCAGCCGCAAATAAACCCCATAAAAATGGCCCAAAAAAGCCAATTGAATAGTTAATTAGTTGAATTTATTATGTTTTTTTTCAGGCGACCCCCGCCCTAAATCGACCTCAGGCCCCGGCCAGGGAGGCAATTGGCAAATGGCGGTCCCTCGCCCAAGGCATCTGAGGGCTGGGCGACCTCAGCGGGGGAACGACGACGGGTAGCGGCGGCAAAAAGCTCCAAAAAGCTCATTGAATAGATAACTACTTGATTTTATTATATTTTTTTCAACAAATAATTTATAGACTAAAAAATTTCCCCACCGGCCGGCCCGCCAGCTGGCTGGGCTCGCCTCAAAAAGCCATTGGCCAATTTTAGCAATGGCCGGGGCTTGGCAGGTCGCGGGTCTAGCTTAAGTCGGTTGGGGAAAAAAAATACTCATTGAAAAGGTAAGTCATGGATTTTATAAGATTTTTTTTTAAGAATAAACGCCGCGAGGCCATTTTTCTGAGGATTAAGCCCGGTGGATTAGCTGGCGCCGGGCGAGGGAATATTTTGCCCATCTGGCGGCTTCTGGCTGGCCAAAAAAGCCATTTGAAAAGATAACATATTGATTTTATTATAAAATTATTTAAAAATCAGGCCGTTTATTGCTTGAGGTCGCATTTGGTCGCCTGAGAGGCCATGAGCAAAGCCCGGGGGCGAGGTCGGCCGCGACGGGGGTTTGGCAATAGGTGGGAAAAGAATACTCATTGAAAAGATAAGTTACGGATTTTATTGTGTTTTTTTTAGCAATTTTGGCGGTTTAACCCTCGGCCCCGGGTTTAAAGGGGTGAACAAAATTTTTTGCCCCTGGCGCTCGGCCCAACCTGAGGGTCTGGTCGGTGAAAATGGCTAGGCCGTCAGGCTCGCTCGGGGCGAAAAATTGTCCATTGAAATATTAACTAGTTGAAATTATTATATATTTTTTGTTTTGATCTAGTCATTTCCCGGTCGGACCCAGGTCTTGGGGATCAGGTCAGGCTCCTGAAATGGTCGAAAATGACTCCAAGCGCTCAGAAAACGCGAATTTTGCGGATTTTGGCTGAGGGGGAAAAATTTTTTTTGGCCCACTCACCGCGGGTTATTTTTGGCCTCGTTGAGCTCGCGGCCTTGGATTTGAGCCTGGGGGCGACCAGGGAGAAAAATTCTAAAGTTGAATAATGACAAGGCTTTTAGCGATATACTCGAACGGTTTGAGGCCATTCTGGACCAGATAGAGGATTGGAAAAATTTAGGGTTAAAACACTTTCAAGGGGCTTAGCGTGTTGGTGCAAGTAAAAATAATTTGTCATTTAGAGGCGATATGAAAATTTTTCTTGCAGAAAACAATATTTTATGGCAAAATCCTAGAAAATAGTTTTTGTGATTCAGGTTTTGTCCAATCGCAAACTTCAGCTCTTAAATTCCTCTCAGGCTCGGGCCGCTCGGCTCAGCGGGAGGAGAGTTGAAAACTGTTGACCTCGCCAGCTTTTTAAGCTGGTAATGTTTGAGGATCAGGGATGACCTTGTCTGATCAAGGATCCGAGCGAGGTAGAGCATGAGTTCTATTTACATTGTCGCGGACTACGGCGAGCAGTCCGCCTCGTCCGAGGAGTCGGGGGGAGCTCCGACTCGAGGTCGGCCCAAAGGTCGGACGACCAAGGCTAAACCCACAGCCAGCCCCAAGGCGACCAAAACAACGAAAACGGTGAAAGCGGCGAAAGCGGCCAAACCCGTCAAGGCCACCCGGGGCGCCGGGGCCAAAACGACCAAGGTTACCCGGGCGACCAAGGCGGCCAAACCTGTTAAGGGCGCCCGGGTCACCAAAACCACCAAAGTCGGGAAGTCCGCCCTGGCCACCAAACCAGCCAAGGCCAAAACGGTCAAGGTCGCCAAACCGGCCAAAGCCGTTCGGGGAGCCAAACCGGCCAAAGCCACCAAGACTAAAGCTGTCAAGGCTCCCAGCTCCCGCGTCTCCCGCCTGGGCGCCTCGACTAAGGTGGCCAAGCCCAAAGCGCCTCGGGCTCCCAAAGAGCCTAAGCGCGTTGATGGTCGTCGTCGCTCCACGAAGAAAGTCCTCAAAGTCCTGCCGCTCCCGAATAAGGCTGTCATCGCCGCCATTCAGGAGCCCAACCCCTCGGGTCAGGCTATCAAGGATTTTCGCGTGGGCATTGGGGTCAACATGCGAGCTTTCGCCGAATTGTTGGGTGTCAATCCGGCTACGGTTTTCCGTTGGGAAACCGAGCGGACTGAGCGGATCCAGTCCAGTTCCCAGCAAAAGCTCAAAAGCCTGGTGAACAAGGTTATCAACGAAAAGCCAATCAAGATTGCCGGCTGAAACCTTGCTCAATCCAGTTCATGGTTAGCCAGAAAGGGCCGCGTTATCGCGGCCCTTTCGGTTTCTGGCGCGGGGGAGGAGAGCTTGGGGGCGAGAAAACCCCCGGCCCTCAAGGCCGGGAATTGGGCGAAGCGGGCCGGGCCGTGGTGGGACAGGCGGTCACTTTGCGAATTTCCCGCTCTAGATCGTAGGGCCCGATGAGGGACCCGAACTCCCGGACCGCCCGGACCAGCTCTTTGGGTTGGCGAGGCAGGGGCGGGGGGCCGTTGGGGGAGATGACAACGGTGTTGGCGCAGCGGGCGCCGACCACCAGAAGCGAGGGCTCCTGGAAGACGGCCGCGGTCAGGCCTAATTGTCTATGATAATGTTGAGGTCTGGTCTGGTGGAGATTCTGGGCCAGCAGGCCAGCCGCCCGGAGGGAGCGTTGACTGAGACGCAAGAAATCCTTTGTGGTCAGATGGGCGGGGATGTAGTCACCATCAAAGGCGTCCAGCCAGATCTGGTCAAAGGAGCGCGGCGGCTGGCGGGTCAGGTAGTCCAGGCCGTCGGCGATCTCCACCTGGACATTGCCGCCCGGCGTGAAACCAAAATAGACCTGGGCTAAATCCACCACCAGGGGATCGATTTCCACCACGGTCAACTGATGCTCAGGCAAATAGCGTTGGCAAAGGCGAGGAATGAAACCGCCACCCAGGCCCAGCATGAGAATTTTCCGAGACCGGGGTCGGAGGGCCAGAGCCAGAAGCATCAGGCCCGGGTACTCAAAAATCGGGGCCTCCGGGTCGGCGACGCTGATGGAGGTTTCGGCCTCCTGGGCGGTCGGCCCCAGATACATGGTTCTGACCCCGCCTTGCTCAACTATAGTGATGTGACTGAACTCCGAGTCTCCCTCAAAAATTATCTCTGGCTTTGTGTCCTCAAACATCAGCGTCAATCCCTTGATTACCGGCTCCCAGACCCGGCCCGCGCTTTTTAAGGCCCGGCCGAAAAGGCCAAGGGGGCCGAAATTTTTTGACCAGCTCATTGGTCAGGCGTTTTTTCCGGGCGCTCCTGCCAATCCAGCGGCTCCCCCCAAGGGCCCTCCTCAATGGCCCAGGGTTTTTTCCACTTAAAGGGCAAGGGGTCCTGGGCGTCCACAGCCAAGGTTAAATGGGCGGCCTCCAAAAGGTCCCCCAGAGTGCCGGCCGCCAGAAAGCCTCGGGGGCTGATGGCCGGGGTGGGGGTGGCCTGGACAGTCACTATCCCCGGTTGGCGGAGGAAGCGGGCCATTAAATCCGTCAGCTCCCGGGAATTGTCGAGGTATTTTTCCAGCGTCAGAGTCAAAGCCAGGACTAGCCCGAAAATGACTCGTTCTTTTCTGGCCGAGGGGCTCAACTCTGGGCCGGCCCCTTTTTGCCAGTAAAAGGCCAAAAGACGCTCCGTCAGACCCGCGTCGCGCAGCTGGGCCCGCGCCTGGCTCAGAGCCAGATCCCGCAAGGCGTCGGGCAGGTCGCGTCCGGTCAGCAGATCGGTGAGGCTTAATTGACCCAGGGCCTCCTCCACCGTTGGGGTCAGGCCCTCCAGGCCCAGGTTAAGCGTCAGGCCCAAAAGATCCGTCAGCTCCAGGGTCGCGTCCAGCTGGTAAGAGGCGGACTGGGGTTTCCGCCCGGCTTGGCCAGCCAGGTGAAAGCGACCGGCCAGGAGATCCAGGTCTTCGGCCAGCTTATACAGCTCGGACCAAAACGGCCGGGCCGGGTCCTGGGGATCGGCCAGGGAAAACCAGCCCTCAGCCAGCCGGTACGAGAGGGCGTAGGGCTCGAGGCCAGCGGTGATGGAGAGCTCCCCCAGTCTGGCTTGACTCGTCAGGCCGCCAGTTTTGAGGGAAATCTGATTGAGGCGACTTTCAAAGAGACTCAGCCCCCCCAGAAAAGCCTCGCGGGCGGTGATTAAATCCCCGAGCCCCGCGACCGTGGCCCGGGGACCAGGCTGACCGAGGGCCGCCAACAGCCGCTGAGCCAGGGGCCGAAAATCTAGATATTTGAAAGTTCCATCGGCTATGGCCACTTCCAGCCAGGCGGGCTCAAGGTTTTTCCGTTGGGCCCGGCTCAGGTTGGCTTCGCCCGCCCCTGGCTCCACCCAGACCGCCAGATTCCGGATGGTCAGATTGTCGGCCCGGCCCAGCCCCAGAGTTCCGTTGTGGGCCAGCTCGTCGAGCCGGGCGCTCAGGCGGTGCCGCTGGACGCTGAGGCTTAACCCGAGCCCGGCCATCAGGCTCCCCGGCTCGCAGCGCGGATCCTGAGGGCCCCAGCGGGGGTTGACCAATCGCCAGGAGGGGAGGCTCAAGACCAGGGAGCTCGGCCAGGTCAGAGACTGGCCGCTCAAGCGCAGCTGACTCAGCTCAATTTGTTCGGGCCGCCAGCCGGCCCAGGGGGAGGCGGGGGGAGAATTGGGCCCGCCGGCGCTGGCGGCGACCGGGGGAGCGTAGCTCAGGCCCTGAATGGCCAACTGGCCCAGATAACCCTGGGCCCGCCACGGCTGCCGGGACAAAAAAAAGCGGGTTTCGTGGGCCACCACCTTGGAGGCCAGGGTTTGGGGGTTGGCGGCCTGGTCGGGCTCGGTCAGGAGGGCCTTGATTTCTCGAGCCCAGGTCAGATGGCTGATCTCCAACTTGGCCACATGAGCCAACAGCCGGCCAGCCTGGTCGCCCTCGCCCAGCGACCGGGCGATCCAGATATTCCGGACGGTCATGGTCCGGCCCTGATAATTGTAGCTATATTCTCCGGCCCGCCAGTTATCTGGGCCAAAGGCCAGATTCATGGCGGCTTGAAAGCCTCGGCGGGCGTTGAAGAGAGTATTGGGATCAAAGAGGCTCAAGAGGTAGAAAATGGCCAGAAAGCCCAGGAGGCCCAGGGCCCCATAAACCAAGAACCGGCGCTGGCGGGGCCGCGCCGGCGCGACCAGGCCCGAGGCTGGATATTTTGGCGGGAGAGGAGTTTGGTTCAGGGGGTCAGGATTCATTTTCAGCCTGAGAGATATTATGAGCCATTATTGGCTAAAATGAGCGAAAACTCAAATTTTGGTTTTTTTTGGGCCCTATGGCCGCGAGTCTGGGGCTTTGGGGACTGGCCAGCGACTTGGCGGGGGGCAGTCTGGGTCGGCCTGGCAATGATTCCGGCGGGCCAGAGGCGCGATGGTCGGCCAGGTTTGGGGCCTAGCCAGAGACTTATTTTTGAGGGCAATAATCTAGGGTTTCCTCAGGATTGGGGCGAGTTATAGAGCCAAAAACTAACGACAGTAAATTAGTTAAAATAATTTTTTTTGGCCATAAATAGACAAAAATGAATGTTTTTCCAAAAACTGTCGGTTGGCCCTCTGGGTCAAAAGGCCAGGTCAGACGGACGGAATGGGCCATAAGGTGGGCGATTCGCTCAGATGAAGCTATTTTAGGCCCGGATTTCGCGAAAAAAAATCCCAGTTAGGGGCAAAAATTTCTGGAAAAATCATTGACATCGACCAGTCATTCGGTATAAAATCCAACTTGACTCATTAGAGTCGGCAGGGTCCAGAGAATTCGAAAAAGTCTTAAGTTTCTATTTAGCTGATTTGATTCCTTCCTGTTCCCCAATAATTGATAAATCGGGTGAAGTTATGTATATAACCTTATTCGTCGGGAACTTTCCCTTTGAGACAAAAGAATCTGAACTAATGGCCGTTTTTTCTCAATTCGGTCGGGTTGATTCCATCAAGCTCATCAGCGACCGAGTGACCGGGCGGCCCCGGGGTTTTGGTTTTATCCAAATTGAGCGGGCCGGCGGTCAGGCCGCCATCGCCGCTCTCCACCGGGCCGATTTCGGCGGTCGGCCCTTAAACGTTCGGGAGGCTGGCCCGGTTCGGCGGGAAATTACCCTGGCCGATAATGCCTCAACCCCCGGTTCCTCGGCCTCCCCAGACCGGGAAGCCGACCTTTTTGTGCGGGACTACTGGTTGAACGACGACGCTCAAGGTTCCGCCCGACCCAAACGTCAAAACTCCTACAATAACTATCGGTAATCTCTACTCCGTTGAAAAACTTAGGTTTTTCAAATAAAAAAAGTCGCTTTATCGCGGCTTTTTTTTTATTTTACGATATAATTATATTGTTAATATTAAATTTAGCAATTAAACAAATAAAAATTTTGATTTTTAAATAGTAAAACGCAGATATTTTTCAAGTCTAGATGAGCCAATCCAGAAGATTTAGCTACCGTCAATTCAGCTAAAAAACAGGCTTTATGCAGCAGGTTTTCCTTATGAATGTCTTAAGAGATCAAAATAAAAAAAATTCTTTTTTTTTTAAGAATCTATTGACTTATTTAAAATAATCAGATAGGATCCGGTCTGACTCGCCAAAACGCGAGGGCAGGTTCGTTGAGAAAGTTTGTTTTCTTTTCAGGGCGATTTACATTTTTTTTGACAGTCACAGGCGCGTATGGAGGCGATATGATTGATTTATTTGTGGCCAATTTTCCTTATGACACCGAGGAGTCTGAGTTGACGACAGTTTTTTCTCGCTTTGGCGAGGTGGAGTCTGTCAAAATCATCACGGATCGGGTAACTGGGGCCTCTCGGGGCTTTGGATTTGTGCGGATGGAAAAATCTGGGGGCGAGGAGGCGGTGACCTCTTTGAATCGGGCTATTTTTGGCGGGCGCCCTCTGCGCGTCAGGCTGGCCAGACCGTTGCAAAAGAGGGGTGGCCCGGTCGACCATCAGGGGTACGGGGGCCAATATGAGCGAGGCTATCAGGATCGCCCAAATTATCGGGACCCGCAGTGTTATAGGGATCCTCAGAGTTATCGGGACCCACAGAGTTATCGGCCCTCTCAGAGCTATCGGGAGCCGCGGCCCTTCTCGACCGAGGCCCAGGACTTTAATTATAATAGATAAAAATTAGCCATTCATTTATCTTTCCCCAAGCCGCCTCAGGGCGGCTTTTTTTGTGTCTCAGGCCGGGCTTGGCGGAATTTCGCTCCAGCTAGAGCCCGCCTTGAGCTGGATCGACTCAGCCGCAAAGCCTGGGGAGTTTTTTTTCTCCTCATTCCGAGAAATGAAGGAAATAAATTATTAAGCCACTGGCCTGGATATTTTAACTGGCTGATAGGCTGAAATCGGCGGCCCGCCGCGAGGTTTCCGCCAATTATGTTGATTGAGGGGCCCGGGCCGGAAAGATTCCTCGCGGGCGCCCCCCACGGGGCGGGCTGGCTTAATCCCGCCCTGGGCGCGCGGTTGTTTTGGGGTGAGGTTAGAAGCCAGCGGGTCCCCCGGTCCCGCTAACCTGGTTGGGAATTTTTTTTGGCCGGGAAATAAAGCCTCTTGACCAGGAAAACGTGGTTGACAAGGGTTTAATTGGGTTGTAAATTGACTATGACTCATTTGAGTCAACGGGCTCAGCGATTTTCGATTAGGTCTTTTGCTTCCGCTTATTGATTTGATCCCTCCTGTCCCCATATTTCTCTCTTTTCAGGTTTTTGTTATGACAATAAGTTTGTATGTGGGGAATCTGCCCTATAATACAAAGGAATCCGAGCTCTGGTCGGTCTTTTCCCGGCTGGGCGAGGTTGAGTCCATCACTCTGATCACCGATCGTCAGACCGGTTTGCCTCGAGGGTTCGGATTTGTAACCATGGAGCGAGTGGCTGGCCACCGGGCCATGGAAGAGTTGACCGGGGCCAACTTTGGCGGTCGGCCTCTGGTGATCCGGGAAGCCAAATCCATCCACCCCAGGTTCGCTAACGCGCAAGCCCAAGCTCGGGATGGCTCCGCCAGATTCCACGAGTACGGTCTGGGCTTTAGTGGTTGCGAGCTGGATCAGGATTGATTTCGCGCTCTGAATCTTGTTTCTTCCTCAGGGCGGGGTTCTTCCCTGGCCCTGTTATTTTAAGCCGCGTTAAGCGGCTTTTTTTTTTTGGCCCGCGGCCAGGGTCAGGCCAACAATAAGTCCAGTCAGGGTTGAAAGATGGGATCGTTTTGGGTAATTTGAGAAAAGTTTTTGTTGGCCAGCCCGGTCGCCTTCCCCCCAGCCCGGGCCGAATAAACTGGGGTCAGGAAGACGCAGTGCCCAGCCCGGATCCACCTATCCGCTTAGTGATCTCTGATTTTGACGGAACAATTAAGCCGCGTTTGGAGCCAGTGGCCCCGGAAGACTGCCAGGTCCTGCGGGCGATGGGTCGGGCCGGCTTGGTCAGAGCCGTGGCCACCGGACGCAGTCTGGTGTCTTTTCTGCGGGATTGGCCCCGGGAGTTGGAGCTGGACTATCTGATCTACTCCTCTGGGCTGGCTCTGTGTCGCTGGACTCCCCAGGGCCCGGGGGAGCATCTTTTCGTCAAAGCCTTCACCCCCGCCGAGCAGGTCCTGGGCTTGAGCGCCTCCCTGGCTTTGGAATGGGGGTTTCTGGCTTTCAAGGCTCCGCCAGACAGCCACGCCTTTTACTACCTTGACCCGCCCCGAGGCCCCAGATCGGCGGGTTTCCAGGCCAGGCTAGAGCAGTTTAAGTCCGTCGCCTCGCCCTGGCCGGGTTTTAACCCTCCCGAGCCGCTGTCCCAGTTTCTGATTATGGCTCCGGCTGAGGAGTTTCCCGCCCTGCGAACCCGGTTCGCTGACCTGGCCCCAGGTTTATCCATCACCCAGAGCTCCTCGCCTTACGAGGACGATTGCGTGTGGCTGGAGGTTTTTCCGGGTGGGGTCTCCAAAGGCTCCGCCAGTCAGGCTCTGGTGGAGCTTTTAGGCTGGGGCCCGGAGTCAGCCGCGGCGGTGGGCAACGATTTCAACGACGAAGACCTTTTGGCCTGGGCCGGGCGGAGTTTCGCGGTTCCTGGGGCCCCTGCGGAGCTTTTGGCCAGATTTGAGCCTTTGCCCGGCCCCGGCTGCGTTCTGGCCCGGCTCTGGCGGGCCCTGGGCCATTAGATCGCCGTGCGCCCCGACACCCTTTTAACCATTTACGAGCTGCGCTCCCCGGACCCCCAGGGTCTGGCGTTTCTGGCCGGTTCCCCAGAGCCAGAGGAGCTTTTTGGCCCGGACCTGGCGGGTCTCCATATTGAGGAAGATTTCGCTTTTTTGTTTTTTTTAAATGACCATGATTTGAGCCCTTTTCTGGTCAGCCACCCCACTTTGGAGCTCCGGCAGATCCACCATCTGCGCTATGACCAGTGGCAGGACGGGGCCAACGGGGAACCTCTGAGGGTCGGCCCTCTGCTTCTCCTGCCGGGGGCGGGCGAGGTTGGCTCAGAGCTGGAGCCGGGCCAGAGCTCGGCTGATTGCCCGCCTATCTATATAGATCCTGGCCTGGCCTTTGGTTTTGGTGGCCACCCGACCACCCGGGCCTGTCTGGGTTTTCTGACGCGCCTGTTGCGGCCCGGGACCCTGGCCGCCCCAACCCTGGCCACCGCCCTGGATCTGGGGTGCGGGACCGGGGTTCTGACTCTGGCCGCCGCCCGGCTGGGGGTCCATTCCGTTTTGGGGGTGGACCACAGCCATCTGGCGGTTCGGTGCGCGACCCAGAACGTGGCCAGAAACGGCCTCCAGGCGCGGGCCCGGATTCGCCGGGGCCTGGCTCAGGATTACGCCCAGGCCCCGGGGGAGCTGGTCATGGCCAACCTGCCGCTTTTTGTTTTAAAGGATCTTTTGAGGTTAAGAGCATTTGAAAACCGGCGTTATCTGATCTATTCCGGCCTGCTGGCCGAGGAGGGGGAAATATTTCAGGCGGCTCTGGTCGAGAGCTCGAAGCGGCGGTTTCAAGTTTTGGACATTTGCCGCGATGACCGCTGGGTCAGCGGCTTGTTGGCTTTTTAGCCTCTGGTGGCTCGGGGGAGCTCTTGGGCCTGAAAGTTTTTTCGGCCCAAGAGAGGGGTTTTTTGAACAGGCCAGGGCGGCTATTGTTCAAAACTTGTTTAAAGCGTTAACAAAGTTTGGGGAAAAAATTATCGATCTTCCCCAAAATTTGGCCCCAGGCCCCAAACAAATGTTCTTTTCTCAGCTGATTTTGGCCGGAAATGGGCCAGCCAGAGGGCCGAAAAAGCCCAAAAATTACCAGGCCCGGGAAAGTTCCCCTCAATTGGGGGGTTGGCTCTGGTATTTTTCAACAAATTCGTAAGTTCGAGGGTAGGATTAGGAACAAAAATAGCTAGAAGTTTAGTGGAGCGGTTTTGACCTGGCTCTCTCGCCAGCCAGGGAACCGATGGCTAAAAGAGCCCAGACGCGGCTTAAATTTTTGGGGGTCCCATTCGTCAATTTCCCATTATGGGTAGTGGAGCGGACCGGTTAGCCATAAAAACTTAAACGCTATTTCCCATTTTAGCCTTCCCTTTATTGTTAAACCTAGCTTAATGTGTCATAATTAACCAGCCTTGGACGCCCTGGCCATATTGATTTTTCCCATAACGAGACGCGCTTAAGCTGACCTTGAAGCTAGGGCCGCCAGACTGACAGGATTGGAATCATGCCCCTGAAAAGATTCTCTCTAGCCAATCAGACCTTCGCGGATATAATTGACAAAAACTATTTTTAC
>JAISMU010000077.1 GCA_031276635.1 Deltaproteobacteria bacterium | reverse complement strand
TATATAAGATTTCGGTCAATTATTCGCGTGAATTCTTGAATGTCAAGAGGTAAATTTTTCAGGGTCATTAAATCAAATCCTGTCAGCCCACTAGTCATTTTGAGGGCCCTGTCTCTGAGGGGCCGGCTGGAGCGGCCCAAGTTAAACGCAATAAATATAAAATTCCTAGGAGAGACTTTTTTATTATGCCACCTTGTTCGATGTTTTACCATAGCTAAAGAAAATAAACAAAAATTCTCATTTTGACTTTTCGGCTGCTTTCTTGCTCTGATTTTAAAGGTCCACTGATAAAAATAATCTGAGTTTGGTTTAAATTTAAACTCCCGCCATCTGGTTTTCCCTCCTACTTGATATTTCAACCAGCTCTCTGAGAAATCTTGGCCTCGCTGGCGGACCTTAGGTATAGCCACTTTAAAATTTCCTTCCCCAAGTTAGAATTTTTTAGCCGATCTCTAACAAGGATTTTTAAAACTAAGGGCTTATCAAAGTTTTATTTTAAGAAAAAAAAATCCTAGACACTACCTACAAACTTAATTAATTATATTGAAGTAACTCTTTAATTATTTTACAAATTTTTTGGTTTAGGCAGAGTGTATTGTATCTACTTAAATACTACAACTCATGATTAGATGGTTTTCTTATCCTTATATGATACTTAACCATACTGTTAAATACATTCGTTAATCTCATTTAAGTCTGTACGGTCTTAACGATAGGTTTCAAGCTGTCGTTTATATTTTTTGATCCTAAAAGATGTCTAAGCATTTGGATACATTGATAAGCCAGAATTGACACGAATAGATAACTATCTATTCGTGTCTTTTTCTTATGAAAAATGAAAAATAAACCTTAATCCTAATTCAAACGTAAGGAAGCAAAATACACTTTCCCTTTCAGTTAATCTTATAAATTGCCTCAAAATCTGTTCCGCCGAAAGAGTTAAATCATTAGTCTTTAGGCTGTAAACCTCGGGCAAGGTCAACTTACTGCAGACTTTTTCATCACGTTCAAAATCTATCCGAACTACCTCTATCGGACTGTTTGGCTGTTTAATAAGGCTATTATCTTGTACAGTTATAGTATAATAGTGAAACACTCCAGAGAACTCTTTGGCCAGGTTGCCCAAAACCCGGTTGACAGTTTGGAGATCCTTTTTTACTCTTGACTTGCTGAGACCTTCACTGAGCCTCTTCAGTTTCTCCTCATATCGTATTATGCGCAGACTTAGCATGGCCTGTTCTTTTAAAGCTCGTAAGGGAGAACGGCAGAACAGCCTTCTTTCTTTGCAATCTTCACTATCAACGCTGTACACTGATATTTCATCACCATCAGCGGTGATGAGAGGCTTCCCCAAAGTCTCATCAAAACCCTGGCTCGCTCCCTGTTTACAACGAGGTATCTATATCCTTTGCTTACTATCCAATCTATTTTGGCTGCCGTAGCGATTCCACGATCCATTATCATCAAAGTCCCGGTCGGAGAATTTAAGCCTTTGACCATGGTTTCCAATGTTTGAGGTAGTTTGGTGTTTTGAAATATTGTTCCAGCCATTAATCTAACTTTATGGCCACAAACAGTACACTCTAAGTCCCTACCAGACAGCCAATACTTGAGATTTTGGCGCTTGTCACAACGAAATCCCTCTGGCCACCTCGCCTTGATTAAGTATTCGACACAGGCGGCTTCGGAATTAAAAAAAGAGCTTCGAACTGCTCAATTGTTTCCGGGAACTAAATCATAAAAATATTTTAGTACAGTCAGAAAAATAAATCAACATAACCTCGGCATTGTCTATAGCCAAATATCTTTTTACTCCAGGTAACCAAATTTAAGCTGAAAAGAGCAGCCCCAACGGCGAAGAGGATGAGCCAACGAAACAGGCACCAAAAAGACCTGGCCTACATTTTTGGTCAGCCACCATGCCAAAAGCCGCTGGTAACCCCCCCCGTTCAGACAAATAATGAGAGCCACGGTCCATATTAATAGGTTTGACTCGATCTTTTCTGGAGGACACAAAAACCTGAAACGCTTTTTTCTCTCTGGCCTATTGGCGAGTCCCTACAAGAGAACCGCTCCCGGCCTCACGATTTTGGTAATAAAAGAACTCTATAGAATTCAATTAACTATATTTTATTATGTTTATATTTATTATGTACTTCTTTTATACTTATAAATATGATAAACATAATTCTAATGATCATCAGATCGGAAAAATTTTTGACCTATTTGAATATATAATAAATTCTTTTATTTAAAAAAATAAAAATTGTATTTTTTTACCTAAAATCATTTTATTTAATTAAATATTATATTCTTTATTTTTTATCTATTGCATATTTTTTAATAAAAAAAAATTATATTATAATATATAAAAAAATTAATATAATATAGTTTACCTAATTGACAAAAAAATAGTTGATTTCAGCTACCTCCATTGTTAAAATAAAAAAAGAAAAAATGACTAGTTATTATTTATCTCCAGTTTTGAACGGAAAAATAGTCAGGGGTCTTAAACCAGAGGCGATGAGATAATTTTCGCCTTAACTCTCATTTTTGTCTTCATCAATTGTCAAAAGGAGACTTTTTTCATGAAATGTTTCTTGAGTGGTCTGGTGGTTTTCGCCTGCTTGTCGCTGACGCCTTTTTCGGCCTACGGCGAGGATGGCGGCTTTTATTTGGAGGCCAAGATCGGCATGTCCTCGCAGCAGGTTGAGCGCCGAATTGTGACTAAGGAGGCTTTAACCTCCGACTTCGGGGATAGATTGAACGCCAGACACGTTAATCTGGGCGATTTTAGTCATGGCTCGTTTGGCGGCGGCCTGGCGGTCGGTTACGATTTCTTTCCCTCTATGGGCTGGCCTTTGCGGGCGGAAATAGAATTCATCGCCCGAGCTTACAAAGACGTCAAGGAAAATCATAAAACCAATTTGAGCGTCACCGACTCTAATGGTGATACCGCCAGTGAAGAGATCCGAGTTAACGAACACTCAGAGATTGGCATTCATACGGCCCTGCTGAATCTGTATTATGATTTTCACAACAGCTCTGTTTTCACGCCTTTTGTGGGGGCGGGAGTCGGCTTGGCGGTCCTGCACGGCAAACTCCGGCGCGCCGACATCACGGCCCCAAATTTACAGGCGGAATTTGAGACTGACGCTGAGGGTGATTACGGGGACGCGCAATTCGCCTGGGCTCTGGGAGCCGGGGTGAACTACGCGATAAACCAAGATTGGTCATTGGATCTTAGCTACAAATACACCAACGCGGGCAACAATTCCTATACCGCCGACATAGCTGATATCGGTTTGGAGACCAAAATTCAACTTCACGATGTCATGTTCGGCGTCAGGTACACTTTCTGATCCCCTGTCCGCCCAGACTTGAGCAGGGAATATCAGCAAATTCTAATGACGGCGTAAAAAACCCGTTTTTTAAAATATATCGTCTAAATATACAATAATACATTTATATCATAAAATTTAATTATTTATAAAGCAAGTTAAACAAATTTAAAAGGTCAGGAGTTTAAATTCTCCTGGCCTTATTTATTATTATCTAATTTAACTTTTTATTATTTTTTTCAATATTTCTTTAAATGTGGCTTCCAAAGAGGAGGTTTTCTCAGGCCAACGGACTTGAACGCCCAACCAGGTGGAAGCGCCACGCCAGCGGTGAGGTCACGGGCTGGCTAGCCATGAGGCCCAGAGGACGAGCGGACAGGGCCGCGTCGTCTGGGGAACAGGCCGTGGCCCTGAGTTCAAAAGTTTTACGCTGGCGACCAGGTCAGGGCGAAGATAGGGTCCGGATACATCTCTAGCCTCAAGAGCGGGCAGAGCCTCGCTTGGAACTGGGCCCGGGGCCTTTCTCAAGGATGGCCAGGCTGCCGGCCTCATCGCCCAGCCCCCGGAGGATCGCGGCCAGACTTTCCCTGAATTGAATGGTCTTCGGGTGAGAGGCCCCGAAAACGCGTTGGGCGAGGAGCAGGTTTTCGGTCAGAAGATCGCGGGCTCCCTCCAAATCCTTGAGGGCCTGAAGACATTGAGCGAGATTAAGTATCGCCTCCAGAGTATCTGGGTCTTCTGGCCCGGAAAAGACTTGACGGGCCGCGACTACCGCGGCGAAGAGGCTGCGGGCCTTCTCGAGGTGACCTTTTTTCTTGACTTGAGTGGCCACGTTGGCCAGCAGGTCCATGGCCTTAGGGCTATCTGGCCCGATTCCATTAATAATGGTGGCGAGGTACCTCTCCAACATAATGGTCGCGGCCTCGTTCTCCCCGAGGCTCATATGGCAACGGTACAGGGCAACCGCCGCGTCTTTGGTTTTTATACTGTCCGGCCTTAAGTTTTTTTCGCAGATGGCCAAGGCCTGGACTAAGATGTCCTTGGCCGCCTTATTTTCGCCGAGAGCGGTCAGGGTCTCGCTGAGCTTGTTCATGACGACTAGGACCAGAGAATCCTCAGAGCTGGGGACGCTTTTCTGGGCCTTAAGGATTCGCTCATAAAGTTTTCGAGCCTCCAGATGACAATCCCGCCTGGTCAGGGTGGCGCCCAACAAAATTCCCGCCCTTATAGTTTCGTTATCTTCCGGCCCCAAAGACTTGAGGCGGGCGGCCTCGACCCGAGCGAAAATGTCCCCCGCCCCCGCGAAATCTTTCAGGAAATAAAGGTTGTTGGCCACGCAGATCAGCTGTTCCAAGGTTTCAGGATGATCGGGACCGAGGTTTCTTTCGCTGAAGGGGAGAACCCGGGCAAAGAGCTCCTTAGCTTCCCGATAACAGCCGGAATGCGACAGGGCTAAGGCCAGAAACTGCGTCACTTCGATGGTTTTCGGGTTCTCGGGCCCGTAATTTCTCACATAGTAACTCAAAGCGAGTCGAAAATTCTTTATGGCCTGGGGGAAGTCGTTCCTATCCAAAAAGGCCTGGGCTTTGGCCTCGAAAATCTCGCCACTTTCCGATGAGTCAGACGCGGCCTGGCGGTTCAATTTTTTCAATTTTCGAATGGCGCGGCTGGGTTTTTGGCTTGTTTTTTTCGCCATGGGTTTTTCTCCAAAAAAAAAAAAGCTTTACCGCGAAACGCTGACTAAGAAGCGGCCTGAAAATAAAATTGGTTATAGAAGGAAATCCCCTAGTCAGTTTCCCCAGGGACCAAAAAAAAAGCCAACAGAGACCGGCCCAGCTGGCAGCCAGGCCCGCCAACCAGGTGAGTTACCTCGGGCCTAGGGACACCCCAACTCGCGCTTTCGGGCTTGGGTTATTCTTCAGACCTTTATATAAAAAAATTTGGCATCCGCCAATTAGTCGGACAAGGAGAAATCAACCTTAAGGAGACCTCGAGGGAGCCTCTAAGACTCTTCTTGGGCCCCGGTCTCACCCGCCGCCCCTCGCCCAGGTTTCGACTCACCCCAGAGCTTTTGGGAGCCCCCCGCGGACTGGCCTGGGTCCCTCGACCAGAAATTTGGGATCAAACTGACGGACCGTTTGAGCGAATAATGCGCGTGTCTCCCCTGGCCCGGCTGTTCCACCACTGACCTCATCGCCCTCCGCAGCGAACCGCCCGGGTGAATATATTAAACATCCAAGTCAGGCTCCAGCTGGCTAGCCAGCTCCTGACAGGTCGCGTCCAAATAGACGACCACTTCCAGGGGTCAATGGGTGTTCGGGCCCTAAGGAGTTAAGGCGGGCGGCGTGGGCCCGGGCGAAGAGTTTTTCCACCTCCGCGAATTCCTTGAGGTCTAGCAGATTGTGGGCCGCTAAAAGCATTGCTTCCTGAGCGTCAGGATTGTCAGGCGAGAGAACTTTTTCCTGAATAGCGATACTCCGGGCGTAGAGCTCTTTGGTTTCCTCAAGATCCCCAGACAGAGCGAGGTCGAGAGCCATTAAGAGCATAACATTGAGGGCTTCTGGGCTCTCAGGCCCATTGATACGCGCGCATGATTCCAAAGCGAGCTGGCGGTATTTTCTACCTTGAAAAATCGCCCATCAGTAAGGAGATCTGAGCTTTTTCGTTAAAGTACTTCCAACTTCTCAGATAGCTCATCTTCCTCAGGCGCTCAACTGAGTTCGGGCGTTTCAACTCGCGGATAGCCCAACGAAGCTCACGGCTCGGTTTTTCGCCATAAGCTTTTTTACTCCTGTCACAGCCTAAGCCAGCCGGATTTCCTGGCCTGAGGCTGACCCTAGAGCCTTTTTTTTTCGCGGCTTCAAAGGGGGTAGAGGCTAAACCGCGATTCTTTAAAATATCCCCTTGATAATGTGAATTATACCAATTTCTCCCGCCAAAAGAAACATAATTCAGGTAATCAGAGGTTCTCGCGCCGCCGGTCCGACGCGGTCCTTCTTTCCAGGTTACCTAACTCCTCGACTCGCTCAGTTTGACATTGAGCTTCCGGTGGTGATAGCTTGACTCCACGAATTTTCGGGGTTAATCGAGTTTTTTTTCCGCCATCAAGGGGAAAGACGGAACTGAGCTGGCTCCAGAGCGGCCCGCCTGACTCCCCTCTCGCCTTCAAATTCGCCATCATCATCCAATGCCCTGGACAATGGTAGATTGAGCCTCTAGAATGGAGAATTGAGAGGCTCCTCCATTTCGTTTATAGTCGACTCGCCTGACTCGCAGGTTGACCTGACGAAATCAATTAAGTGACCTGTGGCCATTCGAGAGCCTGAATCTGAATTTTTTCAGACGCATAGAATAGATCTTTAGTGGTTTTATTGGCGACTTCGGCAAGGAGTCTGTCCCTGACAATCGGAGGGGGACCACTCCTTGGCCGGTCATTGAGCGAGCTAATGGCTCAGGGTTTATTTCGACAGTTGATCGTGCCAACACCATCTAATAAGTCTTAACAGATAGATCGGTGATTGTCATCTCCCCGGAGTCAGGCTAATCGTCTTAGCCCTCTCGGCTTAATCAGAAGATTATATGGTTTTCGATTCATTTTCCATTTAATTAAATATCTATGAAGCGCTCAATTTAATGTGTAATTTGCTTGTTGTTTATTTCTCGAGCGGTCAAAATAATAAAACTAAATCTATTAAAATGCCTGACCTCAACTGAATATTTTAAAGAGAGAAATTTAACTCAAAAGCGCTTTTGAAACTTTTCAACGCGTATAGGTAGAGTCCGGCCTAAAGGAAGACTGTTTCTTTTTCCCTCTCGCCTCGTCAACGAGCGGGAAGAGCCTTTCATTACCGGCCCTCAAGCTTTAATAATAATTATTGTAGAAAAATATTGACATTTCGGAGCATAATTTGTTATGGTCTTGGGGTTTATGCTTTTTATCTCTTATCTTTAATTTATCCCTTGGCCTTTTGGCCACGCTGGACCCAATGGCGTTTTCAAGATGCCCCCAAGCCCCCGCTTCACTCAGTCCGCCCTGGTCGGTTGGACCCGCGACTTGGGCCCGGACCGTTTGGCCTCCGACTCCCTGGAGGAAGCCTTGGCTCCCACCCTCGCGCGCCTGCGCCTACCTCGGGGGATCCTAGCTCAGATGACGGGCATCAATTACCGCCACCTCTACCCGGCTGACAGCCCGACCCACTTCGGGGGCCTGGTCGCGGCCCAACGGCTTTTAGCCGAGTTTCCGCGGCTGGTGGACAAGATCGAGTTTCATTTATCCACTTCCGTGGGCCGGGATTTTCTGGAGCCCTCCGTGGCCTCCACCGTGGCCGCCGCCTTAGGCTTGGGCCCCAGGGTAAAAAATCTGGATCTCGGGAGCGCCTGCCTGGGCTTTGTGGACGCGATGGACCTGGCCGCTCGCCTGATTGAGGCCCAGTCCCTGGAATACGCCCTGATCACCGCGGGGGAAAACAGCCGGCCCCTGCTGGAAAACACCCTGCCTTTTCTGCTGGAGCCGGACCTGACTGTCCGGGAGTTTTTCCGCTACTTCGCCTCGCTCACCCTCGGCTCAGGCGGGGCGGCCATGCTGATTGGGCCGATGGCCCAGCATCCCACCGCCCCCCGGATCAAGGCGGTTGCCAGTCTTTCAGACACTGGCTCCAATGATTTATGTCAAGGTGATTTCACCCGCATGACCACGGATTCGGCTAGGCTTCTCACCGCCGGGGTTCAGCTGGCCGAGGCCACCTTCCAGCTTGGTCGCCACAGTCATGGCTGGACCGCGGACTATTTTGACGCCATTATCTGCCACCAGGTCAGCCGGGCCAACACCGATAAACTTTGCCAGACTCTCGCCCTGCCCCCGGGCCGGCTCTTTGAGACCTACCCAGATTATGGCAACATGGGCCCAGTGGCCGTGCCTTTCAGTTTCAGCCTAGCCTGGGAGAAAAAACTGCTGCGGCCAGGCCAGAAAGTGGTCCTGATGGGCATTGGCTCTGGCTTGGCCTGCTCTATGCTGGAGCTGGAAATTCCCCCGGCCTGAGCCTCAGACCACTTGGATTTAACCATAATGAAAACCCCGCCTCGCCCCGCTCGCCCAGAGCCCCGACCCCTACCCCTGCCTGTGGCGGGGATCTTAGCCGCTCTCGGCGGTCTCAGCCAGGCTCTGACTCTGCCCCAAGCCGGTCTTTGGCCACTGGCTTTCTTCTGTCTTATTCCCCTGTATTGGGCCATCAGGGGCCAGACTCCCCAGCGAGCCTGGCTGATAGGCTGGATCTACGGTTTGGCCCTGGGCCTTTTAAGTTTCTACTGGCTGGGCCAGGTCATGGCCGGCTATGGGGGCCTGGGGGCGGGCGGGAACCTCGTGCTCCTCCTTTTGGCCGCCTTCCTGGCCCTGCACCAGGGGATCTGGGCCTGGCTCATGGCTCCCCTGGCCTGGCGAAGCTCCCGGCCCTGGCTCCTGGCTCTGTTGGGAGCCGGGCTCTGGGTGGGCCTGGATCATCTGAAGAACTGGGCCTTCACCGGCTTCAACTGGTCCCCTCTAGCCGTGGGCCTGGCGCGGGAGCCACGTCTGATGGGGGCGGCTGACCTCATCGGCCTCTACGGCCTAGGTTTGCCACTCGCGGCAATCAGTGGCTGGCTGGCCTTCTTTAACCCCAAAAAACCCAAGTCTTTGGCCCTGGTGGGGCTGGCTCTCGGGACCTTGGGCCTGATGTGGCTCTATGGCCAGAGCTCCCTGGCCAGGTGGACCGAGATCGCCCGCCAGGGCCCGGAAAAAAAGATCGTGATCCTTCAGGCTTCGGTTGAGCAGGAGCGCAAGTGGGACGTGGCCTATCGAGATCTCATTCTGGCCCGTTACCAGATTCTGACCGAACGGGCCAACGCGACTCAACCTTGGCTGGTGATTTGGCCCGAGACAGCCGCCCCTTTTTCCTACGGGCTGGATGAGGCCGAGACCACCTGGCTCAATCAGCTCCTCGCCCAGAACCCCCAGCCCGCCCTAGTGGGGGTGACGCGCCTGGAGCTGGGGAGCGACCAGCCCCGCCTCCACAATCGCGCTTGGCTCATGCGGGAATCAGGGCCGGGGCCCTACTATGACAAACAACATCTGGTGCCCTTTGGCGAGTACGTGCCCTTGGCCGAGGAGCTGCCATTTCTCAAATGGCCTTTTTTCCAGGGTGTCCTGGGGGCGGCCGGAACTTACAGCCCGGGCCGGCCTCAAGCGCCCATTGTTCACGATGGTGTCCAATTGGGCGTCATGATCTGCTTTGAGTCCATTTTTCCTTATATGGCCCGAGAAACCGTTCTAAACGGGGCTCAATTGCTGGTGGTCACCACCAATGACGCCTGGTTTGGCGACAGTTGGGCTCCCGAGCAACACCTTTACCAGGCCGCCTGGCGGGCGGTGGAAAACCGCCGGCCCCTGATTCGGGCGGCCAATAACGGCATTTCCGCTCAAATCCTGCCCTCGGGCCGGATCCTGGACCGGACCGGCCACAACGAGGTGGGGGCCTACATCTACCTTGTCAGCCTTCTGCCTGAGGACAGCCGGGGTTTGACCTTATTTACCCGCTTTGGCCATTATCTGAGCCCCCTGCTGGCCCTGTTAGCGAGCGCCCTAACGCTAGTCCGCCTGAGTCGCTCGCCAAAAATAAGAAAAAAAATTAGCTCTTGGGTTAAGCCATCAAAAACGAATGTTTTTAAAGCTAATTAAATTAATTTACTAGCTAAATCTTTATTAATAATTACTTTAATTGATTAAAATTATTTAAATTTTTATAAATTTATTTTTTAAACTAATTTATTGCACTTTATTGATTAATTAATGTAATTAAAACACCATTGTCAAAACAAACCTTTCTCCCAAAAAAATACATAATAATAAAAAATTTTTTAAAATTTATTAAATAATAATTACTAATTTAGTTGCTTTTTTGACTCTCAAAATGGCGGCTTCGCGGCTGGTCTCAGCGACTAAAAAAACCCAAACTCCCGCTCCCCGCTGGCTCTGTGGGGTACTTTCGGCTTGACAACCTGTAACAATTATATTATGTATAGGCCCTATGGCCAAAGGATCAAATGGTTGACCCTGGCTATGGTTTGGTCATCAAGCAGATTTGGCCAGCCGATTGGGCCATAAAGAAGGTCCCCAGTTTTTTTATTGAATATCCCAATCGCTTGGGTTAATATATATTTAAAACTAATTTTAGCAGTCTTTTTCGGTAAATTCTCTCAGGCCTCTATTTTGGGTTCCAGCTAATTTTGGTCAGCTGGTGGCTTAGTCTTGAGATCTCGCCGCCAGAGAGGCTGACCTGTTTCAAATATTTAATTTATGATTTTTTCGCGCAAATCAAGGAGAAATTCGAATGAAAGCAAAGATCGCCTTATTGGCTCTCCTGGTCTTCTTTCTGAGCGGCCCTGGGCCGGCCGAAGCTCAGATGAAGGAAAACTCCTTTCACTTCAGCGTTTTGGGCGGCGTGATTCTGCCTAATAACCAAAGTCGACTGGACAATGGCCCGGCCATTCTGACGGGCCTGGGCTACAACTTTTCTCGCAATTGGGGCCTGGAATTGATGGGCACCTTCGCCCCCAATGTGGACAACGATGGAGTCGCGCACTTTCATAACCGAAAGATTTGGCGGAGTGGCGAGGGGGACGCTGACGTCTCCATGGCTCGCTTGAGCGCCGTCTACCACCTGAACCTGGCTTCGGAAAACTTTGTTCCTTACCTCTCCCTTGGCGTGGGCGGCCAATGGGTCAAACGTCAGGCTTACGCCGATTACAACTCCACCGCCGGAACCGCGGCTTTGGGCTTCAAGTATTTCTTCAATGAGGTGGTGGCCTTACGGGTTGAGGCCAGTGACACCTATGGCTTCCGCAAGAGGAATTTCCGCACCAGCAATCCAGAGACCAGGGGCCGTCTCAACGCCCCAGTCATCGCCGCCGGTCTCACCTTCCAGTTTGGGGGCTCCGGGGCCTGCGTTGACTCGGATAAAGACGGGGTCTGCGACATCTATGACAAGTGCCCCGGCACGCCGGCTGGTTACAAGGTTGACGCCGATGGCTGCCCCATCACGGTCTCCATTAACCTGTTGATCAACTTCGACTTCGACAAGGCGGTCATCAAGCCTGAGTACTACTCCGAGGTCCAGAAGGTCGCCGACTTCCTCAACAGCCATCCCCTGTCCACCACGGTGGTCGAGGGCCACACTGACGATCGGGGCTCTGAGGAGTACAACGAGCGTCTTTCCCAGCGGCGGGCGGACGCGGTCAAAGAATCTCTCTTGACCAGGTTCAATATCGATCCCTCCCGGGTTCAAGCTGTGGGCTATGGCGAATCCCGGCCCATCGCTGACAACTCCACCGCCGCTGGCCGGGCTGAGAACCGCCGGGTCGTGGGCGTGGTCTCGGGCCAGGATATTGACAAGTAACCGCGTTTTTTAAGGCGCGCTTGAAAAACCAGGGCCACAAACCCTGGTTTTTCTTTGCTTGGGCCCCCCAATTAGGAGATCTATGTTAACCTGGGATCTGGACCCTGTTTTTTTTCACGCGCCCTTTTTAAACCTCCAGGTGCGCTATTACGGGGTCATTTTTTCCCTTAATTTCATCCTGGGCCTGGGGCTTTTCGTCTGGCAGGCCCGCCGGGCCGGGGCGAGCCTTACGGAAGCCATGGACATAATCTGGCCGGGTTTCCTCGGCCTGGTTGTCGGGGCCAGGCTAGGTCATGTCTTTTTTTACAATTTTGACTATTTCCTCTCCGACCCCAGCTGGCTCTTCCGGGTCTGGGAAGGGGGGCTGGCCAGCCATGGGGCGGCCCTGGGCCTGGCCGGGGCTATTTATTATTATTCCCGCGTCCATCATCGACCCTTCTGGGACACCTTTGACCGCCTGACCTTTTCCGGGGCTCTGGGGGCGGCCCTGATCCGCTTGGGCAATTTTTTCAATTCCGAGATAGTGGGTCGCCCGGCCAAGGTTGACTGGGCGATCCGCTTTCCCCGCTTTGACTGGCAATTGCCTCCAGATCTCGTCCCCCCCCGCTACCCGACCCAATTGCTGGAGTTTCTGGCCGGCCTTTTGGTCCTGGGAGCCCTCCTGCTCATTGACCGCTTGGCCGGAGGCGAGAAAAGGCCCCGGGGCCTGATGTCCGCCGCGTTTTTAATCCTGTATTTTTCCGCCCGCTTTCTAGTGGAATTTTTCAAGGAGCGGCACGGCCCCAATGACCACTGGTGGCTCTCCAAGGGACAGATGTTGTCCATCCTCCCGATCCTGTTGGGAATAGCTCTGTTGATCGCGGCTTACCAAAAGGCCCGGAAAAGGCCCAAAAATTGAGTCTCATCTCCCCTCTTCGCCTGCCGGGCCTTTTTTACCGGGCCTTCATCCTGGACTGCCGGCGGCTGTATCAGGTCCTCCCGCCGCCCCTCAAGCTGAGGTTCTGGATAATCCAGATCCTCCAGGTCCTGACTTCCCTGACGGAGACGCTGACTCTCTTAATCATCTGCCTCTTCGCCATGACCATGGCCTCCCCCGAGACCGCCTCCGACCATTTTCTCATCCGCGAGAGCCTGAAACTCTTCCCAAGCCTGGCCCCACTGGCGCGCGATCCTCGTAATCTGGTGATTGTGACCAGCGCTCTGATGATTATTTTTGTAGCCCTCAAATGCGCTCTGTCCCTCTTCGTCGCCCGCCGCGGCTCCACCCTGGCCGAGCGGATCAGCCTGGAATTGGCCAGCCAGGCCCTGGAGCGTTACCTGGCCCTGGATTACCTCAGCCACCTGCGGGCGCATAGCCAGGACCTCATCCATAACATCATTAACCGGGCCGCCCTCGCCCATTTCGTCAACCACCTTTTCTTTCTGTACGCTTACTGCCTCAGTTGCCTGACGCTTTTTACCGCCTTGGCCATCATTGAGCCTAAACTAACCCTCGTCGTGGCTCTGGTCTTTGGCCTGACCGCCCTTTTGATCTACAGCCTGGTCCGAGTCCGGCTGGATCGGGCGGGTATCAAGGTCCGGGACCTCAGAATCGAGGAGAGCCAGGAGCTCCTGGCCATCAGTCAGGGCATCCGGGAAATCCTGATTTACGGTCGGCAAAAAACAGCCTTAAAGCGGTTTCAGAAGTTCGGCCAGAGTATCATCCCGCCGCGGGCCATCATGGCCCTGAGCAACTCCATTCCCGCTCAGACCCTGGAGGTGGTCGGCTTCGGGACCATTGGGCTGATGGTCATTGTCATGATCCTCTCCAATTTGCCCTTGGCGGAAATCATCTCCTCCACCACCATTCTCATGCTGACCGCCTGGCGCATCCTCCCCTCCGTCAGCCGCTGCCTACACTACGCCGTGCTCATCCGAGGCGTCCGGGCCCAGGCTCTGGCCTGTCTGGAGAGCGTTGAACTGGCCGATTCCCAGGCCCGCCCAAATCAGGAGCCCGACCCGGACTTCGCCTTTAACCGGGAGTTAAGGCTCCAGAGGGCCACCTTCTCTTACCCGGAGGCGGCTTACCCGGCCGTCCATGACCTGAGCCTCACCATCACCAAGGGTCAGAGCGTGGGCCTAATTGGTCTCTCGGGCTCCGGCAAAACCACTTTGGCTTTATTGTTAAGCGGCCTGGTCGAGCCCCAAACGGGGGAGTTTCTAGTTGACGGTCAGAAGCTAAACCCGGCCCGGAAGTCAGCCTATTTTCGGATTCTGGGCTACGTGCCTCAAAACCCCTTGTTGGTGGAGGGGACCTTGGCCGACAACGTGGCCTTCAGCCAATGGGGCGAAGGTTGGGATCTGGCCAGGACAGAGGCGGCCTGTCGCGAGGCGGCCATGGATTTTGTCCAGACCCATCCGCTAGGCCTGAGCCAACCCATCAGCCGCTCTTCGCTTTCCGGCGGCCAATCCCAACGGGTGGCCATCGCCCGGGCCCTCTATCCCCAGCCCCAGATCATCATCTTTGACGAGGCTACCTCGGCCTTGGACCAGGCCAGCGAAAATATCATCAAAAATACCTTGGAAAGGGTCCAGGGCCAGTTAACTTCCATCATCATCGCCCATCGCCTGACCACGGTGGAAAAATGCGACACCTTGATCTGGCTGGAGGCCGGGCAAGTCAAAATGGTTGGGCCGCCCCAAATTGTCCTGCCTCTTTACCTGAAGGCCATGCCCAATCTCGCTGAGTCCGGCGAAGAGACGGGCCAAAACAAAAACCAGGCCCCTAAAAGAGCCTGAGTCTCCATCTGGTTTCTTACCTTTGAAATCAATGACGACCCGATGGAGCTGGGAGGCTTCTAACCTTAACTTCCTGGCCTCCTAGCCATTTTTCTTTGATAAAATATTGATTTTATTGAGTAAATTTTTTTTGCTCCAAAAATCTGTTGTATCTAAAAATTTTATTTTGTAACCCCTTG
>JAISMU010000056.1 GCA_031276635.1 Deltaproteobacteria bacterium | reverse complement strand
CCACCTCGTAGTGGCTGCGATTAACGGCCAGGCCACTGGCCTCGTAAAGAAGCTTGGTGGTGGTCAGATTGAGCTTGCCTATCAAGGACTTGATGTCCAGGGTGATCATGGGGAGCCTCAGAAAAAATAGCCACTCAGACGCCTCAAGGGGTCAGGCTATTGAAAAAAATGGCCGCTCAAAGGCTGGCAGGTCTCAGAGCGGCCAGGGTTAGCGAATAGACAGCTTAAAGGCCGGTGGGCCCCCAGGCGGTCAAGGTTAAACTGAAAGCCGAATGGTCGGGCGGCGACTAAGCCTTCCAGTCATCGACGTACTCGATGTTGCCGTCATTGTAAGTCCAAGTGATCTTGGAGTAGGTGAAAGAGACCTCCTCCATGTCGAAATAGGGCTTATTGTCGGGCAGGAAGGTCAAGGGGGTGTACTCCCGAGCCGCGACCACGATGGCGTTCTCGAGCTTGGTGGTGAAGTACTTCTCCTCGGTGCCGTCCGGCTTGATCCGATATTGGTCAATGACCACCGTGGCGTTCTCGCCAGTGCAGCAGGCTTTGAAAAGCTTGGGGCTGGCCTGATCCTTGTGCTTGATGACCGTCAGGGGTTTGTGAATCCGTTGACCGGTCGGGAGGCCAGTGTGAGTGTCGCGGGGAATCTCAACGGCGTGGTCAACGCCATACAGAAGGATCTTGTCCTTCTTGTCGCCACCCTGCGGGCAATCGCCCTTGATGTCCCCTTGAGACGCGCCATTGACGCTCATGTAAGCGGTAAGAGCCATGATAAATCCTCCAAAAAAAAAAATAAGTGAGAGAGAAAAAAAGCTGCCTGAGGTCAGGATTTGTCGAGCTTCCCAACCAGAGACAGGGTGAAACTGGCCCCCATGTACTTGAAGTGTGGCCTGGCTTTCATGGTAACCGAGTACCAGCCAGGGTCGCCTTCCACGTCGTGAACCTCCACGCTGGCCATCCGCAGGGGCCGGCGACCCCGGGTGGTGGGGTCTGGGGAGTCCATTTCCGTGACGTATTGACTAATCCACTTGTTCAATTCTCGCTCCAGATCGCCCCGCTCCTTCCAGGAGCCGATGTTCTCTCTCTGGATGACTTTGATGTAATGAGCCAGGCGGTTCATGATCATCATATAGGGCAATTGGATGGACAACTTGAAGTTGGTCTCGGCCTCCTGGCCTTCCGGAGTCTTGGGAAAGCTCTTGGCGGCCATACAGGAGTTGGCGGAGAAAAACGCCGCGTTGTCCGAGTCCTTGCGCATGGAAAGGGAGATGAAACCCTCCTCGGCTAACTCATATTCCCGACGCTCGGAAATGAGGACCTGGGTGGGGACTTTGGTCTGGGTAACGCCATTGACATCATAGTTGTAAAGTGGCAGCCCCTCGACCGCCCCGCCGCTTTGGGGCCCGATGATGTTGGAGCACCAGCGGTACTTGGCGAAGCTGTCATTCAGCCTGGCGGCCAGGGCGAAAGCGGGGTTGCCCCAAAGGAACTGGCTGGTGCTGTTGGCGTCCTCCACAAAGTTAAAAGTCTTGACCGGAATCGTGTTCGGCCCATAAGGCAAGCGCAGTAAAAATTTCGGCATCGTCAGGGCCACATATCTGGCGTCCTCAGACTGCCGGAAAGAGCGCCAGGTCGCGTACTGAGGCATCTCGAAAATTGAGTGCAGGTCCTTGAGGTTTGGCAGATCCTCCCACGATTCCAGGCCAAAGAAACTGGGGGCAGCCGCCGCGATAAAGGGGGCGTGGGCCATGGCCGCGACCGAGGCCGCGCTTTTCAAAAGTTTCATGTCCTGGGGGCCGGGGCCAAACTCATAGTTGGAAACGATGGAGCTGAAGGGCTGACCGCCGAACTGGCCAAACTCCGCCGTGTACACATGCTTGTACAGGCCACTTTTGACCACCTCGGGGGAGTCCTCAAAGTCGCTTAAGAGGTCTTCCTTGGAGACGCTTAAAATCTCCACGCGGTTATTTTGCCGGAAGTCGGTCTGGTCAACCAGATATTTTAAACTGCGCCAAGTGGACTCCATCTTCTGGAACGCCTGGTCATGGGTGACCGCGTTGACCTGGGCGGAGATTTTTTTGTCCAGCTCGGCGATCATCTCATCGACCAGATCCCCAGAAATTTTGGTGTCAGGGTCGGACTTGACCAGCTCGGACAGGAAGGCCTCCAGGCCGGCCTTGGTGGCTTGATAACCGGTCTGGCCGGGTTTCAGGCGGGAAGCCTCTACTATCTCGTCAAGCAGATCCAGTTGCCCTACAGCCGGGGCCTCGGTGGAAACGGCTTGTGCTTCGCTCATGTCAACCTCATGTTATAAACTTCCCGCGGGGGGGAGGGATAATTGCCTGGCCAAAATATCCAATCAATGGCCAATAAGCTCCCAAGCCAGCTCAGGCGTTGGGTGTCTCCATGTTCAGCGCTTCCAGCAGCCTTTTCCGGGCTTCATCATCTTTAATGATTTCCTGGATTTTTTTGCGGAACTCCGGGGCGTTGGCCAAGGGGCCACGCAGGGCCTTCAAGGCCTCGCGGACATCCAGAAGCGAGGCCACCTCGGGCATGGCCTTGGCCACGGCGTCAGGCTCAAAGTCTTTGAGGCTGTTGAAATCCAGTTTGACTGGCATGGTGGCCTCAGGGTCTTCGGAGAGCTTGTTGGGCACGGCCAAGGTCAGGGAAAGACCTTGGCTTTTAAGCACATCGTCAAAATTATCTTTGTCGATGGCGATGGTCGCCCGGTCTTCCAACTGCCGATCATCGGGGCGCATGGTGAAGTCGCCAATGACCAAAGTCTTATTGGGGAGCTCGACCTCGGCTTGGGCTCCTTCGGTGGCGGATTTGTAAACTATGTTGACCCGCTCTTTGGGGGCCACGGTGGGGGTGTCAGCCATATTGCGACCTTTTCAGTCAGGATGAGCCCGACGGGTTAACCTACTATTTGGTAGGCGTGGGAAAAGAGAGATTTTTGGCCAGTGGCCCAGTCAAAAAAACGCTCAGATTTCCCCAGACCCAGCCGGGCTCTGGGGGGATTTATCATTAACTCACTCAAGTCAACCAGGCTTCTAAATGTCCCTGGGGCGGGCCAGGGTGAAACAGGGTTTTTTTTCTGATTTCCTAGTTCCCTTGTATTTGAGTCAGAGGGCTTTCGGTCGAAAAATCAGGCTCCGATATTAAGAATAACTATTGGATATTACAATAAAAATAACCAATAGCTCCCCAAATCTCATTGAAATAGGGTTACAAAAAAAATAGCTTTTCCAAGAAGAAAAAGTTTATTGAGACTCAACAAATATAAACATGGCCCAGACCATTGTCAAGCCCTCCAAGCGATTTTGAAAATTAATTTGGCTATTTTTTTCGCCCGTTGGCCCAAAATCTGGTCATTCTAAAAAGTGGCTAAAGATAACGAATATGGAAATTTATGTCTTTATTACATAGCTGAAAGAGGTAATGATGTCTGAAAAGCCAGACCAGCCTATTTAGCTGGCCTATAAAATTAATTTAAAGATTTAGCTATAATATTATCAAAATATATAAATATAAATGGTTATGGGTTAAAATATCTAGTTTGGGAAAAATGTTTTGAGAGAAAAAAATTATTTCTGGCGATGATTTTTGGCCTAAGGTGGCGGCCATATAGGTCGCGGGGGGGCCGGGCCGATCGCGGCCGGGTCGGTCGGGAAACAGCCGAAAAATCAAAACGAAATTCCAGGCCTTATAAGAAGTTTCTTGAAATCAACCGAGCTTCGCGTTATTGTTTAAAGAATTTTGGCGCGAAAAAAATTATATCCTGGCTCAGTACGCTGGCCAGAAATAAAGATTTAATAGTTTAAGCTCGCTCCAGTTAGACTGTATTAAAAAAAAGAATTTATATTCTTTAAATATTATTTAGGGTATTAAATTATTTGTTAGTTGATAATAAATTTATTATTTTTTGGGCTTTACCACCAACGCTAGGGACTTGACAATGACCAATGACGCTTTAACTTTATTTAATCAGGCCAAAAACTCCGGCCAGCCCCTGCGTGGCTTGGACCTGAGTGGTCAGACTCTGACCAATGAGCGATTATCCGGCTTGGTTTTTGACCATTGCTCTTTGGTTGGCGTGACTTTCAGCGACACTCAACTGGCGGATTGCGTTTTTTTGGACTGCGACTTGACCGGGGCTAATTTTGTCGGCGACTCATTTTATCGAGTCAGATTTGAGAGCCCTTTGACCAAGGTGAACCTCAGCCGAGCTTCTTTGAACAGCTGCGTCTTGGCGAATGGCGAATTCCAGGACGTGAGTTTAGCCCTGGCCACGGTTTTTGAGTGTGATTTTGGGCCGAAAGCCCGGTTTGTCAAATCCGTTTTCTCCTCCGCCGTGGTGGCTAACTGTCAATTCGGCCAGGCGGTTTTCCAGGGCTGCGCCCTGGATTTGCTGGTGGTCAAGGACACCTCTTTTGGCTCCTTGAGTTTAATTGATTCGGTGGCGGTCCAGCTTCAGGCCGCTGGCCTGAGGTTGCCGAAGTTTTCGGTCCAGGGCACGGATCTGGCCCTGGCCAATTTCAGCCAGAGCGATCTCTCTGGGGCGAAATTGGCCGGGATGAGCCTGGCGGGAGCTTTTTTCAAGGAAACCCTTTTGGTTGGGGCCAACCTCAGCGAGGCCAAAGCGGCCAAAGCCATCTTCAAGGGCGCGGATTTGAGCCACGCTGACCTGTCCAGATTTTCGGCCCCGCTGTCGGACTTTTCGCGCGCCAAGCTCACTCAGGCTAAGTTAAGTGGAGCCGATTTCTCGGGAGCCAAGCTTCACCGAGTCCAGGATTTGGATTCGCTCGCCTCGTTTAAAGCTGAGGGGGCCAGCTACACTGACGAAGAGTTAGCTCGGGCGGAGGATTTCCGGCCTTCGCTCGTTATTTGATGGTTTCAGTTTTTTAAGGCCCTCCGGGCTCAGGAGATAGTTATGCCGACAGTCGTTCCCTTTACCGCCCCAGCGCGGAGTCAGAGCCTTTATCCAAATTTTTGGCCCACGGCTGGCCCCGAGGGGGCCTTGAAAGCGGCTCGCGTCCTGTCCCTGGTCGCCGGCGGGCGTTTTTTGGTAGCCGCGGAGGGGGCCAACTGGACGGCCACTGTCGCCGCCTCGTGCCTTTTGGCTCCTCAGGTGGGCGATCTGATTCTTGTTTACCTGGACCAGGTGAGTTCGGCGGACTTGATTGACGAGCCCAGGGTTTACGCGCTGGCGGTTTTGGAGCGTGACCCGGCCAAGACGGCGGACCTGACCCTGCCGGGGCCGGTGGAAGTCAAGACCGGGCCCTTGTTTCTTAAGCCTCAAAGCCTCGCGGTGGAGACGACCTCGGCCCGAATTGAGAGCCAGGAGCTGGCGGCTTCCGGCCAACTTCTGCGCCTGGATTATAAGGTCGCCCATTTTCTGGCCGGGCTGGTGACCTCGGTTTGCCGCTCGCTTCTGACTCGGGCCAGGAATCTGACGTTGTGGGTGGAGAATTCAGCCAATGTCTCCAGCCAAACCATGCGCTTGACCGCTCAGGAGGACTTGCTGGCCCGGGCCGGTGGAGTGGACATCAAAGCCCAGGCTTCGGTCAAGATAGATGGCCGGGACATCCGGCTGGGTTAAGTCAGGTCGAGGGCGAGCTCGCCCATCCTGATTGGGCGAGTCTGGCGAAAGGCCCGCGCCCCCCGTGTCTGGGCTCCCTCAAACTCTGACTTCTTTTTGGGAACCAATAGCCATTTTTCAACGAGGTTATTATAAGTATGTTCGCCTTGACCACTAAAGGGGGCCTGGCTCAATCTTTGGCCCCGGATGTCTGCAAGACGCCAGCCCCCCCGGCCGCGCCGGTGCCTTTGCCTTATGTCAACATGTTTCAGCTCAATCAGACCGATCCGTCCTCGGCCAGTCAGAAGGTCATTATTGACGGGGCTCAGGCCTTGAACACTCAGAGCGAGGTGCCTATGTCCATGGGCGATGAGCCAGGAACTGTTGGCGGAATCATCAGTAACCAGTTTATCGGGCCGGGAACCATTTCCCCAGCCTCGGGTAGCTTGAAGGTGTTTATTGAGGGTAAGCAGGCCGTGGCCATGGGGGCGATGACCTTTCACAATGGCAAGTCCTCCTTCAACACCACAGGTTTATGTCCCTTAGCCGCCCAGGCCAAAGTCATGGTGAGCTGACTTTGGCTGAGACGACTGGCCTTTTGGCGGATTTTTTGGAGGATTCAGCTGAAGAGGAGGCCCAGGCTCTGGTCCGGGCCTTGGCTTTCGCGCTCCCGATGGAGCCGAGTCTGGCCAATCTGGGCCAGGTCAGCTTAGAGCTCGATGGGCTCATCGCCGGGTTGGATCAGGCCCTGGGAGCCCAACTGGACATCATTCTGCGAGAGCCGGCTTTTCAGAGTTTGGAGCGCTCCTGGCTTTCGTTGAAGTATCTGGTTGACCGGGCTGACAGTCGGGAGAACGTGGAAGTCCATCTGCTGGACGCCACGGCCCAGGAAATTTACGAGGATTTGACCGAGGCCCCGGAGATCGCGCGTTCGTCCATGTTTCGCAAGGTCTATTCGCTGGAGTACGGTCAGTTCGGCGGCAAGCCCTATGGGGCGTTGATAGGGGCCTATGAGTTGGGCTCGGATCCCCTAGATCTGGGCCTGATGCGAGCCATGTCCAATCTGGGGGCCATGGCCCACGCTCCCTTTATTGTTTCGGTGGGGGCCCATTTTTTCGGCCTGAAAAACTGGGGGGAGCTGATGGCGGTTCAGGATATGGAGGCCTTGCTCTCCCAGCCCAGTTACGCCACCTGGCAGTCCTTGCGAGCCCAGGAGAACTCCCGCTACCTGGCCCTGGTCCTGCCCGGGTTTCTGGCCCGGATTCCCTACAGCCCCCGGGACCAGCGGGGGCCGGGCTTTAACTACACTGAGAGCGCGGAGGACCTGGACGCGCAGGTCTGGGGTTACTCGTCAGTCTTGTTGGGGTCGCTGATGGCCCAGAGTTTCGCCCAATATCGCTGGTGCGCCAACCTCACCGGCCTGGAGGGTGGAGGGCTTATAGATGGGTTGAAAACCTGGTTTTACGAGTCCATGGGGCGGGTCCAGGGTCGGATTCCCCTGCGGGCCCGGGTGGGGGTGAGATTGGAGCAGGAGCTGGCCAATAACGGGATCATCGTTGTCTCATTGCGCGACAACCCCAATCAGGCGGCCATCTATTCGGCCCCGACGGTTTTGTCCCCTAAACCCCTGGTGGGGCGCGATCGCGACGATCAGGCCTCGTTCAACTATCTGGTCTCAACCATTTTGCCGTACATGATGATCGTTAATCGCCTGGCTCATTACATAAAAGTCATTCAGCGGGAAAATATCGGGACCTGGAAGGATCGGCGGGTCATTGAGAAAGAGCTCAACGCCTGGCTGAATCAGTATGTGACGGACATGGACAGCCCCTCACCGGCCCAACGGGGCAAAAGGCCCCTGCGCCAGGCTCGAGTGGAGGTCTCGGATCTGCCCGGAGCTCCGGGTTGGCGGCAGATGGCCTTGTACATAAGGCCGCACCTGACCTTAATGGGGGCGAGTTTCACTCTCTCCATTGTCGGGCGCCTGGACGAAGTGGATTTCGAGTTAACTTGAGGGAGGCCTGGGGGAAATGGTCTTTTTTTTTGCGAGCGATAGTTTTGAGGGGAACTAGTTTCGGGCGCCTCAGCGGCCGGGACCGGCAGCCGCTAATTTAAAGAAAAAAGTTTTGTCTCCCAGAAGAGGAACTGATTTTGAGGAGAAAATAGTTTTGAGGGGAAGAAGGGAAGTCCTGAGTTCAGCGGCTTCTTCGCCCCCTTCGCGGGCTAGCCGACCCGGGCGGTTGAGCCACTGTCAATATCTACGCGGCAAATTAGTTGATTTTTTTTTACGCTCAGGCGGCCGCTTACCTGACCTTCTGGTTTTCGCCAAAGATAAGGGGTTACCATGCCCAAGATAAATGAAGCGAGTTTCAATTTCGTCTTTTTGGCTCACAATGACCTTGAGGCCGAGGTGGTCAGGTTCGCGGTTGGGGCTCGGCTCAACAGCCTCTATACCGTCAAGGTTTTGCTTCTGGTTTCCACGGATAAATTAGAAAAGGCCCAGTGGGCGGATTTTTTCGCCACTCCTTGCGAATTGTCCCTGAAAACGAACTCCCCGGCGGGGGTGACTGAGACTCAGGCCGCCCAGGCCAACCAAGCCACCTGGTCTGGGCTTTTGACCCATATGACTACCGGCGATCAGTTGGGGCCCTACACTTATCTTGAGGTGGAGCTGACTCCCTGGCTTGGTCTTCTGGCCGGCCAGGTGCAGAACCGGGTCCACTTGGACCTCAACTGCCTGGACGTCCTGCGCGACAGCTTCAAGTTTGGGGGCCTGGAGCTGGAGAGATTCCGTTTCGCGACCAAACACGGGGACTATCCTAAAAGGGATTTCATCTTCCAATATGAGGAGGACCTTTTGGATTTTGTCTGGCGGACCCTGCGATTTGATGGTCTGGGCCTCTATTATGAGCAGGCCCAGGACGGCGAGGTGGCGGTCATAGTTGACAATAACGCCCAGTTCCCGCCGCTTTTGAGTGGCGACAGCGAGCTGGTCTTAACCAGCGCCGCCCATTCCGGTCTTGCCCCGAACCACAACGCCCAGGCGGCTTACAATTTTAGGGTGGCCAGCTCTCTGCCGCCCCAATCGCTGTTGCTGCGCGATTACAATTGGGAAGATCCCAACCGGCCCCTAGAGGTTCAGGTTCGGGTCTCCCCGCGGGGCCGGGGCGAGGTCCATCTGTATGGGGAAAACTTCGCCACTGAGGCTGAGGGCGTTCGGCTCGCTCATATCCGGCGCGAGGAAATTCTGGCCAACTCGGAGCTGTATCACTTGACCACCTCGGTCCCGGGGTTTAAGCCGGGCCTGACGTTTTCTCTCCAAGGCCATCCCTGGGGCGGTTTTAATGATCGCTACCTCACCGTGGCCACCGAGTTTTCCGGCTCCCAGACCGGGCCCTTGACCTCGCGCCTGGGTTTGGACCTGGGACAAGAGGATTTGAGCCTGGAGCACAAACTGGTCTGCCAGAAGCTCTCGACCCCCTATCGTCCGGCTTTAAGCTTGGCCCGCAAGAAGATCTCGGGCTCTCTGACCGCCTGGATCGATGGGGCCGGCTCGGGGGATTTTCCCGAAATTGACAAGTATGGTCGCTACAAGGTTCTGCTGCCCCAGGACATCTCGGGGCGAGGCGGGGGCAAGGCCTCGGCCTGGATCCGGATGGCCCAGCCTTACGTGGGCAAGGGCTATGGCCAGAACTTTCCCCTGACCCCGGGGGCCGAGGTGCTTTTAACTTTTATTGACGGTAACCCCGATCGCCCGGTCATCTCCGGGGCCGTGCCCAACGCCGAGACCAGCAATATCATTAACTCCGCCACCTCCAACTTGAGTGGCCTGGGCACCAAGGGCGGTAGCTCCCTGTTGTTCCACGATAAGGCTGGCGAGCAGAAAGTGGTTCTGGGCTCTGGCTCTAATCGCGGCTCCATCACGCTCTCGGCCGGCTCGCCCACCGGGGCTCTGGTCCAGGCTGACCATGTCAGCGTCTTTTCCCTCTCCAACGTGGCCGCCTCGGCCAGTCGCCACGCGACTCTGGTCGGCACGGAAAAGGCGGTTCATGTGGATGATAACTACTTTCTCTCTTTCGCCGCCGTTCTCCAGACCCTGCAAAACGCCGCGACCACGAGTTTGAGCGCTTACGAATATTTTACGGGCGATGATGTGGGAGGGGGGCATACCGGCGACGTCGACCCCTCGACCGTCACCAGTAAGTACACGGGCATGTTTGATTTTGGGATCAATTTAATCGCTCAGGGGGCGGAGTATCAGAGGCTTTTGAAGAAGATGAGAACCCTGCCCATCAAGCCCCACAATAATCTCATTGACTTCACGGCCAATTCTCGAGGCTGCCGCTCCGTTATGCGGGCCAAAAGAGACAGCAACCTGACCGTGATTGGTTTTTGCTCATTTCTGGGGCATATTGTGAAGATCTTTAAAGCGGGGGTGGAGAGCTATGAAAACGCTAAAGACTTGGATAATTTTGAGAAGAAAAAGGGGAGCTACCAAAACGCTGATATCTCCAAAGGGGCCAATGCCCTGAAGATTGCCTCGGTGACCATGGCCGAGGGCTCCGAACTCTCGTCGATTATCGCCAGCGTTATCTCTGACATAAGCATCTTGAAGGCCATGACCTCTCCCTTTGGAGAGACTAAAGGTATTGTCATTGACAACGAAGACTCTTATGTGGAGGCCAGGGCCAAGACCTTCGCGTCTTTCGCGGCCGCCGGGCCGGTCATCGTGGAGTCTGGCCGCGGTCTCTTGGGGGAGGTGTTAAGGCACGATTTCAGCTCGGGTAAGGCCCCGACCGGTCTGCTCCAGCCGGAGATCGCCACGCTCAAGGGTCCCCAAGATTATAATGAGGGCCAGGCGGTGGTCCTCCTCAGCGATTTGGTCCGAGCCAAGGCGATGGAAGTGAGCTTGGAGGCTTTTGACGCTGTTGTGGCCAAGAGCGCGGGCCAGATTCAGCTCATCGCCGGGACTGACGCCGCCGGCAAGTTAGAGGCGGAGGATCACGAGATCCAAAGGCAGGAGTTGTACTTATTAAAGGACAATATGTTCATTCCCCCCGATAACGATCCCGAGAATGTCATCGCCAAGGCTGTGGGGCTGGATAGGACGGCTCACTATCACAGCCAGGAGTTGCCGGTGAAAGCGGCCAGTGGGGTGGAGGCGGCCATCTTGCTTCGGACTGAGGGGGAGAAAAACAATATCCTTCTGCAGACCGTGGATCCCACCGGGACAATTGAGCTTTTGCAGGGTAAAGGGACTCCGGTTGCGGGGAGCGACGCTCGCCATATTTTGCTCAACTCCTCCAGTTCGGTCATGCAGGAGGACCTGAACACCAGGCTTGAGCTGCAAAAAGGCTCCAAGGTCAGCCTGCAACTCAGTTCGAGCGTTGGCCTACAGATGGAGCCCACTCAGGTGGCTCTGTCTCTCAGTCCCACCTCCAAAATCCAGTTGACCGAGCAGGACGTCGAAATCAAGGGGCCAGAAACCGTCAAGCTTGCCACCCCGGTCTCCTCGCTGGAGTTAAACTCTCAGGGGTTCTTATTGAAGGTGGGCGGGCTCAGCTTCCAAGGCACTCCCGTCAATCTCAAGTTGGGTTAGTTTCCGAGTGGGGATAAAATAATCATGCGTGTCGCCAAGGCCAAGAGCTTGAGCGTAAGCTCGTTAAATTATCGTTTTCATGGCCAGGACTATCTGGCGCTGACCTTTGGCCTGGGCTTTTCCCTGCTGGAGTCGCCCTCGCCTGGGTCAGCCCAGGTTGGGTCGAGTCTGGTGGAGCCGGCCCAGGCCATGGGAGTGGCCGTTCTGGCCCTGGCCCCCTACCAGGCCCAGGGGTTGATCCTGGACCTGGGCTTCCCCAAGCGACGAGGGGAATTTTTAGCCGTCGCCGCCGCCACCCCGCCCGCGGCCCAAGCCACTCCCTTGCGGGTGGCCTTGAGCGTCGGGGCCTTGACCAGAGAGTTCGCGGCTTTGCCTGAGGAATACGAGAACGCCCACCTCAAGTCTTTTAAAGCCTTGGAGCTTTCCTGGGCTAAAACCGAGTTTGATCCGGTTGAGAACCCTTATGGTCAGATCCCAGGCCAAACTCAGGGTGAGGAAGGCCCTCTGGCTCGGCCTCAGATATTTGAGTATCACTCCGTGGCGAACGGGGAGTTGGGTCAGGTCCGGCCTGGCCCGGCCTCGCCTCTGCCGCGGCCTTGGTCCCCTCTTCGGCCGGGTCCCGGCGGGACTTTTGGGCCGGATTGGCTCCAACATAGCTGGCCGGGTTTTCCGGCGGACTTTGATTTCGGTTTCTTTAATCTGGCCCAGGAGCCCCAGCGTTTAAAGGAGGGGTATTTTCGGGGAGATGAGTCGGTAGTTATCCTCAACTGTCATCCGCAAAGGGTCTTGAGATCGAGTCTGCCCGGCCTCCGATTGCGGGTAGTGGCCCGACAGGCGACTCCAGAGCCCGCCCCAGCGGGCGGGGCTTTATTGGGAGCGCCAATCAAAGGGGTGACGGTCGATCGGCTGAGTCAGCCTCATGGCGAGCAACATTCTTCGGCTCAACCTCCCCAGGATCATCAGTCGCCTGACCACCATTCACCTGACCACAGCCTGGTCCACCAGCCGGAAATCTTGCTGGAGGCCCAGGCCCATCTGGACACGGTCTGGCTCTTTTCGGCCCAGGGCCTGGGGTTGGCCCTGTGGCACGCGGTCTTCCCGACTCGGGATGAAAAAAACTCAGATATCTCCTTAGTGGTGGCCGCCCTGGAGCCCTTGAGCGCCGCGGAGGAGCCGGCGGAGGCTCTGGTGGCCAAGGCCGAGCGGGAAGAGGCCCTGGAGCCCGAGTTCAAGATAGCTGAGCCGACCCCGGGGGAGCCGGCTCAGAAGCCCAAGCCCGCCCAACCTCCGTCTCCCTCGGAGCCGGCCCTAAAAGCCCCTCCGGCCCCTCAGGCCCCTCCGGCCCCAGCGGTTCCCTCGCTCCCGCCGGCTTTGACCGCGTCGGCCCCAGTCGTGGCCGCCGTGATGCAAGAGTCCAGGAAAATTCTGGCTCAGACTCTGGCGGAGGTTAATCCTTATCTACAAGAGCAGGGGTTGCCGCCTTTAAAGATGGAGGATTGTGAGCCGATCCTGGCCAAACGGGCCCAGATGATGAGCCAGACCCAGGCCTCCATGGCCGAGGTCGAGAAGGCCGACCCGGCTGAGCTGGTTAAGAAATCCTTGACCAAAGGGGGGTTGGAGCCCCAGGAGGCGGAAAATGTCTTAAAGGCCGCCGAGACCCCGGCCCCGCTCCGCGCCCTTTACCCCAACCAGGTGGAGTTCGAGAAGGCCGCTCAGGCCCACGGTCAGACCATGGCCAAGCTCCTGGGCCAACCGCCGGAGTTTGGCCAGAAGTTGTCCCAGCGGCTAATTATGGCTCAGGACCCGAATCTGACTAATCCTCTGGCTCTGCTGAACCCCGGCTTGGCTCAGGCTGGCTCCGGGGCCGGTCAGCTGGTCCCGCCGACTCTGGACTGGGCCAAGATGGGGGTGGAGTCAAGCCAGGGCCAGGCCATTGTTCGGGTGGTTAGCCAATTGGACGAGGCCCTCAAAGGAGCCCAGGCGGCCCCCTGGGCGGGCAAGATGGCCATCCTGGAAAAGATGGCCCCGCAACTGGAACAGGTTTTGGGGCTGGCTCCAGGGGCGGTGACCGTGAGTCTGGCCCAAAAAGCTCAAGCGGCCAAATCTTTCATGTGGGGCTCGGCGGAGGTGGGGAAATCCCTGGAGACCCTGGCCAAGGACCCGGAGCGCTCCCAGCTGGCCGCGGTTATGCCACAACTGAAGGATTTGCTGAAAAATCCTCCGGCTGAGGCCAACTCTCTGGTGGACCTGGGCTTGATGGCGGGTCTGACCGACCCCAAGCTGCTGGCGGAGGTGGGAACTTGTGATCCCCTGAATTCGCAGATTTTAGGGGAAAAGATTCAGGCCCTCAAGGCCCCCGCCCCAGAGGCGGCCGCTAAACCTCAGCCGGAGCCTCCCGAGCCGGAGCCCCAAGCCCAGGCGAGCTCGCCTCTTTTGACCCGGGAGCAGGTTATTGAGCGTCTGCGGGACCCGCGAGCCGATTTTGTCGGGGTCTCCCTGGCCGGGCTGGATCTGAGCGAGCTGGACTTTTCGGGCCGGGATCTCAGTCAGGCCGATCTACGGGAATGTAACCTGGCTAAGGCCAATCTGGCCCGGACTAAGCTGTGGGCCGGAATTCTGGCCGAGGCCTCCCTTTTGGGAGCGGATCTGAGTGGGGCTTGCCTGGCCCTGGCGGATGTGTCTAACGCCAAAATCGCCGAGGCCAACTTTTTGGGGGCGGACCTCAGCCAGGCCAACCTGACGGGGTTGGACTTGAAGTCGGTCGCGGATTTGGGCGGGTTGAAAGCTCCAGGAGCCTATTTGGCTAAAAATAGCCTGCCCCAGAGTCTAGCCGGGGCGGACTTGGCCGGGGCCTCGCTCAAGGATCTGGATCTGGCCGGCCACGACCTCAGCCAGGCCAATCTGGCCGGGGCCTTTCTGTTGCGGGTCAATCTGCGGGGGGCGGACCTGGGCGAGGCGGATCTGGCCAAAGCCAACCTGGAAAACTGCGATCTGACCGGGGTTAGAGCGGTCAAGGTCAAGGCCAAGAATCTGCGGGTAACCTTCTGCCAGGACCTGGGAGCCGCAAATTTCAATGGGGCGGATCTGACCGATTCTCTGTTTGTCGGCACCGCGGCCCGGGGGACGAGTTTCCAGGGCGTCCGGGCCGACCGGGTCAATTTGCGGGAGGCGGACCTGTCCGGCGGCGACTGGACTGGCTCGAGCCTTAAAGGAGCGGTGTTTTTCCGGGGGGATCTGCGCAAGACTCTCTTCGGGCACGCGGATCTTTACCAGGCTGTTTTCGGCGGGGCGGACCTGCGGGGGACCGATTTTGGTGGGGCCAGTCTTTACGCGGCGGACTTTTATCGGGTCGACATAGATGATTTTACCAATTTCAAAGGGGCGGACTTGACTAAGACGCTTTTGGAAAAACCCAGTTGAGTGAGCCCCGCCGCGGGTTTACCAATTTCTGGCCTGTGGGTTATTTCGACTCTGGCCGCGATCAGCCGCCTGGCGAGCCTGGAAAAGGCTCGCCAGGTTTTTTGGTTTCCCTGCCCGGCCTGGAGCGGAGGCCGCGCCAGGCCGCCACCGCCGGGCCAGGAAAATCGCTGAAGTTAGCGATTTTGGCCGACGGATCTAATTTAGACCAAAATAGTAATCGTCTAAGCTGGATAATGAGACTTATTTTTACATAAATATTTAAAATTACACATATAAAAATTTTAATAAGCAATAAAATAAGATTAATTGCATCAATATGTTATTTGACCTAATTCCGGCAAGAATGATTTTCGCGAAGACATAAAAGAAAATATTTTAAGGCTAAAAACTCAGTTTTTTCTGTTGTAAAACTACTTCCAAGGTGGCATAATAAAATAAAGTCTCAGTTATTTTAAAGGCCTCTCCAGTCGGCCCTCCATCAGGGACTTCCAAAAGAGACTAGAGGATTAAAGGATTGGCTTAATGACCCTTAAAGATTTACCCCTTGGCAATCAGTCATTCGCGCGAATAATTGACGAGAATCTTTTATACGCGGATAAGACCAGATACATTTATAATCTTGTGACTAGCAAGGATAGGAACTTTTTTCTGTCTCGG